>JBFJPL010000071.1:0-21262 GCA_041617155.1 Kiloniellales bacterium
GTCGCGCCGGCGGCGAGGTCGACCATGCGATCCTCGGCCTTGCGGGTCGAGCGGAACAGGACGCTGGCCTCCCGGCCATAGGTCAGGCGCAGCAACTCGCGCGGCGAGGTTATGCCCATCAGGGCGATCCGGTGCAGGCGCCGCGAGGTCTCGAGCCAGAACGGGCTGATCACCAGGGACAGCACGGTGACCGCGACGATCAGGCGGTAGTTGCCGGGCGAGACCGCGCCGACGCCGACGCCAAGCGCCGCCAGGATGAAGGAGAACTCGCCGATCTGGGCGAGCAGCACACCGGACTGGAAGGCGCGCGGCCAGGGCTCGCCCAGAAGGCCGAACAGGCCGACGTTGACCGCCGTCTTGAAGATCGTGATGAAGCCGACCAGGGCGAGCACGGTCCAGAGGTTGTCCCAGATGAAGCGCAGGTCCATCAGCAGGCCGATCGACAGGAAGAAGACCATCAGCAGCACGCTTTGGATCGGCGCGGTATGGTGGATCATGATGCGCCGGCTGGTCGAGTTGCCGATCACCAGCCCGGCCAGGAAGGCGCCGTAGGCGGCCGACAGGCCGAGCAGGCCCGAGACCGCCGCCGCCCCGAAACAGAAGGCGAGACCGGCCAGCGGGGTCAGGTCGACCGACCTGCCGACCATGCGCGCGAAGGGCAGACGGATTCGCTGGCGCTGGCTCAGATAGACGATCAAGAGCGCCAGGAAGGCGAGCGAAAGGACGATCTTGGCGATCGCCTCGATGCCGATCGTGCCGCCGACGCCGTAGGACTCGACGATCAGCATCATGGGCACCACCGCGAGGTCCTGGCCGATCAGCACGCCGACCGTGATCTGGCCGACCCGGGTGCGCAGCTCGCCGATGTCCTGCAGCATCTTGATGGCGACCGCGGTGCTCGAGATCGCCACCACGAAACCGAGCAGGATGACCTGGGGCAGATCCCAGTCGAGCAGCTGGCCGAGCCCGAACATGGCCAAGAGCGCGATCGCGATCTGCAGCAGCGTGGCCGCCACGGCGATCTTCCAGATCGCCCGGAAGCCGCGCAGCGACAGCTCCATGCCGATCAGGAACAGCAGCATCAGGACGCCGAGCTCGGCGAGCTGCTGGATGGTCTGGCGGTCCTGCACCAGGCTGACGCTGGACGGGCCGAGCAGGACGCCGGCCAGGATGTAGCCGGCGATCGCCGGCTGGTTGAAGCGCCGCATCACCATGCCGCAAAGCAGCGCCGCCAAGGCGACGATGGCGAGGCCGGTCAACTGGCTATGGTCGTGCACCGACTCCATGGCGGCGGATTCTATCAGAAACCGCTGAGCGGTCTCTTAAAACTCAAGCGCCAAGGGACCTTTTCGGATTTGGTGTCCGGCCTGAAACGAGTTACATGCAAACAGCAATTTCGCATGGACCGGTTTGTCATCACCGGGCTCGACCCGGTGATCCAGGCCGGCGCCTGAGACCGGCTTGTTCTGGATCGCCGCATCAAGTCCGGCGATGACACTGTGCCAGCGAGGCTCGCCAAGCTCATAATCTGATGCGATGCTTTTCGCATCCGGCTCTCAGAGCAGGGTGAGCTGCGGGCTTTCGCGTTTCGGCGGCCGGAACTGCGCGCAGTCGAGCTGCCAGTCGTTGCGGTTGAGCCCGAGCCGCTTGCAGGCCAGGCGGAAGCGGCGTTCGAGCAGCTCGGCGTGGGCGCCGCTGCCCTTCATGCGCAGGCCGAACTGGGCCTGGTACAGCTGGCCGCCGCGCGCTTGGCGGATCAGGCTGAGCACGTGCGCCTTGCGCTCCGGGAAGTGCGTCTCCAGCCACTCCGCGAACAGCTCCTTGATCTCCAGCGGCAGGCGCAGCAGCAAGTAGCCGGCGGTCTCGGCCCCGGCCTCGGTGCAGGTCTCGAGGATCGTCTCCAGCTCGCTGTCGTTGAGCGCCGGGATCATCGGCGCGGCCAGCACGCCGGCCGGCACACCGGCGCGATTGAGCTCGGCCAGGGCCTTGAGGCGCCGCGCGGGGGTCGGCGCGCGCGGCTCCATCTTGCGCGCCAGCACCGGGTCGAGCGTGGTGACCGAGATCATGACCCGGGCGAGCCCCGCCTCGGCCATCGGCGCCACGATGTCGAGGTCGCGCAGCACCAAAGCCGACTTCGTGACGATGGTCATGGGGTGGCGGGTGCGCCACAGCACCTCGAGCACCCGGCGGGTGATCTCGAGCTCGCGCTCGATCGGCTGGTAGGGGTCGGTGTTGGTGCCGAGCGCGATCACCGCGGGGCGGTAGCGCGGCTTGGCCAGCTCCGCCTCGAGGATCGCCGCGGCCTCGGGCTTGGCCAGCAGCCGGGTCTCGAAATCGAGGCCCGGCGACAGCCCGAACCAGGCGTGGCTCGGCCGCGCGAAGCAGTAGACGCAGCCGTGCTCGCAGCCCCGGTAGGGGTTGATCGAGCGGTCGAAGGGCACGTCGGGCGAGGTGTTGCGGGCGATCACCGAGCGGCTGTGATCGGCGGTCACCCGGGTGGCCGGCCGCGGCGTCGGCGCCTCGTCCGTTTCGGACCAGCCGTCGTCCGTGGCGACCCGGCTGTAGGGCTCGAAGCGGCCGCTCCGGTTGCTGAGCGCGCCGCGCCCCTTGATCGCAACATCTGGCAGGCTCTCGTCCATGGCGGCTATGTTAGATCAAAGATAAGAACATAACAAGAACATTTGTCAGGTACGCCTGATTGCTCTCTCCCCTCGGGAGAGGGAGGGCCGCGCGGAGCGGGAGGGTGAGGGCGCGTGGTTCGGTCGCTTGTTGGCGCTGGAGCCGCTCGATGTGCGGCGGCTCGTGATCCAAGAAACCAACCCGCCCTCACCCTGTCCCTCTCCCAAGGGGAGAGGGAACGCCGCGCCACCAGCACCAACCTATTGCGACAGCACTGGGCTCTACGCTTGGCCGGCCAGCCTATGCTATGACCCGCACCATGGCGCAACCCCTGCTCTCCATCGTCATCCCGGCGCTCGACGCCGCCGCCACCCTAGCGCCCGCGCTGGCGGCGCTGGAGGAAGGGCGCGCGGCCGGCCTGGTCCGCGAGGTGCTGGTGGTCGACGGCGCGTCGCGCGACGGCACGAGTGGCCTCGCCGAAGCGGCCGGCGCCAAAGTGGTCGAGGCCGGGGCCACAGGGCGCGGCCGCCAGCTGGTCGCGGGGGCCCAAGCCGCCGCCGGCGACTGGCTGCTTTTCATTCATGCCGACACCCGCCTCTCGGCCGGCTGGTCCGAGGCGGTCGGACGCTTCCTGGCCGATCCGGACAAGGCCGAACGCGCCGGCTATTTCCCGCTGGCGCTCGACGACCCGGCGCCCCAGGCCCGGCGGATCGAGCGGCTGGCCAACTGGCGCGCCCGGCGGCTCGGGCTGCCGTACGGCGACCAGGGACTGCTGATCGCGCGCCGCTTCTACGACCGGGTCGGCGGCTATCGGCCCCTGCCCTTGATGGAGGACGTCGAGCTGGTTCGCCGCATCGGCCGGCGCCGGCTGGTCGCCCTGGCCGGCCGGGCGGTCACCTCGGCGGCGCGCTACCGGCGCGACGGCTGGTGGGCCCGGCCGCTGCGCAACCTGACCTTGCTCACGCTCTACTTCCTTGGCCTGCCGCCGGCCTGGCTCAGGCGGCTCTACGGATGACGCCGCGACACCGCCGCCACCTCGTGGTGTTCGCCCGCGCGCCGCACTTGGGCGCGGTCAAGCGGCGCCTGGCGCGCGACGTCGGTGCGCTGGCCGCCTGGCGCTTCCACAAGCAGACCACGGCCGCCCTGCTGCGCCGCCTGGCCGGCGACCCGCGCTGGACCTGCTGGCTGGCCGTGACGCCGGACCGCGCGGCCGGTGCCGGCCAGGGCCATTGGCCCGCCGCCCGCCGGCGCATCGGCCAGGGTCCGGGCGATCTGGGAGCGCGCATGGCCCGCGTGTTGCGCGAGCTGCCACCGGGGCCGGTGGTGATCGTCGGCTCGGACATACCGGGCATCGGCGCGGCCCAGGTGGAACAAGCCTTCCGCCGCCTGGGCGACCACGACTGGGTGCTGGGACCGGCCGGCGACGGTGGCTACTGGCTGATCGGCGCTCGCCGTCGGCCGGCACTGCGCCTGCCGTTCCAGGGCGTGCGCTGGGGCGGCCCGCACGCCCGCGCCGATACGCTCGCCAACCTGAAGCGCCGGCGGGTCGCCCTGCTCGGCGAACTGGACGACGTTGACACCGGCGCCGACCTGAGGCGGATTCGTAGCGCCTCACGCCCCTTGGCGTCTAGGCGGTCAGGTGCTCCTGCAGGCGGGGCATGAGTTCGACCAGGTTGCAGGGGCGGTGGCGGGCGTCGAGCTGGTTGCGCAGGATGCCTTCCCAGCCGTCGCGGCAGGCGCCGGGCGAGCCGGGCAGGGCGAAGAGGTAGGTGCCGCCGGCCACGCCGCCGAGGGCGCGGCTCTGGATCGTCGAGCTGCCGACCTTCTGGTAGCTGAGCCAGCGGAACAGCTCGCCGAAGCCCTCGATCTCCTTCTCCAGCACGGCCTTGAAGGCCTCCGGCGTGACATCGCGCCCGGTCACGCCGGTGCCGCCGGTGGTGATCACCACGTCGACCTTGGGGTCGGCGATCAGCTCGCGCAGGCGGGCGGCCAGGTGTTCGGCATCGTCGCGGATGACCTCGCGGCCGACCACCTTGTGGCCATCGGTCGTGATCATGTCCTCCAAGATCTGGCCGGACTTGTCTTCCTTGAGGGAGCGCGTGTCGGAAACGGTTACGACCGCGATCTGGACCGGCAGGAAGGCGCGGGATTCATCGATACGGCTCAAAGCGGGCAACCTCCTGGGTGGCGCCGTCGAGGGCGGCATACCCGGGCCAGTCGCCGGCCGCCGTGGCGTCCAGGGAGGGCGCCGGCTGGCCTAGACGGGCCCGGTATATCCAGAAGTTAGTCAGTACCCGCTCGATGAACAAGCGTGTCTCGCGCGACGGCAGGCTTTCGATGAACAGCAGGGGGTCGTCGTCGAACTCCATCCGGCGCTGCCAGCGCATCAGGTTGCCCGGACCGCCGTTGTAGGCCGTGGTCAGGCGGAACAGATCGCCCCGCACCCGCCGGTCGGACAGGAGATAGGTGACGTAGCGCTGGCCCAGGTCCAGGTTGAGCCCGGGATCGAACAGTTGGTTGCGCCGGCTGCCGCGGAACCTCTTGCGCGCCATGTACCCGGCGGTCGCCGGCATCAGCTGCATCAGGCCGCGCGCGCCGTCGCCGCTCTTGGCCCGCGGGTTGAAAGCCGATTCCTGGCGCATCAAGGCGTAGATCAAGGCCCGGTCGACCTGGAAGCCGCTGTCCGGGCGCCACGGCGGGATCGGAAAGAGCGCCGCCTCGAGCTTGCCGCCCGACTGCTTGGCATGGCCCGAGTCGACCAGGCGGCTGGCCAGCTTGAAGGACAGCGCCGGCAGCTTGGCCCGCTCGGCCACCGACAGCAGGGCCTCGACCGCTTCCGGTACGTTCCAGTTCCTGAGGCGCAGCAACTCGCGCTCGGCGCGGCGGTTCTGGCCGACCTGGAGCAGTGCCAGCGCCCGCTTGCTCTCGCGCGTCTCGAGCAGAATCTCGACGTCGTCCGTGGTCAGGCGATGCGGCGTGAAATCGAACTGCGTCTCCATGCCCAGCGAGCGGCGCGCCAGCAGGCCGTAGAAGGTCAGTTGCGACTCGGCGGCCAAGTTCAGCCAGCGGCTCATCTCCTCGGGCTGGCGCAGGCGCAGGTGCGCCCGGGCGGCCCAATAGGCGCCGGCCGTGGTGTTCCAGTCCGAAGCGTTCTGCGACAGCGCCAAGCGCTCGAAATGGCCGGCCGCCGAGGCCAGGTCGCCCAGCCGCCAAGCCGCCAGGCCGGCGATCCAATGGGCGATCGACACGTGGCGGCCGGAACGCTCCGCCGCGGCGTTGGCCAGGGTATAGGCCTTGTCGGCCTTGCCGAAATAGAACCAGGCGGCGGCGACATCGGTCAGGCCGTCGTCGATCTGGGCGCTGGTCAGCAGGCGCCCGGCTTCGCGGGTCGTGAGCAGGCGCTCCGCCGCGCTCAGGCGGGTGCGGTTCGCGTAGCGCCTGACCTGCCAGAGGATCTGGCGCGCCCGCTTGCGCTTCGACCGGCTCAGGCGCTTGCTGGGAATGTCGTTCGTGGCGACCGCGGCGGCGCGCCCCGTGTACTCGGACCTATGGGTGATCGGCTTGCGCGGCCAGGCGTAGTTGGCCGGCCGGCGCTTGACCGCCAGCTTGTGAATTGCCTTGGCGTCCGGATGGTCGGCGAAGCTGTCCAGCCACTGCTTCAGCTCGGTGTATTTGGAGCGGTAGGCCGTGGGGTGCATGTAACGCTGGGCCAGCACATGGCCGATCAGCAGCCGGTCCCGCAGCTCGGCGATCCGGCGCTCGGCCAGTTTCCATTTGCCCCGGTCCTGCAGCGCGAAGATCTCGCGGTAGAGCGCGGCGTCGTCGTCCGACAGGACCTTCGGCAGACCGTTTTCACCCAGCTCGTAGCGCGCCGACAGCGCCGCTTCCGGCGACGGGGTCACGGTTTCCAGCGCCGTATCCACGGCGATATGTGGCGGCATGGCCCAGGCCGGCGCCAGGCTGGCCGCGGCCGCGACAAGCGTACCGAATACGGCGCCCGCGACTCGGCAGGTCATCGGTGCTGCTGACAAGGAACCCCCACTCGTAGTGTGAAACAAGGTAGCCAACGCGTGTTCCGCTCGCAATACAGCTTGCCGCCATTTGGGTTCACATTGCGTTAACGCTTGTCAGCGCGGCCAATGCGGCAGGCCCGAAGCGCGCCATCCTGACGGGCCGGACCGCCGACCGCCTGTGTCATTTTGGCGGCACGACTTAAGGCGGGACCTTCAGACCCGTTGCTACCTTGTGGTGGGCCACATCAAAGGTCGCCTTAATCGGCCGCTTTCGTGGGGTGGCCCCCCGAAGACCAGCACGAATGTCTCACCGATTCACGCTTCGACAAACATGCAAGGGACAGGGTGAGGGCGGGTCGGTTGCCGAAATTAAGGTTCAGTTCACTTCAACCGAATCGGGCGTCGATCGATACGCAGCAAACCCACGCGCCCTCACCCTCCCGCTTCGCAGGCCCCGCCATCTCCCGGCGGGAGAGGGGAAGCCGCTGCAAACAAGGTGTCAGACACCTGAGTTTCCCTATGACAGGTTCGCGCTTACCTGGTGGTGGATAGGGGATCGAGATCGCTGTCGAGCGCCCGTTTCAGGCTGAGCAGATCGCGCCAGGCCAGGCGTTTTTGCTGCGGCTGGCGCAGCAGGTAGGCGGGATGCAGGCTCGGCAGCGCGGGAATCGGCCGGGACAGCCCGGCGTGCTGGTAGGCTTGCCAGTGACCGCGCAAGCGGAGAATGCCCTCGTTGCGGCCGAGCAGGGTCTTGGCCGACATGCCGCCGATCAGCATCAGGTAATCCGGGTTGACCAGCTCGATGTGCCGCTCGACGAAGGGCAGGCAGGCGGCGATCTCGCTGGCGGTCGGCGTGCGGTTGCCCGGTGGCCGCCAGAACAGCATGTTGGTGATGTAGACCTGCTCGCGGTCAAGGCCGACGCAAGCCAGCATCCGGTCCAACAGCTGGCCCGAAGCGCCGACGAAGGGCAGGCCCTTCCGGTCCTCCTCGGCGCCCGGGCCTTCCCCGACCAGCATGATGCGCGCCCCGGGATTGCCGTCGGCCAACACCAGGTTCATGGCGGTTGCCTTGAGCGGGCAGCCGTCGAACGCTTCGAGCGCCGCTTTCAGCTCGGCCAGGTTGCGGGCGCCGGCGGCCATCTGGCGGGCCGAGGTCAGCGCCGCTTCGCTCGACTCCAGCTTGCCCGGCTTGGGCTGCCAAAGCGCCGCCTCGGCCTCGACCGGACGCGGCTTTGCCGGCGCCGGTTCGCGTGCAGCCGCCGGGCGGGTGGCGGTTCGGTCGACCGGCCGCTCGCCGATAGCTTCGTCCGCGCCGGTCTCGATCTGCCACTGCAGGGCCGCGAGCCTGCTGTCCCGGTCGTTCTGCATGGCCACAGCCTAGCCCGCATTTCGCACACTTGCCAGGGCCTGCGCGCTGTTCGCCCGGCATCCGCTCGGCCTTGACGCTGGCGACCAACTCACCATAGATGACGTTCAACGGCGTCGTGCCTGGCGGGCCGGCGCCGAGCGGGATGGGGAACGTGGCAATGGAACGTGAATTCATGGAATACGACGTGGTGATCGTCGGCGCCGGCCCGGCCGGTCTGGCCGCCGCGATCCGTCTGCGTCAGTTGAGCGCCGAACGCGGCCACGAGGTGACGGTCTGCGTGCTGGAAAAGGGCTCGGAGGTGGGTGCGCATATCCTGTCCGGCGCCGTCCTCGAACCGCGCGCGCTCAACGAGCTGATTCCCGACTGGCAGGACAAGGGCGCGCCGTTGAATGCGCCGGTGAGCGACGAGAAGTTCCTGCTCCTGAGCGAGACAGGTTCCATGAGCGTCCCGGTCTGGACCCTGCCGCCGCAGATGCACAACCGCGGCAACTACGTCGTGTCGCTAGGCAATGTCTGCCGCTGGCTGGGCGAGCAGGCGGAAGCCCTGGGCGTCGAGATCTATCCGGGCTTCGCCGCGGCCGAGGTGCTGTACGACGATCAGGGCCGGGTCATGGGTGTGGCGACCGGCGACCTGGGCCTGGCCAAGGACGGCAGCAAGAAAGACAGCTACCAGCCGGGCATGGAGCTACGTGCGAAGTACACCTTCTTCGGCGAGGGCTGCCGCGGCTCGCTCTCGAAAAGCCTGATGGCGCGTTTCGACCTGTGTCGGGACTGCGATCCGCAGACCTACGGCATCGGGCTCAAGGAGCTCTGGCAACTCGATCCCGCCAAGCACAAGCTCGGCGCCGTCATCCATACCGCCGGCTGGCCCGTGGACCGCAAAACCTGGGGCGGCTCGTTCATCTATCACCTGGAGAACAACCAGGCCTATGTCGGCTACGTGGTCGGGCTCGACTATCAGAACCCCCACCTTTCGCCGTTCCACGAACTGCAGCGCTTCAAGACGCACCCGGCGATCCGCCCCATGCTGGAAGGCGGCAAGCGCATTTCCTACGGCGCGCGCGCGCTGAACGAGGGTGGCCTGCAGTCGATTCCGGGCCTGGTTTTCCCCGGCGGCGCCTTGATCGGCTGCTCCGCCGGATTCCTCAACGTGCCCAAGATCAAGGGCACGCACAACGCCATGAAGAGCGGCATGCTGGCCGCCGAAGCGGCCTTCGAGGCGCTGCAAGGCGGCGATGCCGGCTATGGCGTGCTGCAGAGCTACCCGGAGAAGTTCCGCGGCTCCTGGGTCTACGACGAGCTTCACACCGCGCGCAACTTCCGCCCGGCCTTCACCAAGTGGGGCCTCTACGGCTCGATGCTCTACGGCGGGCTGGATCTCAAGGTCCTGCGCGGCAAGGCGCCCTGGACCTTCCACCACGCCCACGCCGACCATGAAAGCCTGAAGCCGGCCGCGGACATGCCGAAGATCGACTATCCCAAGCCGGACGGCGTGATCACCTTCGATCGGCTGTCGTCGGTCTTCATCTCCAACACCAACCACGAGGAAGACCAGCCGGTCCACTTGCAGCTGAAGGATCCGGCGATCCCGGTCGACCACAACCTGGCGCTCTACGACGCGCCGGAGCAGCGCTACTGCCCGGCAGGGGTCTACGAGATCGTGCGCGACGACGACGGCGGCAATCCGCGGCTGCAGATCAACGCCCAGAACTGTGTCCACTGCAAGACCTGCGACATCAAGGACCCCCGGCAGAATATCAACTGGGTGACCCCGGAGGGCGGCGGCGGCCCCAACTATCCGAACATGTAGGCCGCTAGGAGCCCGTGACCAATAATCGGACAGGCTCCTAGGGCTCTCGAATCGTTAGATTTACTTTTTGGAAAGATTGAAAAGGCCTAAATGCCTCATATTTGAGCTATACTAGGCATTCTGTTGTAATTGCACGCGGGCCGTGGCCTTGCCGACGAGGCCGAAGACGACGCAGTACCCGGCCCAAAGAGCCGTTGTGGCGCCTCCAGGCGTTCGGTTAGACTGGAGCAAATTTCAGAGGGAGAGCGGATTGGCTCTGTCGACGACCCGGCCTGCTGAAATCAGCGGCCTGAAAACGGCTGTGGCCCTAGCGGCCGCATTGCTCCTCGCAACGGCCTGCAGCGAAGGGCCGTCGCAGCCGGTCTATTCGGCGGCGACGATATCGGTTCAGTTGGCGGCCGCCAACGGCAACGCCGGTGGCGGGCCGATCATCAGGACCTCGTCCTCCGGCGACTATCTGGCCGGACTGGTCGCCGCGCGCCAGCGTGACCTCTCCTCGGCGGCGGAGTTCATGAACCGGGCCCTGGCGCAGGACCCGGAAAATTCCACGCTTCTGCGGCAGACCTTCCTGCTCGTTGCCGCCGATGGCCGCTATGCCCAGGCGGTTCGTCTGGCCCGCAAAGTGGTCGAGCTGAGCCCGGACGACAGCGTGGCGAAACTCATGCTTGTCGTCGACCTGGTGCAGCACGATCAAGTGGCCGCGGCGGCCGAACTGTTGGACAGTCTGCCGGACCGGGGCCTCGGCTTGCTGCTGGTGCCGGTGCTCGGAGCCTGGCTGAAGGCCGGGCAGGGTGATGTCGACGGCGCTCTGGTGAAGATCGGGCCGCTCAAGGGCAGCGCCGATCTGGCCATGCACTACCAGCTTCATGTGGCGCTGCTGAACGACCTCGCCGGCCGCCCGGTCCCGGCGCAGACGGCCTATCTGGCGGCCCTGGAGGCAGCCAGCCAGCCGTTCCCACGGCTCAGCTGGCTGGCCGGCAACTTCTTCGAGCGTCAAGGCGACAAGGCGCAGGCGCGCGAGATCTACGGCCGCTACAAGGCGAAAGAACCCTCGTCGAGCATTCTCGACCCGGCGATCGACCGCTTGTCGGCCGACACCACGCCGATGCCCGCGGTCAAGGATTTCAAGGCCGGAATGGCCGAGGTGCTGTTCAGCCTGGCCAGCATACTCAGCCAGCAAAGGGCCGAGGAGCAGGCGCTGATCCAAATCCATCTGGCGCTCCAGCTCAACCCGCGTTTCGATTTGGCCCGTGTTCTCATGGGCGAAATCGTCGAAAGTCAGGGCCGTGACGACGCAGCCATCGCGGTCTACCGTAGGGTCGATGCGAACTCCTCGCTCGGCTGGATTGCCCGCTTGCGGATCGCCGAGGCCCTGGAGCGCCTGGAGCGCAAAGACGAGGCGATCAGTGAGCTCGAGGGCCTGGCCGCTGAACGCCCCGGCCATTTCGAGCCACTATTCCGAGTCGGCAACATGCTCCGGGCTCAGGAACGATTTGCCGAGGCCGTGAGCGCCTACGACCGGGCCTTCGAACGCCTCGCGGCGCCGGATGCGCCGCACTGGACCATGCACTACTACCGCGGCATCGCGCTGGAGCGCTCCGGCCAGTGGGAGCGAGCCGAAAAGGATCTGCTGACCGCGCTCGACCTGCAGCCGGAACAGCCCTACGTGATGAACTACCTGGCCTACTCCTGGGTCGAGCAGAAAACCCATCTGGAGGATGCCCAGAAACTCCTGGTGCGGGCGGTCGAACTGCGGCCGAAAGACGGCTATATCACGGACAGCTTGGGCTGGGTCTACTACCGGTTGGGCAACTACGTCGACGCCGTGACCTACCTGGAGCGGGCGGTCGAGTTGCGGCCCCAGGACCCGGTGATCAACGATCATCTGGGCGATGCCTATTGGAAGGTCGGACGCCGCCAGGAGGCGCGTTTCCAGTGGCGCCGCGCCCTCAGCCTCGAGCCCGAAGCCGACCTCGTGCCAACCATAGAGGCGAAAATCGAGGACGGTCTAGGCGCGGAGCCGAAAAAAATCTGAGACTCAAAGGCCACCGGTCCGTGAGGGGGGCAAAGCCGGCAGCCGCAACGAGCCGTTTTGCCTGGGCCAAGGTCAACCTCTTCCTGGAGGTGACCGGCCAGAGGGCCGACGGCTATCACGAGATCGACAGCCTGATCGTGTTTGCCGGGATCGGCGATCGCCTCGATTTCCGACCGGCCGACGACCTCGAGATCGAAGCCTCCGGGCCCTTCGCCGCGGCGCTGCCGCGGTCGGAGGACAACCTGATCGCCCGGGCCGCGCGGGCGCTTGCCGCCCACGCCGGCCTGCCGGCGCGCGCGCACATAAGCTTGGACAAGCAGCTGCCGGCGGCGGCCGGCATCGGCGGCGGCTCGGCCGATGCCGCGGCCACGTTGGATGGCCTGGCCGCCCTGTGGGATGTTCGCCCGGCGGCGGCGGATCTGGCCGACATCGCCCGGACACTGGGCGCGGACGTGCCGGTCTGCCTCTACGGTCGGCCGGCCCTGGTCAGCGGCATCGGCGAGGTGATAGAGCGGGCGCCGCCACTGCCGCCGGCCTGGCTGGTGCTGGTCAACCCGGGCGTGCCGCTGGCCACGGGCGATATCTTCGCCGCGCGCGCGGGCGAATTCCCGCCCCGCAGGGCGTGGCACGGCACGGCCGGTACGGCAGCTGAACTGGCGGCGCTGCTGGCCGGGCGGCGCAACGACCTGGAACCGCCGGCGCGGAAACTGGCGCCCGCGGTCGCCGAGGTCCTCGACCGGCTGGCCGCTGCGCCGGCGGCTTCGTTCGCGCGCATGTCCGGCAGCGGCGCCACCTGCTTCGCGCTGTTCGCCGGCCCGCCGGAAGCCAGGGCCGCTGCCGCGGCCATCGCCGCCGAGCGGCCGCGCTGGTGGGTCGCCGCCGCGCCTCTGCTGCATGGCAAACTGGCCCGCCACTGGCGCGATTGATCGGTCGCTCATGCCCGGGCGTTCCGCCGGTCCGACAACTGGTTGGACTGCCGGTCGTCGGCTCGCCGTCGTCCAGGGGAAACTCCTGGCCTGGCTAGGCCGGCCGCCGGCACAGTTGTCGCGCGGACGGCATTTCGCTATAGGTGCGAACGCACCGCGGGGGCAGGCGGCTTGGTGAGCGCGACGTCCGGGGGTACGGGCTTGGGTCAGCGGATTCTTATCCAGTGGGTCGATTTGGCTCGGCGCGGGGCGCTCGCCGTGCTGTTGCTGTCGCTCCTGGCCAGCGCCGCCGCCTTGGCTTATGCGATCGCCGAGCTGGGCATCAACACGTCGACCAAGAACATGTTGTCCGAGGACCTGCCGTTCCGCCAGAACGACCGGGCGATGGACGCGGCCTTCCCGCAGTTGGACCATCAGGTACTGGTGGTGGTCGAGGCCGCGAGTCCGGAGCAGGCGGAAGACGCAGCCCGGCAGATCGCCGCAGGGCTCGCCGCCCGACCGGACCAAATCCGGGGCGTCTTCTACCCGGAAGGCGACCGCTTCTTTCGGCGCAACGGGCTGCTTTACCTGAAGCTCGACGAACTCCAGTCCCTGGCCGACCGCCTGGCCGCAGCGCAGCCGCTGCTTGCCGCGCTGAACGAGGACATGTCCCTGCGCGGTCTGGCGGCGGTGTTGGCGCTCACGCGGGACAATGATGACGACGTGGCGGCCGACGACCTGGCGCCGGCCCTGGAGGCCATGGCCGAGACCGTCGAGACAATGGCCGCCGGCCGGCCGGCAAAGCTTTCCTGGCAAGGGTTGCTGGCGGGTCGATCGGAGGCTCCGGCATCGCACCGCCATCTGATCACCGTGCAACCGGTGCTCGACTACAGCTCGCTGGAGCCGGCCGGCTCGGCGATCGCCGGTATCCGCGACCTGGTCCGGGAGCTCGAGTTCACCGGCGACGATGACATACGCGTTGGCATAACCGGCGAGCCGGTGATGCTGCAAGATGAGCTGAAGAGCGTACGCGACGGAATCGGCATGGTAGGTCTCTTGTCCTTAATGCTGGTCTCGCTGCTGCTGACCGTCGGTCTGCGCTCCTTCCGGCTGGTGGCCGGGACCTTGCTGACACTGGTCGCCGGGCTTTGCTGGACCGCCGGCTTCGCAACCCTCGCGGTCGGTGAACTGAACCTGATATCGGTCGCATTCGCGGTCCTTTTCATCGGGCTCAGCGTGGATTTCGGCATCCACTTCTCGCTGCGCGTCGAGGAAGAGATCAAACGCGGCGCCTCGCTCGAGGCTGCCTTGAGGGCCGCCGCTTCGGGCATCGGCGGCGCCCTTGCGCTGACCGCGGTGGCGGCAGCCATCGGGTTCTTCTCCTTCCTGCCGACCACCTATCGCGGCCTGTCGGAGCTCGGCTTGATTTCCGGTGTCGGCATGTTCATCGCGCTGCTGGCCAATCTGACGGTGCTGCCGGCGGTGCTGGCCCTTCTGCCGCCGGGTAAGGGCCGACCCGCCCCGATGGACCTGCCGGTCGGACGTCTCGAGGCGACCGTCGAGCGCCATGCCGGACTGATCGCCTGGGGTGCACTGCTGCTCGCCCTGTTGGCCGCCACCGCCCTGCCCTGGGCGCGCTTCGACGACGATCCGCTCAATCTGCGCGACCCGAAAAGCCCCTCGGTGGCGACGCTTCTGGACATCATCGAGGATCCGCGGGTGCAGCCGTACGACGTCAGCGTCTTGACCCCGGGGCCGGCGGCCGCGGCCGCCTTGGCCGAACGTCTGAAGGCCTTGCCTGAGGTGGCCAAGACCGTCACCTTGATGGACTACCTGCCGCGGCAACAGGACGAAAAGCTCCGGGTCATAGAGGACATGGCGATCTTCCTGGCGCCGCTGTGGGGCGGCGTGAGCCTTGCGCCGCCTTCGGCCGAGGAGCGCCGCCGGGCGTTCGACGACCTGGGCCGGAGCGCCGCCGCGCTGGCCAAGGGGCCGGCGGCGGCCGGCGCCGAGCGGCTGGCCACGGCCCTGGCCCGGATCGCTGCGTCCGACGCGGCGCTGGTCAAACTGGAGCGCTCGCTGCTGGCCAATCTGCCGAGCCGGCTGGCGGCGCTGGGCGAGGCGCTGGAGGCGGCCCCGGTGGCGCTGGAAGACCTGCCGGAAGCCCTGGTAAGGCGCAAGCTGGCCGCCGACGGGCGCAGCACGGTGGAGATCCACCCGGCCGAGGACCTGCGCGGGCGGGCGGCGCGCCTGCGCTTCGTCGACGCGGTTCAGCGCCTTGTGCCGGACGCGACCGGCGCGCCGATCATCATCACCGAAGCTGGTCGGGCCGTGGTCGCGGCTTTTCTTCAGGCCGCGGGTATCTCGGTCCTGCTGATTTCCCTGCTTTTGCTGGCGGTCCTGCGCAGTGTCCGGGACAGTCTTCTGGTGCTGGCGCCGCTGGTGGTCGCCGCCTTGCTCACGGTTGCCGCGACGGTCGTCTTCAGCCTGCCGTTCAATTTCGCCAACGTTATCGTGCTGCCACTACTGTTCGGCCTGGGCGTGGCCGGCGGCGTCCACATGGTGGCGCGCAGTCGAAACGAGGCGGCCACGACGCTGATGAACACCAGCACACCGCGGGCCGTGCTGTTCAGCGCGCTGACCACGATTGGCTCGTTCGGCGCATTGGCCCTGTCCAGCCATCCGGGCACCGCAAGCATGGGCGAACTGCTGACCATCGCGATCAGCCTCAGCATGTTGAGTTGCCTGATCGTACTGCCGGCCTTGCTGGTCTTGTCCGGCAAGGTTGTGCCGCCGGCTGACTAGTGGTCTGAATCAGACATATGGTACCCCTAGGATCGCCTTTGCCGTTTGCTCGGTAGGAAGGCGCGCGCGGGTGATGCCGGACGACGCCCCAAGGCCTTGAAAACGCGGCCCTTCGGGTCGGCCGGACAAACGCGGGTGCCGCGTCGCGAAGGCTTGCCGATGGGCCCGGCATCGCCCGCGCCTCCGCTCCTAGCCCTCGCGTCTGTCTGGCCGATGCAGCCCGTGACCAATACTCGGATAGGCTCCCAGCCGGATGATCTCGGAAGACCGTCCTAGGGGTACCATATGTCTGATTTAGACCACTAGGAGCCTGGGCGCGCGCTCCTATGTGCGTTTACCAGCGGAGTATCAGGTTGCCGTCTTCCACCTGATAGCCGTGCAAGCGCCTCAGGAAACTCATGCCCAGCAGGGACATGCCCATGGGTGCCTGGCTGACCGTGGCCTGAACGTTGCTGACCTCGAAACCCTCGACGCGGATCTGGTCGAGCATGACCGGCGCCTGCCGCACCACGCCGTTGGCGGTCTGGAAGGCAGCCGTGTACTCGAGGCTGTCCGGCCTCAGGCCGATGCGTTCGGCGTCCTCCCGGGTGAGCGCCACGATACTGGCTCCGGTGTCGACCAGAAACTGTATTTCGGCGCCGCGGATTTCGGCGGTCAGGTAGTAGTGGCCGTTGCGGTCCGGCTGTAGCACCAGCTGGTCGGTATAGGCGGGTCCGTTGAGCGCCGGCCGGCTGTTTTGCTGGGCGACCGGCGCGCTTCGACTCCTGTCGAATCCGGATCCGCCGTCTTGCGTTCTCTTGTAGAGAACCCCGACGAGCATTACGGCTAAGAGCAGGAAGATGATGTTCCGTACGGTTTGCATCATGGTGGCGATCCCCCGCGGCACCTCGTCCGAGCCGGGCTCGAAGGTCGCCGCCTGCGGTTGTTTCGAACCGGCGGACGTGCCTTGGCCATCGCGCCAGATTGCTTAGGATTTAACCGACAATTCGCTAAGGGATCGCTAAACCGGCCTATTTTCCTGTTTTGTTCCTGACTGTACTGCGCGTTGCCCAGGCCGTTGCGGTGCGCCGTCAAGGGCGCTATTTTGCGCCACATTCCGCCGGGATGGGGCGTAGCCAAGTGGTAAGGCACCGGTTTTTGGTACCGGCATTCGCAGGTTCGATCCCTGCCGCCCCAGCCAGCTTGCTTTCCCGACCGTTCGAGATACATGCGCCACACGAGCGGCCGTGGGTCAGTTGGGTGCCGCCCTTGGCCATGGCAGCGTGAGAATCGTGGGCTTGAGCTCTTCGACATCCATGGCGGAACCGGAAGCGGCGCTGATCCATTAGCGGTTGCTGGCCGAAGGCGCTGAGGGCACAATCGATGGACAAACGACGGCGCGATCAGAACGCCACGTCGTGAAATGGGGAGGAAAATCATGACACTAAGGTCTTTCCTGCGGTCCATGGCGCTCGCCGCCGCGACCTTGAGCCTGTTGCTTGGCGGCAGCCCGTCGGTTTTCGCCGAGTATCCCGAACGCCCGCTGACGCTGATCGTGCCCTGGGGCGCGGGTGGCGGCACCGATGCCACGGGGCGCATGATCGCCAGCCTTTTGGAAAAGGAACTGGGCCAGCCGGTGACCGTGGTCAACCGGACCGGCGGCAGCGGCGTGGTCGGCCACTCGGCGATCGCCAACGCCAAGCCGGACGGCTACACCATCGGCACGGTCACGGTCGAGATCGGCATGATGCACTGGGCTGGCCTGACCGAGCTGGACGGCAAGGCCTTTACGCCGATCGCGCTCTACAACGCCGATCCCGCCGGCCTGCAGGTGCGTGCCGATTCGGACTTCAAGACGGCCCAGGACGTACTCGACGCGATCAAGGCCAACCCGAACAAGTTCCACGGCTCCGGCACCGGCCAGGGCGGCATCTGGCATCTGGCGTTGGCCGGCATGCTCGACAGCGCGGGCATCGATCCGGACACGGTCCCCTGGGTGCCCTCCAAAGGCGCGGCCCCGGGATTGCAGGACATGGTGGCCGGCGGCGTCGACTTCGTGACCTGCTCGGTGGTCGAGGCCGCCGCGCTGATGGCGGCCGGCAAGGTCCGCTCCCTGGCGGTCATGGGCGACGAGCGCCTGGGCGCCTTCCCGGACGTGCCGACCCTGAAGGAGGCGACCGGGCTCGATTGGAAGGTGGCGGCCTGGCGCGGCCTGGCCGGGCCGAAAGGCATGCCCCAGGAAGCCGTCGACAAGCTGGTCCCGGCCTTCGAGAAGGTTTGGAACTCGGCCGAGTTCCAGGACTTCATGAAGGGCCGCGGGTTCGGCCTGGTGTGGAAGCCGCAGGATGAGTTCGTGACCTGGATGGCCGACAGCGACGCCGGCCTAGGCAAGGTCATGAAGGCCGTCGGTATCGCCAAGTAGGCGCGGAGGTTCGGCCCTGGCCGGGGCCCGCCGTATGCGCACATCTCGAATGCGAGGCAGATGAACCAGGACCGGGGTCTTTCACCCTCTCCCTTTGGGAGGGTGAGGGCGCGTTGGTCATGGTGGAGAGCCGTAAGAGAAACGCCGCCTGACCATTTGGCGCAAGCCAACAACCCGCCCTCACCCTCCCGCCGCGCGGGACCCACCCTCTCCCGAGGGGCGAGGGCGAAACGCGACGCCGCCGGTTCACTTACTCTTCTTTCATGCACCGGTCATTCGAGATGCCTGGATCCGCTCGGTCCGGCACCCGGCGCAGGTCGGCCATCATGCGCCTGAACGACGCGATCTTCGGTGTCGTGCTGCTGCTCTTCGCGGCGGCCATGATGGCCTATACCCAGACCTTTCCCGCGATGCCGGGCCAAAGCTATGGCCCCGCGCTCTTCCCGCTGCTGATCGGCACCGGCTTGACGGTGTGCGGCGCGGCGCTGATCGTCAGGGGCGTGAGGCTTCGGCAGGACGCGGCGCTGATCGCCTTTGGCGACTGGATGGGTTCGACCCGGCACCGGGTCAATTTCGCGCTGATTCCGGCGGCGCTACTGTTCTACATCCTGGCCGCCGATTTCCTCGGCTTCATCCCCTGCGCCGTAACGATCCTGGCCGTGCTCTGCGTCCGTCTGGGGTCTGGCTGGCTGGCTTCGGCGGTAACCGCCGTGCTGGCGACACTGGTGATACACGGCTTTTTTTCCAAGTTCCTGCTGGTGCCTCTGCCGTGGGGCCTGCTTCAACCGGTTGCCTGGTAACGCTCCATGGACACCTTGGTCCAGGCCTTCGTCCTGGTGTTCGATCCGACCGTGCTGACCGTGATCCTGCTGTCGGCGGTCTTCGGGCTGTTCGTCGGCGCCATACCGGGGCTGACCGCGACCATGGCGACGGCGCTGTTGGTGCCGCTGACGTTCTTCATGGATCCGGTGCCGGCGATCGCCGCGATCGCCACCACGGTGGCCATGGCGATCTTCGCGGGCGACATCCCGGGCGCTCTGCTGCGCATACCCGGGACGCCGGCCTCGGCCGCCTATGCCGACGAGGCCTATGCCATGACGCGGGCCGGGCAGGCGGAAAAGGCGCTCGGCACGGGCTTGATCTGCGCCGCCCTGGGCGGGCTGTTCGGAACGACGGTGCTGGCCGGCGCGGCGCCGGCCCTGGCCGAGTTCGCGCTCAATTTCAGCTCCTTCGAGTATTTCTGGCTGGCCTGTCTCGGGCTGACCTGCGCGGTCTTCATCTCGACCGACCAGCCGCTCAAGGGCGCCGTGTCTCTGCTTATCGGTCTGTTCGTCGCGACGGTCGGCATCGACATCACCGCCGGTCATCCGCGCTTCACCTTCGGCAGCATCGAGCTGATGGGCGGTGTCAGCTTCATCCCGGCGATGATCGGGATGTTCGCGATTTCGGAGATCCTGCGCTACGTCACCGCGACCAGTCGGCCGCCCAAGGTGCCGCAGCAGGCGATCGGCAACGTGTTCCGTGGCCTGGGCGCAGTGTTGAGGCGCTACAAGGCCAATCTGCTGCGCGGCAGCGTGATCGGCACTGCGATCGGTATTCTGCCCGGCGCGGGCGCCGACATCGCCGCCTGGGTCGCCTATGCGGTCAGCAAGAAGTTCTCCGCGACTCCCGAGCGTTACGGCAAGGGCCATGTCGAGGGACTGGTCGACTGCGGCGCGGCCAACAATGCCGGCCTGAGCGGCGCCTGGGTGCCGGCCATCGTGTTCGGCATTCCGGGCGACTCGATCACCGCGATCGTCATCGGCGTGCTCTATATGAAGGGCATGAATCCGGGCCCCACGGTGTTCCTGGATCAGCCGGAGCTGATCTACGCGGTCTTCATCTGCTTCTTCATCGCCAACCTGGCGCTGGTTCCGTTGGGATTCGGGGCGATCCGCCTAGCCCGGCAGCTGTTGCGCGTGCCGCGGCGCCTGCTGATGCCGGTGATTCTGATCTTCTGCATTGTCGGCGCCTTCGCCATCAACAACACGGTGTTCGGCGTGACCGTCATGGCGGTCATGGGCCTGCTGGCCTACGTGATGGAGGAAAACGGCTTTCCCATCGCTCCGGCGATCCTGGGAATGGTGCTCGGCACGCTGCTGGAGGACAGCTTCATGACTTCGATGATCAAGGCCGACGGTAATCTTTTGGGGTTTTTCGAGCGCCCCATTGCCGCCGGCCTGGGCGTTGTGACCTGTGCCCTCTGGCTGCTGCCGCTGGTTCTTGGCTGGCGCCGCAGGCGGGCCGCGGCGACTGATTACACCAAAGGTCATGGATAGTGACCCATTTCGTGGGAGCGGATCGGGTCGCCCGGGTAGGCGCGCGGCCCGAGGCAGTTCCCCGGGCGATGTGGGACATCGGGCAAGCGCCGTACGGCTCGAACTCGGTCGGCGTAGCCGTGGGCGGGGCGTCGGGGCAGCGTCCCCGCTCCCCCTGGGAGAGGGACAGGGTGAGGGCGGGTTGGTTTCCTGGATTCAGAGCCGGTTCACGTTAAGGTGGTCCGGCGCCGACCGACAAGCAGCAAAACACGCGCCCTCACCCTCCCGCTCCGCGGGCCCCTCCCTCTCCCAGCGGGAGAGGGAAGCGAGTGCGCACCGAGCTGGCGGACAAAATCGTCCTAATGAATTGCGTCGTTATCGATGACCTTTTGTATTAGTTCGCCGTGCCGGCCGGCTCTCTCGGGCCCATGTTGGCACCGTTCGCCCGGGCGGTCTGGATCACGATCGGCGTGTTGAGCTCCTGGTCGTGATAGAAGATGTGGCGGCCGATCTGTGGGCCTTTCTGGAACACCTTGCCCCAATAGGGGCTGACGTAATCCGCGTGGTACCAGAGCGCGCCACCGGTCGGATCAGCGGAACGGCCCCAGAAGGCGTCCTTCGCGATCGCCCTGAAGACCTGCCAGCGCCGCCAACTCCGCGGCCGGTCGCTCAGGCCGTCGCACCACCAGGAGAACTGGCAGCGATGCCTGGCCCGTTCGCCGCCCTGCTGCACGACCTCGCAAACGGTCTCCGGGAAGCGCGGATCGGCGAGCCGGTTCATCACCACGTGGGCGACTGCGGCCATACCCGAGGCAGGCTCGTTGCGCGCCTCGTGGTAGATATTGAGCGTGAGGCAGTCGAGCGCTTTCTTGACCTCGGCCCGGGCCGAGATCTGATCGGAAAGCTCGAATTCAAGGCCGCGCAAGCCATTGGTCGTCGCGGCGGCGGCACCTTGGAAGTCGGCCTCGATCAAGGTCGCCATCGCCGAATCCTCGCTTGGCATAGCGA
>JBFJPL010000072.1:0-21220 GCA_041617155.1 Kiloniellales bacterium
CGGATCGTCATCGAAGCGTCTAAGCGGTAGTGCCCGTCCCCCAGGTCCTCGAACCTGGTTTGCTGGCGCCTCAGCCGTTCCGAGCCGCTTTCGATCTCGCCGAATATGCATTCGAGAAGGTCTTCCATGGTGACCAGACCGGTCACGCCGCCATATTCATCGACGATGAGCGCGAGCGACAACTTGTGGCGGCGGAACGAGAGGAACAGGTCGGCCGCCGCAAGCGTTTCGGGAACGAAATGTGCCTTGCGGAGGAGCTTCACCAAGGTCTCCCGGTGCGTGCTATCGTCGGGCGCGCGCAGGTTGAGCCCCAGCAGATCGCGGGTGAACAGTATTCCGAGGATCGTGTCCTTGTCGTCGTCCTCGTGAACGGGGACCTTGGTGTGGCGCGTCCGGTTGAGTTCGGCGGCGATTTCATTGAGCGGCATCCCGACCGGGAGCATGAATATCTGTGAGCGCAGTGTCGCGATGTCTCGCACCGTCTTGTCTCCGAAATCAAATATCTGGTGGATATAGTTCGCTTCGCTGGGGTCTAGCGCGCCTTCGCCGAGGGCCTCGTTGGTCAACACCCTGACCATGTCTTCTGTTGCGATGCTGGCGGCGATTCGCTCCTCGCCGACAATCAGGGTGATGAAGAAATCCGAGATGTGCCGGATCACCCAGCGGATCGGCGTGATGATCTGCGCGAACCGCTCGATCAGAACGCTCTGCACGCTGGCGAAGCCGACGTTACGGTTGATCGCCAGGGTCTTCGGGGTGATTTCGCCGAACAGCAGCAGGATCGGCACCATCACGAAGACGTTGATCCAGGACAAGTCCTGGCCCAGCAACCGGATGACGATGAGCGCGGACAGCACCGATGCGCTGACGTTGACCAGCTCGTTGCCGATCAGGATGGTCACGATGAGTCGCCGCGGCTGGTTCAGCAAGCGCTCGATCAACTCGGCCCGCGGGTTCTTGTTCCGCTTCATCTGCGCGATTTGCGTTCGATCGAGCGAGAACAGGCTGGTCTCGGAGCTGGAGAAGAAAGCGGACAGAGCAAGCAGCACGGCAAGGCCAGTCAGCTGCAACCAAAGCGTCACGTCCATGAACAGTTTCCACTAGCTCCTATGTGGTGGATCCCCACTTCGCATCTTTTCAAATTGAGGGTCGCAAGACAACGGCTGGATGCCGCTACCGATTTTCGAGCGAAATATGCCATTTGCCGCCTTCCGAACGACGTCAGGGTAATCGCAGTCTCGTCACCGGTGGGTCCCGGTGTTCGCTGGCTTCGGCTATCCCGACAATCCAGGTTGAAACGCATCAGGTGGCAAGGTCGCTGTTGAGCAACGCCTCGACGTCGGCGCGATCGACGTCGCGGGTCACGAAGGCCTGGCCGATGCCGCGGGCCAGCACAAAGGTTATCTTACCGTCTTGGACCTTCTTGTCCTGGCTCATATGGTCCATCAGGGACGCAACGCTCAAGATGCGTCCCTGGGTGAGCTCCGGGCAGGTCGGCAGGCCGACGGCCGCCAGATGGCGCGCGACGCGTGCCGGCGCCTCCGCCGGGCAGAGGCCGAGGCTCGCCGACAGCTCGAAAGCCATCACCATGCCGATCGCCACGGCTTCGCCATGCAGCAGCTCGCCGCCATAGCCGAATTCGGCTTCCAGAGCATGGGCGAAGGTATGACCCAGGTTGAGCAAGGCCCGGCGGCCGCTTTCCCGCTCGTCCTCGGCGACGATCGCCGCCTTGGCCGCGCAACTGGTCACGACCGCGTGCTGCCGGGCCGCCGGATCGCCTTCGATCACAGCCGGGCCGTGGCTTTCCAGCCAGGTGAAGAAGCCCGCATCCCCGATCAGCCCGTACTTGACCACCTCGGCGTAGCCGGCCAACAGCTCGCGCCGGGGCAGGGTGGAGAGTACCGCTGTGTCGGCCAGTACCAGGCGCGGCTGGTGGAAACTGCCGACCAGGTTTTTGCCGCGCGGCGTGTTGATCCCGGTCTTGCCGCCGACCGAGCTGTCGACCTGGGCCAGCAGGGTCGTCGGTATCTGCACGAACTCGAGGCCGCGCATCACGATGGCCGCGGCGAAGCCGACCAGATCCCCGATGACGCCGCCACCCAGCGCGATCAAGACGGTGCGGCGCTCCACCTTGGCCGCCAACAGCCGGTCGATCAGCCGTTCCAAGTGCTCAAAGCTTTTGGTCTGCTCGCCCGCCGGCATGACGAAAGCCTCGAACGCGATGCCATGGGCTTTCAGCGTGTGCTCCAGCGCGGCCAGGTGAAGCGCCGCGACGTTTTGGTCGGTCACCACCATGACCCGTTTGTGCGACAACAGGGGGGCGATGTGCCCGCCGGCCGCCGCCAGCAGGCCGTCGCCGACCAGGATGTCGTAGCCACGCTCGCCCAGCTCGACGGTCAAGCGCCTTGTGACGCTCACGTGGCGGCCTCCGCGCCTTGGGGCTGCGGCCGGGTCTGGGAAATCTTCACGAATTCAGCCACGGCGTTCTTGACCCGCTCGACGGTGGCCTCGGGCGGGCCGTCCAAGCTTTCGACAACGACGTCCGCCTCGGCATAGACCGGATAGCGCTGATCGATGAGATTGCAGAGAATGTCCCTTGGATTGCCGCGCTTCAGCAGCGGCCGGTTATTGCGCCGGCCGGTTCGCCGCAGCAGCAGGTCCAGATCCGCCCTCAGCCAGACCGAGATCGCCTTGTCGCGGATCTCGGCGCGGGTGCCGGGATCCATGAAGGCACCGCCGCCGGTCGACAGGACCTGGCGCGGCTGCGCCAGCAGACGCGCGATGACCCGCCGTTCACCGTCACGAAAGGCGGATTCGCCGTGGCGCGCGAAAAACTCCTCGATGGAGCAGCCGGCGGCCGCCTCGATCTCGGCGTCGGCATCCACGAACGGCAGGCGGAGCTTGCTCGCCAAGCGCCGGCCGATACAGGTCTTTCCGGCCCCCATGAGGCCGACGAAGACGATCGATCGAGGGAGCCATTTCGGTCCGGAGAGGGACATTACCTATAATCACTTGGGCTGTGTCGGGAGTGCGTCCGTCATTGCCGGTACCGGCGTCTAAGGATAAACTGCCGCAAAATTGCCACAGTCCAAACCTACCATATTATTGCCGGTCCGGTGCAAGCCACCGGTTCGGTTTAAGCCCGGGTCAGCGTAAGATCCCCGCCGCGAAGCTGGGCAACAGCCTCTGCGGTGGCTGGTCTTGACCCTGGCGACATGTAATGGGCAAAGATGAACAGAAAGAAACTCCTAATCTTTTCCGCAGTTATCGGCGCGCTGCTACTGACCGGGGGCGCAATGTTCATTGTCACCTGGGAAGTAGCGCGACCGACGGGGCAGGTCGAAAGGGTCATACCCAATGAGCGCTTCCCGCGCTAGGTTCCGTTGGCGCCAGCGGTTCCCCGGCGCTGTTTTGGTCCTGGTCCTGGCCAGCGGTGCGCCGGGCCCGGCAGCCGGCGCCGAATTGGAGGGCGCCGGGCAACCGCTCGCCGCGCCGCTGCCCTTGGGACCGCCGACCCTGCTGCTTCCGGACACTGACAAGAGCGGCCGCGCCGGACAACCGGACCGGGGCGGCTCGATCGAACAGCCGTCACGCGGCCTGCGCGGAATCCAGGTCAACCCGCTGGGTGAAATCGATCCGGACTCGATCGGCATTCTCGGCCCCCGCACCGGCGGCTTCGGACGCCATATGTGGCGCGGCAGCGACCGAGGCGCCATCGAACGGCTGCTGCCGCGTCTGCCCGGGTCCATGGCCTCCGGCACCATGCGATCGCTGGCGCGCCGCCTGCTCCTGACCACCGCGATCCCGCCCGACGCGCCGCGTGGCGGTGCCGGCCGCGGATCCGAGAGCCTTCTGGCCCTGCGGGTCGACCGCCTGGCAGCGCTTGGCGATATCGAAGGGCTGAACGACCTGCTGCGGGTCGTGCCGCTGCGTCATGACGAGGAGCCGATCGCCCGGGCCCGGGTCGAAGGCCTGCTGCTCAACGGCGAGCAGGCCAACGCCTGCCAGCAGATCCGCAGCCAGATAGCCAGCGGGCCCGGTACCGCCTACTGGCGCAAGGCGCTGGTGTTCTGCCAGATCCTGTCCAACGAGGTCGACCAGGCCATGCTCGGAGTCGGGCTGATGCGCGAACAGGGGCTGTCGGACGACACCGCCTTCTTCTCGTTGGTCGACGCCTATGCCGGGGTCGAGGTGCAGCAGCTGGCGGTCGCTTCGGCATTGCATTTCGCGATGCTCGACGCGGTCGGTCGGCCGATTCCCCAGGACCTGATCGACGCCGCCAGCCCGGGCCTGCTGGTGGCCGTCGCCAAGTCGCCGGAGGCGGCGCTAGATCAGCGCGCCCTGGCGGGCGAGCGGGCGGTCGCGATCGGTATCCTGCAGCCGGAAACCCTGGCGGCGATCTACCAGCGATTTTCCTTCGATGCGGCGCAGCTGGAGGACCCAGCCGCCGCGGCCAAGGGGCTCGAGGGGGCGGCCGGCCGGGCCCTGCTTTACCAGGCGGCCCGGGAGCGCAAGGATCCGGCAGCTCGGGCCAAGGTGCTGCGGCGCGCGCTCGACAGCGCCAAGACGGCAAGCCTCTATCAGATGGCGGTCCGGGTCTTTCTGCCGATGCTCTCCGACCTCCCGGCCCACGCGGAGCTGCTCTGGTTCGCCGAGACCGCCGGGCGGGCGCTTTATGCCGCCGGGCGGTACGATCGCGCCGGGGCCTGGTTCACGCTGGCCCGCCAGGAGGCGGTGATCAACCCCCAGGCCGCCAATGTGGTCGCGGTGCTGTGGCCCTATACGCGGCTCGCCAACAGCCCGGCGCTGGCCTGGCAGGGCGACCTCGAGGCCTGGCGCGCGGCGCGGGCCGATGACTCCGATGCCGAGCGCGGCCGGCAGGCGCTGTTGCGCGGCGCCTTCATGGCGCTCGGCGAAAGCGACTCGCTGAGCTGGATCGACATCGCCAGCCAGTCCGGCAAGTCGACCGAGGCTGTGCCCGATGCCGCCATGCTCTACGCCCTGCGTGAAGCCAGCGAGACCAGGCGTCTGGGCGAAACCGTGCTCCTGTCGCTTCTGATCCTGGGCGAGACCGGACCCGCCGAGAGCCACCCGATGGCGCTCAACTCGGTTCTGGCCGCCTTGAAACGGGTCGGCCTCGAGCCGGAGGCACGGGCGCTCGCGATCGAGGCCGCGGTCGCCAGCGGGATCTGAGCCGGGTCGATGGCGGCCGGACGCAAAACCGGGAAAAGCGCCGCCCACAGTCCGGCACGCCATATCGAAGCCTTTCTGGAAATGCTGGCCGCCGAGCGCGGCGCGGCGCGCAACACCTTGATCAGCTACCGCCGCGACTTGGACCATTTTGCCGCCTTTCTGGCGGCCCGCGGCGTGGCGGTCGAAGCGGCCGACGCGACGGCGCTCAGGGCTTTCCTGGCCGCCGAGCACAAGGCCGGCATGGCGGCCCGCACGACCGCCCGCCGCCTGTCGGTGCTGCGCCAGTTTCATCGCTTCCTGTTCCGCGAAGGCCTGCGCCGGGACGATCCCGCGGCGGTCATCGAAAGCCCGCGCCAGGGCCGCAGTCTGCCCAAGGTCCTGAACGAAGCCGAGGTCGAGCGCCTGCTCGAGGTGGTGCGTCGGGTCGCCGGGCCCGAGGGGATCCGGCTGGTCGCTTTGGTAGAACTGCTCTATGCCACCGGCCTGCGCGTCTCCGAGCTGGTCGCACTGCCCGCCGCCACCGTGGCGCGCGACCCCCGGGTGCTGGTCGTGCAGGGCAAGGGCGGCCGCGAGCGCATGGTGCCCTTGAGCGAGGCGGCCCGCCAGGCGCTCCAGGCCTATCTGCCCCTGCGCCGCCGCTTCATACCGGGCGGCGATGACTCGAAATGGCTTTTCCCGTCGCGTAGCGCCGAGGGCTTTCTGACCCGGCGCCGGGTCGGCCAGCTGCTCAAGCAATTGGCCCTGGAGGCCGGTCTAGACCCGGACAAGGTTTCGCCGCACGTCTTGCGCCACGCCTTCGCCAGCCATCTGCTCGACCATGGCGCCGACCTCCGGTCGGTGCAGCAGATGCTCGGCCACGCGGACATCTCGACCACGCAGATCTATACCCATGTGCTGAGCGAACGGCTGAAGTCCCTGGTGCACCGGCATCACCCCCTGGCCCCGGCTGCCCGGCGGCGCGACGGCGGCGGTTGACATTGCTCGAGCGCTCTTGTCACTTACCCTTGAGCGCGCCCCGAAAGGACGCGGACAGGTCAATCGAGTCACCAGGGGGAGAGGGCCCATGAGTTTCACCATCATCGAACCGGCGCCAGCGCGTCTGAACCGGAGCGAGCTCGCCGTGCCGGGCAGCAACCCGAAACTGTTCGAAAAGGCCGCGGCCTCCGCCGCCGACGTCGTCTTTCTCGATCTCGAGGACGCGGTCGCGCCGGACGACAAGGAGCAGGCGCGCAAGAACATTATCGAGGCGATCAACGACGTCGATTGGGGCAGCAAGACCCTGTCGGTGCGGATCAACGGCCTCGACACCCACTACATGTACCGCGACGTGGTCGACGTGATCGAGCAGACCGGCGACCGATTGGACCTGATCATGATTCCCAAGGTCGGCACGGCGGCCGACGTCTACGCGGTCGACATGCTGGTCACCCAGTGCGAGGACGCCAAGGGCCGCAAGAAGCGCATCGGCTTCGAGCACATCATCGAGACCGCGCTCGGCATGGCCAACGTGGACGAGATTGCCAAGGCCTCCAAACGCAACGAGAGCCTGCACTTCGGCGTCGCCGACTATGCCGCCTCGACCAAGGCGCGCACCACGGTGATCGGCGGCCCCAACGCGCTCTACGGTGTGCTGACCGACAAGGAGGAGGGCAAGGAGCGCGACTACCACTGGGGCGACATGTGGCACTACGCCGTGGCCCGCATGGTGGTGGCGGCCCGGGCCAACGGGCTCAGGCCGATCGACGGGCCGTTCGGCGACTTCTCCGATCCCGACGGTTTCACCGCACAGGCCAACCGCGCGGCCTGTCTCGGCTGCGAGGGCAAGTGGGCGATCCATCCCAGCCAGATCGAGCTCGCCAACACCGTGAACAGCCCCTCGGACGCCGAGGTGACCAAGGCCAAGCGCATCCTCGAGGCGATGGAGCAGGCGACCAAGGAGGGCAAGGGCGCGGTCGCGCTGGACGGCCGCCTGATCGACATCGCCTCGATTAAGCAGGCCGAGGTGATGGTCAAGAAGGCCGAGCAGATCGCCGCCGCCGGCTGACCCAAAGCCCCCTGACCCTGTCCCTCTCCCCAGGGAGAGGGGACGCTGCGGCACGAACCGTTTCTTCCCCTCTCCTCGGGGAGAGGGAGGGACCCGCCGCACAGCGGCGGGAGGGTGAGGGGCATCAGTCCTTACCGGCGGCGAAGCCCGTGAAGGTCACTCCAGTTCTACCGCGTAGCTTGCGGTCGGCGGCAGCTTATCGACCACGCCCTGGGCAACGAGAAAGCGCCCGAAGGACTCGTAGCGCTTGCGGTCGAGCGCGGCCGGTCTGAGCGCGAAACGCGGCAGGGTGTCGCGCCAGGCCCGGCGGTTCAGCTCGTCGTCGAGCCCCGCCTTGTGGCCGGCGAACAGCTTCCAGGCCTCGTCCGGGTGGTTGACCAGGAACTGCACGCCGCGCTCGATCGCGCCGATGAAGCTGCCGAGCACGGGGTCCGACACCCGCTCCCGGTGGGCGACCACGATCAGCTCGTCGTAGGGCGGCACGCCCTCCTCCTCGATATAGAAGGCGCGTCCCTTGTGGCCCTCGATGGCCAGCTGGTTGAGCTCGAAGTTCCGGTAGGCGCCGATCACCGCGTCGACCTGGCCGGACAACAGCGACGGGCTCAGGGAAAAGTTCACGTTGATCAGCTCCACGTCGCTGAGCTTCAGGCCGTGGCGCCCCAGCATGGCGCCGAGCAGGGCGTCCTCGAAACCGCCGACCGAATAGCCGACCTTGCGGCCCTTCAGGTCGGCGATCGTCTTGACCGGTCCGTCGGCCAGGACGAGCAGCGTGTTCAACGGCGTCGCGACCAGGGTGGCGATGCGCACCAGCGGCAGTCCGGCGGCGGCCTGGATGTGCAGCTGGGGCTGATAGGAGATCGCCACGTCGCCCTGTCCGGCGGCGACCAGTTTGGGCGGCAGGTTGGGGTCGGCCGGCTCGATCAACTTGACCTCGAGCCCGGCCTCGGCGAAGTAGCCCTTCTCCAAGGCGACGATCAGCGGCCCGTGATCGGGGTTGATCGTCCAGTCGAGCATGACGGTGAAATCCTTGGCCCGGACCGGCGCGGCTGCCAGCAACAGGAAGGCCAGGGCAACGGCGGCGCTTGCAGGCGCCAAACGGGGGAACCGGAACATCGCTTCAGCCTCCTCTCAAGCCAATAAATCGCTTGATCCGGACGGTTGTCGGCGCGCAAGGGCGGGAGACCGTGTGAAAGGTTCCATTCCCTGCGCCGGCATGACCCGGATCAGGTTCGAAGGGTAACCGCGCGGAACGCTTCGTCCGTCGGTATCTCAGCCCAAGAGGACACCCCTAGGAACGCCGGCGAGCATGGGTGAGGGCGGCGGCCCTGTCAAGCTCGCGCGCTTTCGCGGCCGCCCCGGGCGGCGGTTTACCCGCCCTTAACCATGTTTCGGTTCGTCTGTCGCTTGTCATGTGTTAGAGAAACAGTGATGCAACACTATCTGGACTTCGAAAAACCGATCGCCGACCTCGAGGGCAAGATCGAGGAGTTGCGCCACCTCACCACCGACGGCGACGTGAACATCGCCGAGGAGGTCGGCCGGCTGCAGAGCAAGGCCGAGCGACGCCTGCGCGAGATCTACACCAAGCTCAGTGCCTGGCAGAAAACCCAGGTGGCCAGGCACCAGGACCGGCCGCACTTCAACGACTATGTCAGCGCCCTGGTCGAGGACTTCACCCCGCTGGCCGGCGACCGGGCCTATGCCGAGGACCGCGCGATCGTCGGCGGCATCGGCCGCTTCAGGGGCGTTGCCGCCCTGGTTCTGGGCCACGAGAAGGGCAGCGATACCAACAGCCGGGTGGCGCACAACTTCGGCATGGCCCGGCCGGAAGGCTACCGCAAGGCCGAGCGCCTGATGGAGCTGGCCGACCGCTTCAAGCTGCCGGTCATCACTCTGGTCGATACACCGGGCGCTTACCCGGGCATCGGCGCGGAGGAGCGTGGCCAGGCGGAGGCCATCGCGGCCTGCATCGAGACTTGCCTCAGGATCAAGGTGCCGCTGGTCTCGGCGATCATCGGCGAGGGCGGCTCCGGCGGCGCGATCGCGCTGGCGACCGGCAACTGGATCATCATGCTGGAACATTCGGTTTACTCGGTGATCTCGCCCGAGGGCTGCGCCTCGATCCTGTGGCGCAGCGCCGGCCAGGCCCAGGAGGCGGCGGAGGCGCTCAAGCTGACCGCGGAGGATCTGATCAAGCTCGGCGTGATCGACGAGATCGTGCCCGAGCCCCTGGGCGGCGCCCACCGCGACAAGGAGGCCACGATCGAGGCGGTCGGCGACAAGCTCGAGGCCGCCCTCGTCAAGCTGCGCGAGGCCAACGGCGCGGTCCGCGACCAGCGCCGCACCAAGTTCCTCGACATGGGCAAGAAGGGCCTAGCTTGATCGCTTCATCATCGGCACTTTTCTGTACTGCCTCAGCTGCTGGTAGCGACTCCACAATAGTGATGCAGACGGCACATAGTCACGGATTCACCACAAAGACACGAAGACACGAAGGGCATATTGAAATTCTTTGTGTCTTCGTGTCTTTGCGGTGAAAAATCCGGCCTTGGAAAGGGAATTCCCAGGGTTTCCGTCGCCCGTTTGCGCCGCTGAGCGCCCTAACGGCCTATAGAGGAGGGCGAATCCGTGACCTTTCAATTGACCGCCGCGCAACGCGGTCTACAGGCGAAGGCGCGCGAACTGGCGCGCGAAGTAATCGCGCCGCGGGCGGCCGAGATTGATGATAGCGAGCAGTACCCCTGGGACAACGTAGAGGCGTTGAAAGAGGCCGGCTTCTTCGGCATGACCATTCCCAAGGCCCTCGGCGGGCCGGGGCTCGGCTACCTGGAGGCCGTGCTGGTGATCGAGGAGATGGCCAAGGTCTGCGGCGTGACCGGGCGGATCGCGGTCGAGGCGAACATGGGCGCGATCGGCGCGATCATGGCCTACGGCACGGAGCCACAGAGACGCCTGGCCGCCGACCTGGTGCTGGGCGGCGACAAGCCGGCCATCTGCATCACCGAGCCCGAGGCCGGCAGCGCCGCGACCGAGATGACCACCCGGGCCGAGCGGCGGGGCGGTGGCTATGTCCTGAACGGCCGCAAGCACTGGATCACCGGCGGCGGCGTCTCGAAGCTGCACCTGATCTTCGCCCGGGTGTTCCACGACAAGGTGGAACAGGGCATCGGCGGTTTCATCGCCGTGCGCGACGAGACGCCCGGTCTGATCGTCGGCGAGCGCGAGCCGACCATGGGCCTGCGCGGCATCCCCGAAACCGAGCTGATCTTCGCGGACCTGGAGCTGCCGGAAGACCGCCTGCTGCTGCCGCCCGAGGGTCTCGGGCACGGTTTCGCCAGCCTGATGACCGCCTACAACGGCCAGCGCGTCGGCGCCGCCACGGTGGCGCTCGGCCTGGCGGCGGGAGCTTACGAAAGGGCGCTCGACTATAGCCGGCGGCGCGAGCAATTCGGCCGGCCGATCTGCGAGTTCCAGGGCCTGCAGTGGATGCTGGCCGACATGTCGGTCCAGCTGGCCGCGGCCCGCGCGCTGATCCACCAGGCGGCGGCCGCACCGGGCGACGGCGGCTTCCCCGACGCGACCGCGGCGGCGCAGGCCAAGGTCTTCGCCTCCGAGATGGCGATCAAGGTAACCAACGACGCGCTGCAGATCTTCGGCGCCGCCGGCTATTCCAGGCGCAATCCGCTGGAGCGTATGGCGCGCGACGCCCGCATGTTCACGATCGGCGGCGGCACGGCGCAGATCCTGCGCACGGTGATCGCCTCGCGCATCCTGGAGCGCAAGCTGCCGCAAACCCGCGACGGCTACCTGAATTTGAAACGCGGGGGTAATAGCTGATGCACAAGGCGGCTTCTCCGCCCTCTCCCCTCGAGACAAGGAGGGCGAGGGCGCGTGGGTTTGTTGCCTCTTGGCCAGCACCCGAGTCGCCTAGCGTAAGCCGACCCTCGAACCAAGAAATCAACCCGTCATCACCCTGTCCCTCTCCCAGGGGGAGAGGGGACGCTTTGCGAACCGGCCGGGGTCCCTAGGCGGTGCCGAACGCCGCGCAGATCCTGGCCGGACGGCTCCACGCGGTCGGCTGCCGCTATGCCTTCGGCATTCCCGGCGGCGAGGTGGTGACCGTGATGGACGCCCTGGCCGCGGCCGGACTGCGCTTCGAGTTGACCAAGCACGAGAACGCCGCCGGCTTCCTGGCCGAAGGCACCTACCACATGACCGGCGCGCCGGGCGTGCTGTTGGCGACCCTGGGGCCGGGCGTGGCCAATGCGGTCAACGTGATCGCCAACGCGGAGCAGGACCGGGTGCCGCTGGTCTTCATCACCGGCTGCGTCGATCCGGTCGAGGCGGCCGGCTACACCCACCAGGTCATCGACCACGGCGCGCTGCTGGGACCGATCACCAAGGCGAGCTTCCAGCTGACCGACGGCGCCGTGTCGCTGCAGGTCGACCGGGCGCTCGCCCTCGCCGTGGAGGGGCGGCCGGGGCCGGTCCACCTCGATCTGCCGATCAGCCTGGCCGCGCGCGAACAGCCAGACCCCGGGCCCGCGGCGGCGAAGGCGGCGCCCGCAGGCCCGGCGCCGGGGCCGGACCTGACAGCCGCCCGCCAGGCGCTGGCTTCGGCGCGCCGGCCGCTGATCGTCGCCGGGCTCGAGGTGTTGGTGCAGGGCGCCGAGGCGGCGGTCGCCGGCCTCGCGCGCGATTGCCAAATTCCGGTCATCACCACCTACAAGGCCAAGGGCGTCCTGCCGGAAGACGATCCCCTGGCGCTCGGCGGCGCCGGTCTGTCGCCGCTGGCCGACCGGCACCTGCTGCCGCTGGTCGAGACTGCCGACCTGATTCTTTTGGCCGGCTACGACCCGATCGAGATGCGCCAGGGCTGGCGGACGCCCTGGGACCTGACCGAGACCAATGTGATCGAGCTCTCCAGCGCGCCAAACCATCACGGCATGCACGGCACGACCTGGAGCTTCTACGGCGACATTGCGGCCGGGTTGGCCGCGCTCGGCGCCGGCATCCGGCCGGCCGAGAGCTGGTCGAACGGCGCCCCGGTCGAGACCCGCCAGGCTCTGGACGCGGCGTTCCGGGCGGACGAGGCGTGGGGCCCGGCGGCCGTCGTCGACGAGGTGCGCCGCCATCTGCCCGCCGACGGCATCGCCACGGTCGACAGCGGCGCCCACCGCATCCTCTTGAGCCAGGTCTGGCGCTGCGCCCGACCGCGCACGCTGCTGCAGTCGACCGGGCTGTGCACCATGGGCTGCGCCCTGCCGCTGGCGATCGGCGCCAAGTTGGCCGCGCCGGCGCGCCCGGTGGTCGCCTTCACCGGCGATGCCGGCCTGGAGATGGTGCTGGGCGAGCTGGCGACTCTGCGAGACCTCGAGTTGCCGGTTGTGATCGTGGTCTTCGTCGATGCCTCGCTCGCCTTGATCGAGCTGAAGCAGCGCAAGGGCGGCCTGAGGAACCTAGGCGTCGATTTCGGCGCCACCGACTTTCCGGCGGTCGCCGAGGCCATGGGCGGCAGAGGCGTGGCGGTCGGCGACCGCGGAACTCTGGCCGAGGCGGTAAAAGCCGGCCTCGCCGGCGACCGCTTCACGTTGATCGCCGCCGAGATCGGCCGCCAGGCCTACGACGGGCGATTCTAGGGCAATAAAAGGGTAAGGGGTGGTTTTGTCATTGCCGGGCTTGATCCGGCAATCCAGGAGGGCGCCCACGGCGACGGTGGCCCTGGAATGACCGGGTCAATCCCGGTGATGACCAAGTGCGGGGGCGAAATCGCCGTTCGCTTGCGAATCGGGAACCCGAATGGATGTCAGGCCATCTTGCCGTGGCAGTGCTTGTATTTGCGGCCCGAGCCGCAGGGGCAGGGGGAGTTGCGCGGCACCTTGCCCCAGGTCGCCGGATCGGCCGGGTTGATCGCCGCCGCTGCGGCCCGTCGCACCGGCTGCGGTTTGGGCGGTGGCGGCGGGCTCGGATCCTCGCCGTTGACCGGGCCCTTCGCGCCGGCGCCCACCAGAGCCGGGTCCTCGCGCGTCTCGCGCATGACCCTGGGCTGGCTCGAGGGGATCTCCGGCTCGACCGAGCGGATTTCCATGTGGGCGAGCAGCATGGTCGTCTCGCTGCGAATTTCCGCCAACATGTTCTCGAACAGCTCGAAGGCTTCGCGCTTGTACTCGATCAGGGGGTCGCGCTGGGCCAGGCCGCGCCACATGATGCCCTGGCGCAGGTGGTCGAGCGTCAGCAGGTGGTCCTTCCACTGCTTGTCGAGCACATGCAGCAGAAGCTGCTTCTCGACCGAGCGCATCACCTCGGGGCCGTAGTTGGCGACCTTGGCGGCCATCTTCTTGTCGGATGCGCTGGTGATCCGTTCGCGGATCTCCTGTTCGGCGATGCCCTCTTCCTTGGCCCAGTCCGCGACCGGCAGATCGAGCCCGAACAGTCGCAGGCATTCCTCGTGCAGGCCGCCCAGATCCCACTGTTCCGCGTAGGCGTTTTTCGGGATGCACCGCGCCACCAGGTCCTCGACCGTCTCGTGCCGCATGCCGACGATCTCGTCGTGGACGCTCTCGGCGCGCATGTACTCCTTGCGCTCCTCGTAGACCACCTTGCGCTGGTCGTTCATGACATCGTCGTACTTGAGGACGTATTTGCGCGCCTCGAAATTGCGCGCCTCGACCTTCTGCTGCGCCTTTTCCAGAGCCTTGTTGATCCAGGGGTGGACGATCGCCTCGCCCTGCTCCAGGCCCAGCTTCTGCAGCATCCCGTCCATCCGCTCGGACCCGAAGATGCGCATCAGGTCGTCTTCCAGCGAGAGATAGAACTTCGAGGCGCCCGGATCGCCCTGGCGCCCGGACCGGCCGCGCAGCTGGTTGTCGATGCGCCGGCTTTCATGGCGCTCGGAAGCGACCACGAAAAGGCCGCCGGCCTTGAGCACGACGTCCTTGGCCGCCGCCACCTCGTGGACGATCCGCTCGACCGCCTTCTTCCGCGCCGCCTCGTCCTCGAGCCCGGCGGCCTCCTGCTGGATGCGCATGTCGACGTTGCCGCCGAGCTGGATGTCCGTGCCGCGGCCGGCCATGTTGGTGGCGATGGTAACCGCGCCGGGCGCGCCGGCCTGGGCGATGATGAAGGCTTCCTGCTCGTGATAGCGCGCGTTCAGCACCTGGTGCTCGATCTTGCGGGCCTTGAGCAGCGCGGCGAGCTGCTCCGACTTCTCGATCGAGACGGTGCCGACCAGGACTGGCTGCTCGCGCTTCTGGCAATCCTCGATTAGTTCGATGATGGCGTCGTATTTCTCGGCCGCCGTGCGATAGACCTCGTCGTCGTGGTCGATGCGCACGAAGGGCACGTTGGTCGGGATGTCGATCACCTCCAGGCCGTAGATGTCGAGGAACTCCGCGGCCTCGGTCATGGCCGTGCCGGTCATGCCGGCCAGCTTCGGATAAAGCCGGAAATAGTTCTGGAAGGTGATCGAGGCGAGCGTCTGATTCTCCTGCTGTATCGTCGTCCGCTCCTTGGCCTCGAGCGCCTGGTGCAGACCGTCCGAGTAGCGCCGGCCCTCCATCATGCGGCCGGTGAACTCGTCGATGATGATGACCTTGTCGTTCTTGACGATGTAGTCCTTGTCGAGCTGGAACAGCTTGTAGGCGCGCAGCGCCTGGTTGACGTGGTGCACCAGGTTGACGTTGTGCAGGTCGTAAAGCGAGCCGGTCGTGATCAGGCCCTTCTCGTTCAGCAGCTCTTCGATCCGCTCGGCGCCCGACTCGGTCAGAGTGACGGCGCGCTGCTTCTCGTCCTTCTCGTAGTGCTCCGGCTCCAGCATCGGGATCAGCTTGTCGACCGCGATGTAGAGCTCGGAGGAATCCTCGGTCGGCCCGGAGATGATCAACGGCGTGCGCGCCTCGTCGATCAGGATCGAATCGACCTCGTCGACGATCGCGTAGTTGAACTCGCGCTGGACCATGTCCTCCAGCTGCTGCTTCATGTTGTCGCGCAGGTAGTCGAAGCCGAATTCGTTGTTGGTGCCGTAGGTGACGTCGCAGCCGTAGGCGTGGCGCCGCTGCTCCTCGGTCAGGCCGTGCACGATGCAGCCGGTGGTCAGGCCGAGGAAGTCGTAGATCTGACCCATCCAGGCGGCGTCGCGCTGGGCCAAATAGTCGTTGACCGTGACCACGTGGACGCCCTTGCTGGCAAGGGCGTTCAGGTAGACCGGCAGGGTAGCGACCAGGGTCTTGCCCTCGCCGGTCTTCATCTCGGAGATCATGCCGCGGTGCAGGACGATGCCGCCGATCAGCTGCACGTCGAAATGGCGCTGGCCCAAGGTGCGCTTGGCGGCCTCGCGCACGGTGGCGAAGGACTCGACCAGCAGGTCATCGAGGCTTTCGCCCGCGCCGAAGCGCTGGCGGAATTGATCGGTGCGCGCGCGGATCGCGTCGTTGCTCAGCGCTTCGAGCTCGGCCTCCAACGCGTTGATGGCGTCGACGATGCGGCCGAGGTTGGCGACGAAACGATCGTTGGCGGATCCGAACACGCGCTTGGCAAACGCGCCTAGCATGAACACCTCACGGACGGAACCAGGCGACCGCCTGGCCAGCGCGCAATTAGCGCCTGAACTGAAAGAACCTCAAGGACGGCACGGACCGGCACAGCCCGCCATAGCCCGCGTGTCGTCACACATAGGCGGCCATGGGGGGTCTGTCAACGATACCGGCAGAGGCGGCCCGCACGGCCGGGCCGGTTTCGGCGTGCTTGCTCGAAGGGGCCGCAAAGCATAAATTTACCAAATTGGCTGACAGTCGGCCCTTCCGCGTATCCTCGGTGGGCGGATGATTGAACAAGTAACAGCAAACAATCAAGGATTCCGCTCATGTCCTTAAAGCGTTTCGCCGCCGCCGGCTTTTGCCTGGTACTGTCCCTGATGCCGCTTGCGGCCTCGACGCAGGACAAGGATCAGGACGACCCACTGGTCGCAACGGTCAACGGCGCCCCGATCCACCGGTCCGACGTGCTCAGGGCGGCGAGCGCGCTGCCGCCGCAGTACCAGGCGCAATTGGAGCAGATCTTCCCGGCGTTGGTCGAGCGGCTGGTCGATTTCAAGCTGTTGGCCGAGGCGGCGGACGCGGCCGGCCTGGCCAAGGACGAGGAAGTCAAGCGCCGCCTGGCCGAGCTGCGCGAGGACGTCATGCGCGAGGTCTACCTCGAGCGGCAGATCGCCGAACGGATCGACGACGCTTCGCTGCGCGCGCGCTACGAGACTTTCCTGGAGCAGAACCCCGGCAAGGCGGAGATCCACGCCCGCCATATCCTGGTCGAGGACGAGGCGACCGCCAAGGAGGTGATCGCCGAACTGGACAAGGGCACGGACTTCGCCGAGCTGGCGAAGGAACGCTCGACCGGCCCCTCGTCCGCCCGCGGCGGCGACCTTGGCTTTTTCACCGCCGACCAGATGGTCCCGGAATTCTCCGAGCAGGCCTTCGCGCTGAACGACGGCCAGCACAGCGAGAAGCCGGTGCAGACCCAGTTCGGCTGGCACGTCATCAAGGTCGAGGAGCGCCGGACCAGCGCCCAGCCAACGTTCGAGGCGGTCGAGGAGCAGCTCCGCGAGGACCTGTCGCGCGACGCGATCGGCACGGTGCTGAACGACCTGCGCGCCGGGGCGGAGATCGAGATCATCCCGCAGCCGGGTGAGGCGCCCGAGAGCGCGAACCAGTAAAACCAAGCGTGCCGGGCGGTCCGAAATGAAGGTTAGGCTATCGCCCCTGGCGCCCGCAGGTTTCCCCGAGATGCCGGCCCTGGCCGGCGTTCGGCAGGCCGCGGTGGCCTGCGGCATTCGCTATAAGGACCGTCCGGACGCCTGCCTGATCGAGCTGGCCGAAGGGACTGCCGTCAGCGGAGTCTTCACCCGCTCCAAGACCGCGGCGGCGCCGGTCGAGTGGTGCCGCCAGGCGCTCGCCGGTGGCAGCGGCAGCGCCCGCGCCTTGCTGGTCAACTCCGGCAACGCCAACGCCTTCACCGGCGCGGCGGGGGTCGCGGCGGTCGAGCGGACCGCCGCCGCGGTGGCCGAAATCCTCGACTGCAAGCCGCAGGAAGTGTTCCTCGCCTCGACCGGCGTGATCGGCGAGCCGCTGCCCGTTGGTCGCCTGGTCGGCGCCCTGCCGTCGCTCGGCTCCCGGCTCTCGCCCGCCGCCTGGCGCGATGCCGCCGGTGCCATCATGACCACCGACACCTTTGCCAAGGGGGCCACGCGACACGCCGAGATCGGCGACGAGCTGGTGACCCTGAACGGCATCGCCAAGGGTTCCGGGATGATCGCGCCGGACATGGCCACCATGCTGGCCTTCGTCTTCACCGACGCGCGGATTCCCGCCCCGCTGTTGCAGAAGCTGCTGGTGCCGGCGGTCGAGGATTCCTTCAACGCGATCACGGTCGACGGCGACACCTCGACCAGCGACACCTTGCTGCTGTGCGCCACCGGGCAGGTCGACAATCCCAAGGTCACCGGTCCCGCGGACCCGAAGCTGAAGGACTTCCGCGACGCGCTCGACGGTCTGATGCAGGATCTGGCGCAGCAGGTCGTGCGCGACGGCGAGGGCGCCCAGAAGTTCGTCACCATCGAGGTCTCCGGCGCGGCCTCGAAGCCGGCCGCGCGCCGCATCGGACTGGCGATCGGCAACTCGCCCCTGGTCAAGACGGCGATCGCCGGCGAGGATCCGAATTGGGGCCGCATCGTCATGGCCGTGGGCAAGGCCGGCGAGAAGGCCGACCGGGACCGCCTGTCGATCCGCATCGGCGGCCTGCTGGTGGCGCGCCATGGCGCCGTCGTGGCCGACTACGACGAGGCCCCGGTGGCGCGCCACATGAAGGGGCAGGACATCGAGATTGCGGTCGACGTCGGCGTCGGTCGCGGCAAGGCCACGGTCTGGACCTGCGATCTGACCCACGGCTATATCGAGATCAATGCCGACTACCGCAGCTGAGCGGACCAACCGAAGGCTACACCGATGGCGATCTATCCATGACCGAAGCACTGCCCGAAGGCGGCTGCTGGGCTGCCGGCCAGAGCGCCGCCGCGGCGGTCAAGCCGATCCTGCTGGTCGCCGCCGTCGCCCTGATCGATGTCGACGGCCGGGTGCTGCTGGCCCGCCGGCCGGACGGCAAGGCGATGGCCGGACTGTGGGAGTTTCCCGGCGGCAAGCTCAGGCCCGGCGAGCTGCCCGAGCAGGCCCTGATCCGGGAGCTGCGCGAGGAACTCGACATCGAGACCCGCGACAGCTGCCTGGCGCCTTTCGCTTTCGCCTCCCATGGCTATCAGGACTTCCACCTCTTGATGCCGCTCTACCTCTGCCGGGTCTGGCGGGGCACGGCTCGGCCGCTCGAAGGCCAGGAGCTGGCCTGGGTCCGGCCGCCGCGCCTGGTGGACTATCCGATGCCCCCGGCCGATGCCCCGCTGGTCGCGCTGCTGCGCGACTTTCTTTAATTCGGGACGGCCGCGCTCAGGCCGCCGCCGCGACCTGCTGATCGAGCTCCACCGAGAACAGCGAGAGCACGGTGCCGGTCGCCACGATCAGCAGCAGCACGCCGAACGAGGAGGCCAGCGCCAGGGGATAGAACAGCGCCGTGCCGAGCACCTGCTGCGCCGCAAAGGCGATGCCGACGCTGAGCAGCTCGGCCGGCAGCATGACGAAGACGGAGGCCAGCGCCAGGCGCCAGCCGTTGCCGGCGCTGAGGTTCCAGGCGCGCGCCAGGGTGCGCCGCCGGTCGGTCGCCATGGCCGGCAGGATCAGCGACAGCCGGCTGGCGAAATAGGTCGCCAGCAGGACCGCCGGCAGGATGCCGGCATACTGCAGGGCGAGAAACTGGTCGCTTTGGCCGAGCGCCACCATCTGGCCGGCACCGAGCAGCAGCATGACCGTCTTCAGCGCCACCAGGACGGCGAAGCCGACCGCCACCACCAGGGCGAAGGCCATGATCAGAAGCATCAGGAAAACCACGCTCAGCAGCAGCCAGGCCAGCAGGTAGCGCAGCTCCCGCGCCCCGAAGCGCACGCCGAGGCTACCGGGCTGCTGGTCGGAGCCGAGCAGCACCACCCGGTGCCAGGCGACCAGGATCACCGCCGCGATGATCGACTGGGCCAGCAGGTTGAGCGCCATGGTGCCCAGGCTCGGCCCCAGAGCCGCGGGATCGAAGCCGGCCGGCACGGGATCGAAGGTGCCGAACAGCAGATTGAGCCCGAACAGGGCGAGCAGAGGCAGCCAGCCGACCCGCAGCAAGTCGCGCGGATGGGAGAGAATGAAGCGGTAGCTCTCCGCAACCGTCGCCCAGACCATGATCCGCCCCGCATTGCTCATGCCTAACCCTTGAAATAATGGGATATTTGGCCTGACCGATTATGGCGGCACGAGCGTTAACAATGCTTAAACGATTGGCCGCAGGTCTGGCCTGGCGATCCCGCGCCGACCGCCGCACGCGACCCCCCACCCTTCGACAGGCTCCGGGTGAGGTGGGATGCGGACATCAACGCCGAACCACATCCTGAGCCTGTCGAAGGGTGAGTTTGCCGACGTACCGATCTGGCCACGACCGCCTAGCGGGGCCGTGCCTTGTCGCTCAGGGGCTTTTCCTCGGTCTCGAGGGCCTCGGCCAGGCGGCTTCGGGCGCTGCCCGGGCGCAAGGGTTGCTGCTGGGCCTCGTGCGGCGCCCAGGCGGTCAGGTAGACCACCTCGAAGGTCGCCGACAGGCCATCATCGGGTCCGGCGCCGGCCCGCTCCCGGTAAAGCTCCGCTGCGCGCAGCAGGGTGGCCCGCCGGCTGAAGCTCCGGCGGCGGGCCAGCACCGCGTTGCTCTCGCCCATGCCGCGCAGCGCGGCCATCAGCTCCAGGGCGCCCGGGAAGCTCAGGGTGATCCGGTCCTTGTCGACCACCGGCAGGGCGAAGCCGGCGCGCTGCAAAAGGCCACCAGTGTCGCGCACGTCGGCGAAGGGCGAGACCCGCGGCCCGGCGCCACCTTCCACGTCGATCTCGGCCTGCATCAGGGCGGCGCGCAGTTCGTGCAGGGTCTCGCCGCCCAGCAGCGCGCCGAGGAACAGGCCGTCGGGCTTCAAGGCGCGGCGGATCTGGATCAGCGCGCCGGGCAGGTCGTTGACCCAGTGCAGGCTGAGCACGCTGGTCACCAGGTCGAAGCGGCCGGCGGCGAAGGGCAGGGCCTCCTCGTCCGCGGCCAGGGCGGGCCGGGCCTCGGCCGCGGCCGCCGACGCCATGGCCGGCGACAGGTCGGCCTGCACCAGGGTCTCGATGCCGCCGCGCGCGCCCAGCAGTCGCCCCAGCGTGCCGTCGTGGCAGCCCAGGTCGAGCGCCATCGGGAAGCGCCGCTTGACGTCGTCCAGGCGGTCCGCGACCCGCTCGGCGACCTCGCGGAACAGGGCGTCGTGCCGCGCCAGCCCGGCCGCCGCCCGGTCGCGCTGCCGGCGCAGCGCGCGCCGGTCGAAGATCTCCATGACATCCATGGCCGGAGTCATGACCGAAACAGGGGCGCGGGATCAAGCGTGTTGACTTCCGCGCGGAGCGGTCGCCGTCCGGCGCCGATTGACAAGATCCCGTTGTGCCGCCGAAACTCGAGGCCATGGCGCGAATGGCGAAGTGGGGCGGCGGGCTTGGCGGGGTGCCGGCGCTGCTGCTCGACGCGCTGCTGCCGCCGCGCTGCCTGGCCTGCGCCGGTCCGGTCGAGCGCCTGGGCGCGCTCTGTCCCGACTGCTGGAAGCGGGCCGATTTCATCGCGCCGCCGTTCTGTGCCTGCTGCGGCTATCCCTTCGCCTACGACCCGGGCTCGGGCGCCTTGTGCGGTCTTTGCGCCGGCGAGCCGCCGGCCTACCGGCGCGCCCGCGGCGTGCTGAGATATAATGACGCGAGCAAGCGGCTGATCCTGGGCTTCAAGCATGGCGACCGGACCGAGGGCGCGAAGCCCTATGCCCAGTGGTTGGCGCGGGCCGGCGCC
>JBFJPL010000073.1:0-20052 GCA_041617155.1 Kiloniellales bacterium
CCGGGAGGGGGAGCGGGTTGGATCGACTTGTTCAGATAATGCTCAAGTGGTCTAAATCAGACATATGGGTCCCCAAGGATCGCTTTTACCGCTTCCTTGGTAGGAAGGAACGCGCGGGCGATGCCGTGCGCATCGTCAAGCTTGTCCGACGCCCCGAGGAAGCGGCAAGGGCGGCCCTTTGGGCGGCCTTGCGAGCGCCCCGGCGTCGTTGCGCGGCGCTTGTGATGCGCCGGCATCACGCCGCGCCACGCGCCTAGCCGGATGATCTCGGAAGACCGTCCCAGGGGTGCCATATGTCTGATTCAGACCGCTAGGAACGTCAGTCCGGATCCCCTATAGCCTTGCAAACCGGGGGTACGAAAATCCCCTTCTAAGGCCTCTGTTTGAGCCCCCTAGTTTCCCGCGATTCGCGGATCGGTCATTTGGTGGAACCGAAAAGGTTCAACCGCATGGCCATCACGGAAGAATCTTCGCTCATTCCTCGGGCAGCCCCGCCTCACGCAAAGCGTCGAGATAGCGCGGATCCCGAATGTGACGGCGCGCGTAAACGGCTTTGATGCTCGCTTTCGGCTGCAGTCGAAGCAGCGCGGCGACCGTTGCCCGCGCGTCCTCGAGCCGGTCGAGAAACACGTAGGTGCAGGCCAAGAGAGTTTGCGCTACCAGGTAATCGGACCGCAGAGCAACGCTCCGCTCAAGCGCTTGAGCTGCCTCGGCATAACGACCGGTCGCGGCAAGAGCCGCGCCCCGAGCTTGCATGAACAAAAACATCCACGGGTCACGCGGGCTTAGCTCTTGTGTCTTCTCGATTTCCGCCAGAGCGCCCGCTGCGTCATGATTGTAGAGAAGGGCCGTACTGAGCGTTAAACGGCTGAGAACGCAGTTAGGATCGAGTACGACAGCATGCCGCGCTTGGACGACGCTCTTGTCATGTTCGCCCATCACCGCAAGGGCGGCGCTACGACAGGCGTACGGCCATGGATCGCTGGCATCGAGTTCAATGGCTTTGAGTGCCAAACGATCGGCTTCTTGGTAGTCGTCCAGCGGGGTGTCGGACCATCCACACATGGCTTTTGCGATGAAGACCAGCGACAACAAACTGGAGGCGCTGGCGTAACGCGGATCGAGCTCGAGCGCGCGTTCCAACAGGCGTCGGGCTTCGTCTAAACCGGATTCCGACATGTTCCAGACATGGGGTAGGGCCCTCATCGTGAGGTCCCAGGCATCCAACTTTTCCGGGTGGATTCGGTGGGCCCGCTTGGACTCGGCGGAAAGGAAACTAGGTTCTATGGCCTGAACGATGTTGTGGGTGATCTGGTCTTGCAGATCGAAGATATCTTCCAGGGCACCGTCGTAGCGGTCTGCCCAGATATGGCTGCCAGTGTCTGCGTCAATGAGATGACACGTTATGCGCACGCGCTTTCCCGCCTTGCGTACACTTCCCTGCAATATGAATCGCGCACCAAGCTCATGCCCAACCTGCCTCAGATTGACGTTCTTTCCCTTGTATGAAAACGACGAGTTGCGGGCAATGACCTGGAACCAGCGCAGGCGCGACAGTTCGGTGATGATTTCTTCCGTGATGCCGTCGGCAAAATATTCCTGCTCGGGATCCCCGGACGCATTGTCAAAAGCCAGTACTGCGATCGAGGACTTCTCGGCGAGCGATGGGTCGGCAGCCGAGGGCCTGCCGGTTTCCATGGGCGGCCATTGCCAAACGCGGACGGGTTTAGCGATATTCTTGAGCTTGTGCTCGCCGGTATTGTCGAATGTCGGGTCGATCTTGCCGCTAAGATGCATGTAGGCAGCGTCGGAGACGGCAATGCTGCCCGGCGCGGCAACTTCCTGTAGGCGCGCGGCGACATTGACCCCATCGCCATAGATGTCGTCCTCCTCGACGATGATGTCGCCCAGGTTGATGCCGATCCGGAATTCCATGCGGCGGTCTTCCGGCACGTCGGCGTTGCGAGCGGCCATGGCCCGCTGGATGCCGACCGCGCATGCCACCGCGTTCACCACGCTGGCGAACTCGACCAGCGCGCCGTCGCCGGTAAGCTTGACGATACGCCCATGGTGCTCGGCGATCTTCGGATCGATGAGTTCGCGCCGGTTGGCCTGGAGCCCGGCATGGGTCCCCGCCTCGTCCTCACCCATGAGGCGGCTGTAACCGACCACGTCGGCGGCCAGAATTGCTGCGAGCCTCCGCTCCATGACCAACCCTCCTCAGGTGGTCAGGAATACGCTTCGATGTTACGGCAAGAACGGCAGAAATCCTAGTCCAGCCCAATGGCGGCTAAATGGACAGCGGAGTCGATCATGGGTCAGGGTCGGACGAAAATCGACCGCTGGCGCCAGGTCGGCTCTCAAGGGTAGAACCGACGAAATTTGCCAAAAAGCTGACATTGCGGTCGAAAGGTCCGCTTCCGGCCCCTAACTCACCGTCACAGAGAGAGCGCCGGAACGGCAATATCACAATCACGCTGGACACGTGAAAACCGCGGGTTTCTGCGGCGGACGGAATTTTCAGTAGGGACAACCTCGAGGAGACCGGCGAACAAGCGGTCAAGAAATCCATAGGTCCGTAAGGATCTGGCGGAGTTATGCGCAAAGTCTCGAATGGGTCTACCATCAAGATTCGAATGGAAATGGCCGTTGTTGTGGTTGCGCTGACCAAGTGCGAGGCGGGTGTAACGTAATTCAAGGATTCCGCTTCAGACCATGTTCCGCCCTGGTGTCTAGGATTCGCTGCTCACCTGCCGTAGCATTATGCGACACTACGCCGCTTTTTCGGTCATCGAGGCGGAGTGTGATGGAGCGCAGGGTTGCAAGATTGGATGAAGGGAGGATTATCATGAAGTCGAATAGTGGGACGAGTGCGAGCGGCGAACCGGTCGCCGATGACCGGCGCAGCTTCCTGAAGGGCGCCGCCGTCGCGAGCAGCGCCGCGGCGACCCTAGGTGCAATGGGATTTCCCCATATCTCCGCTGCGCGCGCGGCGGAGATGACGCCGGGGAAGATCGCGACGACGAATCACTACTATGTTCCCGCCACGGCCGCGACGGTGCACTGGGGCTATTTCAGCAAGAGCCTCAAACCCCTGGTTGAGGTCGGTTCGGGCGATTTCGTCACCATCGAGGCGCTGACCCATCACGCGGGTGATGACTACGAGCGGATGATCAAGGGCGACCCGGGCCTCGAGAGTGTCTATCTCTGGACCAAGGATCAGAAGAACGTGAGACGTCGCGGCGCCGGCCCGATGGAAGCGTCGGTCTTTGGCCGCGGTGCCGGTGAAGGATTCGGTGTGCACATCCTCACCGGTCCGGTCTACGTACGCGACGCCTCGCCTGGCGACATCCTCGAGGTGCGCATCCTCGACGCTCAACCCCGCCCTTCGGCGAACCCGAAGTACAAGGGTAAGTCGTTCGGCAGCAACGCCGCCGCGTGGTGGGGGTTCCACTATCAAGATCTTATCGAGGAACCGAAGCCGCGCGAGGTCATCACCATCTACGAGCTCCAGACCGACGGCGAGCGCGACTGGGCGAAGGCAGCATACAACTTCCGCTGGGTGCCGCAGACCGACCCATTCGGCGTCGTCCACGAGATCATCGACTACCCCGGTGTGCCCGTGGATCACTCGATCATCAAGGAGAATCACGGCATCCTCAAGAACGCTCGCATTCCCGTCCGCCCCCATTTCGGGGTGATCGGCCTCGCCCCGAGAGAGGCCGATGTCGTCGATTCGATTCCACCGGGCTACTTCGGTGGCAACATCGACGACTGGAGAATCGGCAAGGGCGCCACGATGTACTACCCCGTTGCCGTCGAGGGCGGGCTGCTCTCGGTTGGCGACCCGCACGCCGCGCAGGGCGATTCGGAGCTGTGCGGGACCGCGGTGGAGATGTCGCTCACCGGCGTCTTCCAGGTCGTCCTGCACAAGAAGGACGAGCTCGGCGGTACGATCCTCGAGAACCTGAACTACCCGCTCCTCGAAACCCAGAGCGAGTGGGTCGTCCACGGCTTCAGCTACGCGAACTATCTCGCTGAGCTCGGGGATAAGGCGCAGCAAAAGGTCTACGAGAACTCGTCCGTCGACAAGGCGATGCGCGATGCGTTCCGCAAGATGCGCCACTTCCTCATGACGACGCAGGGCTTGAGCGAGGACGAGGCGATTTCGCTCATGACGGTTGCCTCCGATTTCGGCATCACCCAGGTCGTTGATGGCAACTGGGGCGTGCACGCGTCGATCAAGAAGCGGGTGTTCGCCGGAGAGAGCGCTTAGCCTACGCGGTGCGGGGCTGCACGAACGCGCTTGTGGCCGGCCGGCGTTCGGTTCTAAAGGGCGTCAAGGCCGATTCGGCCGAACGCTGAGCGGCTTGTACTGAAATTCAGGATTTCTCGCACGCCTTGGGAATGAGGGCTACCGGTGGCGCGCCAATGTCGGCTTGTTGGTCTAGAGCGGTCGCGAACTCGCAGCAGCGTTTGTGTTGACCTGAGCCCCTTTTTCCCTCCACTCAAAAGTAGAGCCCGTTCTGGTTTTGCTCTGCGACCCTTCTTTGGAGCGCCGGTGGCTAGAGTTTTCCGGCTTTCTCACGTCGGCGGGCTGGCTACGCCGTTGTGATTTGTGAGCGTGATCGGCGCGGTGGCCGGTCTTCTAGGGCTTGGCGGCGGCGTTCGGGATCACCTTGCCGCCATAGGCGTGGATGCGGCAGGGCACGCCCTTGCTCTGGCGCTCGCAGCGATAGAGCGCGCGCTGACGCAGGTTCGTGGGCCGGCAGCCGGTCGCGCAATAGGAATAGACGCAGACCTTGCCGTCTTGCGAGAGCGCGAAGTAGTGCGCCTTGAACTGGCGCTGGTACGCCGCGAAGGCGGCCTCGCAGTCGGTGCTGGTGATCGTGATCGGCGGGTCGATGTCGGTGTCGCCGGCGGTCGCGGCCGGCGCGGCAAGCAACCCGGCGACGGCGATAAGAAGAACGGGAAAAGCTTTCGTCATGTCGCCGGTCTCCAAATTGATCGGTCGGGTTCGGCTGGGCTGGTGCGCGGCCATTGTCGGCGCGGCGACCCGCCGCTGGCAAGAAACCCCCGTCCGCGCCGCTTCATCGACGGCCCGCTAGGCGCCATTGGTGATCGAGCGGAGCAGGGGGCGCCAATCCTCTTGGAGGTCTTGGCCGCGCTTGCCCGGCAAATCGAAGATGCCGAGGCCGAGCCGCGCCAGCTCGTTGTAAATGGCCCGGTCGGGCAGCCAGCCGAGCTGCGGCCGGTCGAGGCCGAAGAGGAACAGATCGAGCCGCGCGGCCGCCCGGCTGTTCCGGCGCACCCGATTGCCGATCACGATGACCGGCTTCTTGTTCTTGCGGATCGGCTTGAGCTCGTCGAGGCGCTTGACGAAGCGCGCCGTGGTCTCCTGATCGAAGGCCGACGGCAGCACCGGCACCAGGACGACATCCGCCTGCGCGACCAGCGCCTCGGTCTTCTTGCCCCTGATCGCCGCCGGCGCGTCGATCACCAGCACGTCGGACTTCTTCGGGACCTTGTCGGGATCCTTGATCCAATCGACGCCCTCGATGGCCGCCGCCGTGTCGGGACGCCGGGCCAGCCAACGCAAGCTGCTGCCCTGCCGGTCGACATCGGCGAGGAAGCAACGCCGGCCCATGGCCGCGAAGGCGGCGGCGAGATTGGTGGCGACCGTGGTTTTACCGCTGCCGCCTTTCGGATTTGTCACGAGAACGGAAAGCACACCCCACTCCACTGATTGAGCCAAACAACCATATCACGCTTCGCGGCGATGGCCAGTCCGGCGTCGCGCGCTTACGCGGTGAAGTGCTCGACCTCGATCAGCCGGCGCGAGCCGGCGGCCACGTCGTAGACGTGGAAGTTGCTGAGCTCGCGGCCGTAGAGATGGAGGCTGACGGCGCGCGGCCGGTCCGCCGGCACGCCGGTCATGTGGATGTGGTCGGGATTGGGCACGAAGCTGGTGACCGTGGACTCGCCCAGAAGTATGACGCCGCCGCGCGCCAGGCGAATGTCGCGGTCCCGCGCGCGGTCGGGATCGAGGCGGATGTAGTTGCGCTCCTCGAGCACGCCCTCGACCACGCCGACCACGCCCCAGGTGCCGTGGTCGTGGACCGGGGTCCATTGCCCGGGCAGCCAGACCAGGGCGAACAGCGACAAGAGCCCGTCGTCGGCGATATGGATCGCGTTGCGGGCATAGTGCGCCGGGTCGGCGCGGAAGTGCCCGGGTTCGAGGAAGCCGCGGTCGCCGCACAGCAGCCGGCGCATCAGGGGCGCGATCGCCTGCACGCAGTCGCAGGGATCGCGGCCCCGCTTCGACAGCCGCTCGGCGTCGGCGACGAAGCTCTGCAAGTCGTAGGCGCTCATGTCGTGCGTCCCCCGTTCCGTCCGATGGGCCCGATCCTAGCAGCCCGTGAGCAATACTCGGACAGGCTCCTAGAACGTCTTCATGCACCCACCGGGTGATCCGGTGCTGCTCGTCCCCGAAACAACGATCCTTGATGACGCAGGTCGAACAGGCATTGGTCCAGGTGGGCCGCAACGTCTCGTTTCGGCGGCGATGAAGTTCGTTCGCCGTGCCGCCCCGCGTCACCAGCGCAGCGCTGCGGTACGAACCGGTGCGTCCCAGAGCTTCAGTATTTCGTCGTCGGCCTTGGTCAGGGAAATCGAGCAGCCCGCCATGTCAAGTGACGTGCAATAGTTCCCCACCAGAGAGCGCGCGATTTCGATCCCCCGGTCCTCGCACAGGCGCCGCGCCGCATCGTAGACGACATACAACTCCATCAGCGGCGTGCCGCCCATACCGTTGACCAACAGGATGACCCGATCGCCGGACTTGGACTTGAGAGTCGAGGTTATCGCCTCCAGCATCTCGACAGCGATCTCCTTCGCCTCGATCATCTTGACCCGGCGCCGCCCCGGCTCGCCGTGGATCCCGACGCCCATTTCCATCTCGTCCGGGCCCAGCTCGAAGGTCGGTTTTCCGGCGGCGGGAACGGTACAGCTGGTCAGCGCGACCCCCATGCTTCCTGTCGCGGCATTGACCCGGCCTCCCAAATCTTTGCAGGCCGCGAGGTCCGCGCCGGCCTCGGCGGCCGCGCCGACGATCTTCTCGACCACGACGGTGCCGGCCACACCTCGCCGGCCCTGAGTAAAAAGCGAGTCTTCCACCGCAACGTCGTCATTGGTGACAACGGTCGCGTGGTTCACCTCCAGCATCTCGGCCGCCATCTCGAAATTCATGAGGTCGCCGGCGTAGTTCTTCACGATGAACAGCACGCCGGCCGAGGCGTCGACAGCCTGCGCCGCAGCCAACATTTGATCGGGCGTCGGCGAGGTAAAAACCTCGCCGGGGCAGGCGGCGTCGAGCATACCCTTGCCGACAAAGCCCGCGTGCAAGGGCTCGTGGCCCGATCCGCCGCCCGAGATCAGCGCGACCTTGCCCTTCGGCGTACCGCCCGCGCGGGTGACGAACTTGGGGTCCAGATTGACCGAGACCAGCTCCCGGTGCGCCGCGCCGAACCCGTTCAGGCTGTCGGTCAGAGCCTGGTCGACTTTGTTGATGAGTTTCTTCATGTCTCCGCCTCCCTCGTTAGAAGTGGGTCGCCTACTCGTCATCGCCGGCCACGGCGATGATCCTTTTCGCGATCTCTTGGATGGCTTCGGCCACGCGTTCTTGGCGCCCTGGATCTCGGAACGGCGGGATTTCGATCTGAAGGGTCATGCCGCCGGCCGGACCGTTCGCCTCCAGTACGCCGGCCTGGGCGGGGTGGGCGGCGCGAAAGGCCTCCACAAAGGCGCTGCGCTCTTCGGGCGAGCAATGGCAAATCTTCAGGATTGTCGCGACGTGTTGCGCCGGCAGCGGCACCCGATAGGCAGGGTTGGTAATCTGGGAAATAAAGCTCTTATGCGTGCCCAGGGCCGCCGCCAGCCTTTGGCGCGTGCCCGAAGGCCGAAGGTCGATCAAATCGCGCAGCAGCGTCTTGTAGGCGACGACCGCCTGCTCGACTTGGGCGCGTGTGTCGGCCGGATCGCTCATCTCACTCAGCCACGCCACGATATCGGTGCACCGCCAGCTTCACCCGGCCGATCAGCGCCGGCGCCACGGAGAATGACCTGAGGCCGCAATCGAGCAAGTGCGGCACGAGAGCCGGATCCGAAGCCATGTCGCCGCACAAGCTGACTTCGACGCCCTTCGCGCGTCCCACCGCGGCGACCCGCCGGATCAGCTCCAGCACAGCCGGGTTGCGCGGATCGGCCAGCGGCGCAACCGCGGGATTGTCGCGTGCGCAAGCGGTCAGGTATTGAACCAGGTCATTGGAGCCGATCGAGAAGAAATCGACGTCGAAGCGATCAGCCGTCATCGCCGCGGCCGGAACTTCGACCATCATGCCCAGCGCGGGCCGTGCGTGCTCGACGCCGTCAGCGGCCAAATCCGCGATAACTTCTTCCAAGATTCGACGGACCCGCTCGATTTCCTGCGGGACCGTGACCATGGGCACCATGACTTTGAGCGGACCCAGGGCCGCGACCCGGGCCAGGGCGCGCAATTGCACTCGAAAGAGCTCCGGCGCTCGGAGCGAGAGGCGCAAGCCCCGGACCCCCAAGAAAGGATTTGTCTCCCCGAGCGGGGTCACGCCTGCGATGGGCTTGTCGCCACCGGCGTCCAAAGTGCGGATCGTCACGGGTCGCCCGCGCATACAGGCAGTCAGGCGCCGGTATGCTTCGAATTGCGTGTCTTCGCCGGGCAGGCGCCCATCCCGGAACAAGAACTCGGTTCGGGTCAGGCCGATTCCATCGCAGTGATCCGGCAAAATTCCATCGAGGATCGCCGGATCATCGACGTTGACGAGGATCTTGACGGCGTCGCCGTTCGCCAAGACCGCCGGCCGGCCGACAAGAGCGTCGGCGGCACGCTTGTCGGCCTCGAACGTGGCCCGCATGGCTTCCAGTTCCGCCAAGGTGCCGCAGCTCGGCGCGATCACGAGCCGGCCGGCATTCGCATCGAGAACCGCGGTCGCGCCATCGATTCCATTGTCGAGCTCCGCGTCGAGGCCAACGATCAGGGGTATGCCGCGCGCGCGGGCGAGTATCGCGACATGGCTGGTCGGGCTGCCGCCCAGAATCGCCGCGCCACGTAACTTCGACCAGTCGAGTTCGAGAAATCGCGACGGCGTCAAATCCTCGGCCATGAGAATACCGCCTTGGGCGAGGAGCGACGCTGGGCCGGCGCCCCATCCATGCAGTTGTTTCAGAACGCGGGCTTTAAGATCGAGCAAATCTTCGGCGCGGGCCTTGAAATACTCGTCGCCGCCCGCGCGGTATTCAGTGACCTCGGCGTCGATCGTCTCGGCCCAGGCCTCATGCGCGGAACGGCCGTCGTCGAGGTTGCCGACAACCGTGGCCACGAGATCCTCGTCCTCAAGCAGGGCAGCTTGGAATTCCAGAATTTCGGCGGCGAGTTCGTCCGCGCCTGAAACCAAGGCGGCGATCTCCTGCCCAGCCTTGGCAAGCGCCGCGTCGAATGCCTCCCGCTCGTCCTTTACGGACCCGGCCACCCGAGGGCACAGGTTTGCCGCGCGCTGAACGACGAGCGGCCCGACCGCCAAGCCGTCGGCCGCCGAAATTCCTTCGAAGACACGCTCGCCGGCGCGCTCAACCATCGAAATCCCGCTCGATCAAGGCCACCAAAGCGGCAACCGCAGGCCCGGCGGCGGCGCCGTTCGCCCGAATCGAAATGGTTTCACCGAAAGCGACCTTCAGTTTCATAACCGCATTCGGTGACTTTGCATTGATCCATTTGTCGTCTTGTTGTGCCTGGATCTCGATCGTTGCATCGAAGCCCTTGGCAAGCTTGGTGAGCTTGACCGCCGGCCGCGCGTGCAAGCCGGTCGGATCGCGGACCACGGCCTTGCCGGTCACGAGCGCGAACACCGGCGTGGCTTCTTGAGTCGCCTTGGTCATGAAAAGAACTCCTCCGCCGTGGCCCGAACAACATCCAACGAGGCGCCGCCGGATGCCTCGGTCGCGGCCATGACCGCACCCTCCACGATGGGCGCGTTGCAGATGACGACGTTGCCCATCAGTTCGTCGCCCATCATCTCGATCGCCATTTCGCTGTTCGTTTCGGCGCCGCCGAGGTCGACGAGAACCGCGACACCCATTGGACAGTTCACACTGCGGATCGCCGCCTGGATCGCGGCAACGTCGGTACCCAGGCCCCCGGCCGGATCGCCGCCGCACCAGGCAACCGCCACTTCGGAGCCAACCATCTGCCGCACCATATCGGCCGCGCCCTTGGCCACATCCGGCGAGTGGGACACGATCACAATGGCGACATGCTCACTCATGTCCTGCCCTCGAGCACATCGCAAACCGCATCGACCAGAATCGCCGAGGAGCGGGCACCCGGATCGAGGTGACCGATAGAGCGTTCGCCGAGGAAGGATGCCCGGCCCTTGGTTGCCTTCATCTCCTTGGTCGCGTGCAAACCCCGTTCGGCGGCATGCCGGGCAGCGGTCAGGGGATCGTCCCTTGCCGCGCCGATCGCCTGCAATACGGGAACCAAGACATCGAGCATGGTCTTCTCTCCAGCCTGGGATTTGCCCCGTTTCTTCACCGCCTCGACCCCCTCCGCGAAGCACGCCACAAGACTTTCCCTCGAGCCCGGCCCAGGCGGCATCGCCTTGCCCATGGCCATGAGCAGGGATCCATAGAGCGGTCCGGAGGCGCCGCCGACCTTCATCACAAGGGTAAGGCCCGCCTTCTGAAGCGCCTCGCCGGCGGGCAGGCGGCCGAGGTCTTCGGCCTGGGCCGCGATGGCCTCGAAGCCGCGCTTCATGTTGATGCCGTGGTCGCCATCGCCGACCGCCTGGTCCAAGGCCGTGAGTTCATCGGCGTGGGCCAGGATCCGCGCCACCGACTTGTCGCAGAGCGCGCGAACGAGATTAGGTGCCATAGGCCGCCTCCCGCCGGTCGCCCGAGGGCGCAGTTGAAATCCGCTCGCCCTGGGCGTCGAAGTAGATCGCCGCACCCTCGCGAACAGCTATGCATAGACGCTCGCCCACAGCCGGGACCTCCGCCGCGCCGAGCAGCGCATGGAGATGGGATTCCGCGACTTCGAGAAGGATGACCGTCTCCACCCCCAGGTGCTCGACCGCCAGGACAGTCGCGTCGGTGCCGCCGTCGCGGCGCAGCACCACATCCTCGGGCCGCACGCCGATCGAGGCCGTGGCCTTCGGGGCGTCCGCGATCCGCAGCAATCCCACGTCCAGAATGTTGATCTGCGGGCTGCCCAGCCGGCGCGCGACGTAAACGTTGCGGGGTGATTCGTAGATCCCCCGCGGCGTCCCGAGCTGTACGAGCCGGCCCTGGGAAAGGACGCCGATCCGGTCGGCCAGCGTCATGGCCTCGAGCTGGTCGTGGGTGACATAGAGGATTGTCGCGCCGAGGTCGCGCTGGATACGTTTCAACTCCACCCGAAGCTCCTCGCGCAGTTTCGCGTCGAGCGACGACAAGGGCTCGTCCATGAGGAATATCGTCGGCTGGCGGACCAGGGCGCGTCCGATCGCGACCCGTTGCATTTCGCCCCCGGAAAGCTGGGTCGCCTTGTTTCGCAGTTTGCTCTCGATGCGCAAGACCTCGGCGATCTCACGCACGCGCGCGTCGATCTGTTCCTTGGTGAGCTTCTGACCCGGCGCTTTGAGCGGGAAGGCCAGGTTCTCGTGGACGCTGTAGTGCGGATAAAGCGAATACTGCTGAAACACGAAGGCGACGTTGCGCACCGTCGGCGGCAGCGCGGTCACATCGGTCCCGTCGATCCAGACCTTACCGGAATCGGCACTTTCCAAGCCCGCGACCAGGCGTAATGTCGTGGTCTTGCCAGCTCCCGTCGGCCCCAGAAGCACGACGAACTCGCCGCTCTTGACCGTCAGATCGAGATCGCCGACCGCAACCGTATCGCCGAAGGTCTTGGTGACTCCTTGAAGCGCGACCTCAGCCATGGGCCGACCCCGCATAAAGGTCGCTGGCCAGGGCCCGATCGGTCGCCGGGTCGAATACGATCAGGCGCTGCGAGTCGAAATTCAGGCCCACGGTCTCGCCGAAGCTGGCGCTAACCGTGTTGGGTGCGCGCACCCGCAGGCGGCCGGCATCCGTATCCACGGTAATCAACTGGCGCGAACCCATATACTCGACCGCGAAGACCCGGCCCCGCAGGGCGCCGTCATCGGCGATGCGGATGTTTTCCGGCCGCACGCCCAAAACCGCCACTTCGTGACCGAGGGCTTCGTGCAGCCGGGGCACCGCGATCGTCGAACCGTTCACGCGCACCGCCGTGGCGCCGGCCTCCAAGCCGCCTCGACCGGAGATGAAGTTCATGGAGGGGCTGCCGATGAAGCCGGCGACGAAACGGGTCGCCGGGCGCACATATATCTCCGAGGGCGGACCGACCTGAAGCACCAGGCCGCCGTCCATGACCGCGATCCGGTCGGCCATGGACATGGCCTCGATCTGATCGTGGGTGACATAGATCGTGGTGGCGTCGATCCTGTCGTGCAGCAGACGCAACTCCTCGCACATGAGCTCGCGAAACTCCGCGTCCAAGGCACCCAGAGGCTCGTCCATCAGGAAGGCCTTGGGCCGGCGCACGATCGCGCGGCCCAAGGCCACGCGCTGGCGATCGCCGCTCGACAGCCCCGACACCCGCGCGTTCAGCAGGTGATCGATCCGCAAGAGTTTGGCCGTCTCCTCGACGCGCGCCCGGACCTCCTTGCGTGGAACGCCCCGGGACACCAGCGGAAAAGCCACGTTCTGGCGCACGTTCATGTGCGGATAGAGCGCAAAGAGCTGAAAGACGAAGGCGATATCGCGTTGCGAGGCACGATTGAAGGTCACATCCTCGCCGTCCAGGAGAATCTGGCCCGACGTGGGCAACTCGAGGCCCGCGATCATGCGCAAGGTCGTGGTCTTGCCGCAGCCCGACGGTCCAAGCATGACAAAGAACTCGCCGTCGGCGATTTCGAAGGTCGACTCCGAGACTGCGACAAAATCGCCGAACTGCTTCCTCACTTCGCGAAGTTCGATGTCCGCCATGCCTCACTCCGGAAAATGGCTGACGATAACGAAGCCGAGCGTGCCGGCCAGGATGATCGCGAACGAATAGGTGAAAAGCGGCAGCCAGAACGGCTGCATGAGCATGAAGACTCCGGTCACGATCACGACCACGGCAGCCGCCTCCCAGGGTCCGCGCCGGAACCAGCGTCCAATGCCCCTCGTGGGTTTACCGTTCGGGCTCATTTGCGCACCGCCCCGAAGGTGATGCCGCGCAGCAACTGCTTGCGAAGCAGGATCGTAAAGACCAGGACCGGCAACAAGAACAGCGTGGCACCCGCGGCCGAGGCCGGCCAGTCGAGTCCGCCTTCGCCGATGATGGTCGGAATGAAGGGCGGCGCCGTCTGTGCCCGTCCGGAGGTGAGCAGGAGCGAAAAGGCATATTCGTTCCAGGCGAAGATCAGGCAGAAAATGGCGGTGGCGGCGATCCCCGTGACCGCCTGCGGCAAGACCACCTTCACGAACGCGCCGAAGCGCGAGTAGCCGTCGATCATCGCCGCTTCTTCGTATTCGCGGGGGATCTCGTCGATGAAGCCCTTGAGCAACCAGACCGCGAGCGAAATGTTGACCGCCGTATAGAGCAGGATCATGCCGAGATGCGTGTCGGACAAACCAAGGGTGCGGTACATCAGAAAGATCGGAATTGCGACCGCGATCGGCGGCATCATGCGCGTGGACAGGATGAAGAACATGAGATCGTTCGCCAGCGGCACCCTGAACCGGGAAAAGCCATAGGCCGCCAAGGTTCCCAGGAAGATCGACAGGAAGGTCGAGCCGAAACCGATGATGACGGAATTCATGAAGCGCTCGCCGAATTTCGAGGGCCCGGCAATGACCATGCTGCGCGAGCGCACCAACTCTTCGTACCAGGTCTCGGCCGGCGGTAGCGAGGCAAGGTATTCCGGCGTCTGCCGGCTGCGCGTGGTGAAGAGGTTCACGTAGCCTTCCAGCGACGGCTCGAACACCAGCTTCGGCGGATAGGAGATCGAGTCGGGCGGGGTCTTGAAACCGGTCATGAATATCCAGACCAGCGGCAACATGGTGACGAGCGCGTAGACGATCACCACCGCGCCGGTGAGGCACCGCAACGCGAGTCCGGAGGCCGCGACCGAATGGGCGCCGGTGCCACTCATCTCTGCTTCACCGCGTTGAGCGCCTTGACATAGATGTTCGCCGCGCCGAACACCGTCACAAACAGGATAATGGCAAAGGCGGAGGAATAGCCGGTGCGCCATTTCTCGAAGGCTTCGCGTTTCAGGTTGATCGAGGCGAGCTCGGTGACCGAGCCCGGGCCGCCGCTGGTCAATTCGACGACCAGATCGAACATCTTGAAGTTCTCGATCGCGCGGAACAGGATCGCCAACATCAGGAACGGCAGGACCATGGGCACCGTGATCGACCAGAACTGACGCCACTTCGAGGCCCGGTCGACCTCGGCCGCCTCGTAGATGTAGTCGGGGATCGAGCGCAGGCCCGCCAAGCAGATCAGCATGACGTAGGGCGTCCACATCCAAGTATCGACGATGACGATCGACCAGGGCGCCAGGTTCACGTCGCCGATCATCTGAAACGACGAAGGCGGAACGCCGATCAGAAACGAAATGGCATAGTTGAACAGGCCGATTTGCGGCTGATAGAGGAAGGTCCAGAAATTTCCGACCACGGCCGGCGAAAGCATCATCGGCAGCAAGATGACGGTGGTCCAAAACCCGTGGCCCCTGAATTGCTTGTTGATCAGCCAGGCCAACCCGAAGCCCAGGACGACCTGGAAGAACATGGTCCAGCACAGGAAATGCGCGGTCACCTGCAGGGTGTGCCAGATATCCGAATCGCTCAGGATCCGCTCGTAGTTTTGCAGGCCGATCCAGTCGTAACCGCGCGCGGTCCGGTTCGCCTTGTAGTTCGTGAAGCTGAGAACGATCGTCCAAATCAGGGGAAAGATGTTGATCGCCAGCAGCAGGACGATCGTCGGCGCGATGAAGGTCCAAGCGATTGCCCGGTCCGACAGGCCTTGGGCCCGCGCGGCGACAAATCTCGGCGTCGCCTGCGCCGCGCGCGCCGCGAAGCGCTCGATTTTGAGGCTGTTTGTCATTGCCGCAATGACCTTGGCTTAAAGTGCGGGGGCCCCGGCGCGCGACCGGCCGGGGCCCCTTGGCGCGACGTTACAGCTTGCCCTCGTCCTTGAAGGTCTCGGTCCAGTCCTCGATCACCTTATCGAGGGCTTCCCGGGCCGTGCCCTGATCGGCGACCACGTAGTCGTGCAGCCGCTTCTGCATGGAAAGCATGAGTTCCGCGTAAGCCGGCTCTTGCCAGAAGTCCCTGACGCCCGCCATGGCTTTCAGGAAGTCGGCCGCGAACGGTTGGCTCTTCGGGAACGACGGGTCGTCCAGGACCGCGACGTGGCAGGAGTATCCGCCGAGCGACCACCACTTCTTTTGCACGTCGGGCTGCGCGAACCACTTGATGTATTCCAGCGCCGCGTCCTGCTTGTCGGAATAGGAGACGACCGATATGCCCTGCCCGCCGAGGGTCGAGGCCTCGACCTTCTGGCCGGGATTGACGAAAAACCCGATCTTGTCGCCGCCGACGCCCGGATCCTTGTACAGGCCGGGGAAGAACGCGAACCAGTTCATCGCCATGGCGACTTGGCCCGACTTGAAGGCGTCCAGGCTCTCCTGCATGTAGGCATCGGTGTAACCGGGCGGCGTGCAGCACTTGTAGAGCGACTTGTAGTACTCGAGCGCCTCAACCGCGGCCGCCGAATTCACCGCGCCGTCCATCTTGTAGGACCCCGGCGGGTCATCATACTGGAATCCCCAAGCATAGAGCGCGCCGGTGGCGCCCATGACGATGCCTTCGGAACCCCGCTCCGTGAAGATCGCGGCACCGTAAACGGTCTTGCCGTCGATCTTGCGGCCCTGGAAAAACTCGGCGACGTCCTTCAGCTCAAGCTGGGTCTTGGGCGCCGCCAGGTCGCGGCCGTACTTTTTCTTGAACTCCGCCTGAAGCTCCGGCTTGGCGAACCAATCCTTGCGATAGAACCAGCCGTTCGCATCGCCCATGGCTGGCAGCGCCCAATAGTTCGGCGTGCCCTTCGGCCAGGTCGAGTAGGCATAGACGGTGGCCGGCGCGAAGTCGTCCATCGAGATGCCTTCCTTGTCGAAAAAGGCGTTGAGCTTGACATAGTGGCCGTTCTCGGCACCGCCGCCGATCCATTGGGAATCGCCGATCATCAAGTCGCACAGCTTGCCGCCCGAGTTTAGTTCGTTCAGCATGCGGTCCGCGAAGTTTGGCCAAGGCACGAATTCGAACTTCATGGTATGGCCGCTTTGGGCCGTGAAGTCCTTGCTCAATTCGACGAGCGCGTTCGCCGGGTCCCAGGCGGCCCAGCACAGAGTCAATTCCTCGGCCTGGGTGGCACTCGAACCTGCCACGGCGACGGAAAATCCGGTCGCCGCGAGGCACAATTTCCAGCGCTGCATATGTCGGTTCCTCCCGTTCGTGTTGCTGGGGTGCAGCCCTGGATATTCTCCCCGAAGCCGCATTTTTTTGCTTGTTTCCCGGCGCCCCCGGGTGGTCTCCCCTCCGCCGGTTTAGTAAAATTGAAACTACTAAACTAAACTTTTGTCAAGCGAAATGTGTGAAGCGCTTTACCCGCGCTTCGGATCGACGTTAAGCTCCGTCTAAATAGCGAAAATCTCATAGCGGGAGGAGATTTCATGGGCACGACGCTTTTTACCGATGTTCAGGTGATCGACGGCAGCGGCGCGGCGCCCTTCGCCGGTCAGGTTCTAGTCGAAGACAACCGAATCAAGACGGTCGCCAAGGCGGGGCAGGAGGTTCGGGCGCCGGACGCCACCATCGTCGACGGCGGCGGCGCGACTCTCATGCCCGGCTTGATCGAGTCCCACGCACATATTTCCTTCTGCAACACGCCTGACCTCGAAACCCTTGGCGACATTCCGCCGGAGGAGCACACGCTCCAGTCGATGAAGTTCGCCAAGGTCATGCTCGATCATGGGTTTACGTCGTTGTTTAGTGCGGCGGCCGCCAAGGCGCGGCTGGATGTCGTTATCCGCAACGCCATCGACGCCGGCGAGATTCCCGGCCCGCGCATGCGCGCCGCTAGCCCGGAGATGACGCCGACCAGCGGCCTGGGCGACGTGCGCCGCCGCCATATCCACCGGGAGACATTTGCGATCACCTGTGACGGCGCGAATGAATTCCGCAAGACCGCGCGCGAGATGGTGCGCGAGGGCGTGGACACCTTAAAGATCAATCCCTCGGGGGACGAGTTCATCCCCTTCGCCCGCGCCCACGAGACGGTTATGAACGAGGACGAGGTCGCCGCGGTGTGCGAGGTCGGGCGCAGCCGCGGGAAGAACGTGGCAGCGCATGCGCGTTCCGCGGAAAGCGTGAAGATGTGCCTGCGCCAGGGCGCGAACGTGCTTTACCATTGCACGCTCTCGGATGAGGAAGCCTTGGACATGCTCGAGGCTCACAAGGATCGCATCTTCGTCGCGCCGGTTCTCGGCATGGCCCACATCACCGGTCAGGGCGAAGGCAAGGCCTACGGCCTCGACTACGATCATCCGGTCGCGCTCTTTTTCCGGCGCGAGTCGGAACGGGCCATCGAGAACATGAAGGAACTGAAGCGGCGGGGCGTGCGCGTGCTGCCGGGAGGCGACTACGGATTCGCCTGGAACCCGATCGGCACCAATGCCCGCGACATGGAGCATTTCGTGAAGCTTCTCGATTACACGCCGCTCGAGGCGATTCACGCCGCGACAAAACTGGGTGGCGATTTGATGGCCATGAACGTGGGCCAGGTGGCGGAAGGCTTTTTGGCGGATATCATCCTGGTCGACGGCAATCCGGCCAAGGATGTCGCCGTCCTGCGGGATGCGAGAAATCTCCTCGCCATCATGAAGGACGGGCAGTTCCACAAGGCGCCGGGGGGCAGGAAATCGGCCGGGCAGCAAGCCGCCGAATGACGCCCGCGGGCGGGTCTTCGAAGCGCCTGAACAATATGCCCCAAGTGTGACGGGGCCGGGCGTTGCCGGAGCGGGGAATGGTTGCGGCAGGGATTCGACCTGTGGTGCTCCTCTCCCCATGTCCGCTTCGCCATCCCGAACCCGACGAAGCACCGCAAAGACCCATATGACGGCCTCAAGTCCGCCCCGTCTCGGCCCGTTTTCGGCGCGCCTTGCGAGCCAGCATGTTGAGTCCTTCGATCAGGGCGGAAAACGCCATCGCGGCGTAGATGTATCCTTTCGGCACGTGGACCCCGAAACCGTCCGCGATCAACGTGGTTCCGATCAGCAGCAGGAAGCCGAGTGCGAGCATGACGATTGTCGGGTTGGCTTGGATGAAGTTCGCAAGGGGATCGGCGGCGAGCAACATCAACACGACCGCCACGATCACGGCGATGACCATGATCGGGACGTGCTCGGTCATGCCGACGGCGGTGATGATGCTGTCGACCGAGAACACCATGTCGAGCACGAGTATTTGACCGATGACGGCGGCCACGCTCGACGTCGCGACCGCGGGGTTGAGGGCGTCCGGCCCCGGTTCCGGGTCGACGCTGTGGTGGATTTCCATCGTGGCCTTCCAAACCAGGAACAGGCCGCCGGCGATCAGGATCAGATCGCGCCATGAAAATCCGTGGTCGAAGACCGTGAAAATCGGGGTGGTCAATCCGACGATGAAAGCCACGGTGCCGAGAAGCGCCAGGCGCAGCAGCAACGCGCCGCCAATGCCGATGCGGCGCGCCCTGGGTCTCTCGTTTTCGGGCAGCTTGTTGGTCAAGATCGAGATGAAGATCAAATTGTCGATGCCGAGGACGACCTCCATGACGATGAGGGTTGTCAGGGCAATCCAGACCGTGGGGTCCGTGGCGAGAGTCAAAAGCGTTTCCATTTTGCTCGTTCGGCCTTTCTTTGGTTCACCGAGGTTGCCGTAAGCTATGGCACCAAGGCGGGGCCGAAAACAACGTCGTTGGCGACACAAAGAGTATCTTCGCGGCCAAATCCGCCGGGACGGCTCACCGCGCAGGGAGTCCGCTCCAGGTCGAAATGCGAAGCGCGACGGGCCTGGCCGGGAGGCCCGCTTGGCGGCGGCGCGCGGACTCCAGAGTCAAGCGATAGGCCGCGCGGACAAGTCGTCCCAGAAAAGTTGCGGGGGTTCGCGCCTGTTCGTTTGACGGCCCAGGTACATCTAGGATAGGAGTCGCGGCTAATCGCAGTCGGTGCGCCCGAAGGGGGCGCAACCGGCCCGCCGTGGCGGGTTTTTCGTGGCAGCGCTTCGGTTGGATCCTGCCGATGGCAAATGTCGGCAGCCGGGTTAGGGGGGAAAGGTCGGGGACGCGACCCTATCCATGTCTATGCCCAGTGAGCTGGCTTCGTTGCGGCGCCAGACAACGCGTTTAGCCTCGAAAACGCGCATGGTCGTGATCCCATTTTCGAAGGCAGTCAACCTGTGGCGCCGGAGTTCAAGCGACGAGGGTTCTTGAGAGCATGGCCACGGCCTTAGCGCCATTCATCACCGACATTCCCATACCCATACTCGGCCTGATTGCCAGCTTTCTTGCGGGGCTGATGAGCGGTGTCGGGGCCCTCGGGATCTTCCTGGTTCAGCCCCGGTCGGCAAGAACCGAGGTTCTGCTGCTGGGCTTCAGCGCGGGTATCATGCTCGCAGCGGTGTCATTCTCGCTGATCATCCCGGGGATCGAGGCGGCCGAATCCTCCGGCTCGGGCCGTTTCGCCGCCTCCTTCATCATCACGGTCGGTATGCTGATCGGCGCGCTTGCCTTGTGGCTCGTCCATCGATACGCACCTCACGAACACTTCGTGAAGGGCCCCGAAGGGAGGCTCACCGAGAGCCTCAACCGCATGTGGTTGTTCGTCATCGCCATCACGCTCCACAATTTCCCAG
>JBFJPL010000074.1:0-19683 GCA_041617155.1 Kiloniellales bacterium
CGAAGGCCTCGACCGGTGCTACGGCACCGCTTTTCGGCCTTCTCATAGCCGAGCACGCCGCCTGAACGCGACGCAGGCCATGGCCAGTATGAGAAATGCGGGCTAGAGGGATCGCGCGGCTTCAGGCGGCGATCTGGCGGAGCTTGGTCATGAGATATTCGATGTCCTCTTCGCCGATCCGCTCGCTCGGTTCCTCGCAGTGGGTCAGGATGCGCTCCAGCATGCGCCCAACGAAGCGCTCGCGATCGTTCTCGCCGCCGTCGTAGTCGGTCTCGCCGGCCAGCTCCACCCCGGCCTGCACCGCGGCATAGAGTTTTTCGGGCATCCCGGCCCGCTGATAGATCGATTCGAGGCCGAGGCTGCCTTTGTCATGGATCAGGATGCGGGCGTTCTGCACGGGAACGTTTGCCAGCTCCGCAATCGCCATTTCGAAGAAGTTCATATCACCCATGCACAGCGCGCGCAGAACGATCGACGGGGTCAAACGGCCCCTGGCGTGAAGCTGCTCGACCAGCCGTTCGAGCTCGTCGTCGCTCGATCCGCTGCCGATCAGGCTGATGGTCGCCCGTTCGCGCACCTGCAGAATCAGGTTGCTCGCCGCGTCGGGCGGCAGTTCGTGCTTGGACATCAGATAGGACTGGAGCTTTTGGCTGAGCGCGTTGACCAGACGTTCGGACAGGGCCGCCGGCAGGTTCGGCCGACGCGCCAAGGAATCCGACACCGCTTCGCTGCTCTCGTATTCCTTCATGACACGGCCGATCGCCGATTCGTCCAGGTCGGCGCCGTCGTTGGCAAGTAGCCGCGCCACCGCGCGCTCGTTGCGCGTGTCGATCAAGGCGCCGGCCACCTGCGAGGAGACCGTCGGCCTTTGCGCCACCGCAACCTGCTTGGCGGCGCTCGACCCGCGGACGATTTCAATCAGGTCGTCGTCGCTCAGAACCTCGGAATACCTGATAACCGGCAGCGCCACGGACTCCACGTCGCGGGCCAGGGTCACGGCAACGTCGTGGGGCAAATCTGGCGAGGCCTTGAGATGCGCGGCAAGCGCCTCGCGCACCCGGAGTTCCGCGTCCTTGACCATGATCCGGAAGATCTCTTCCGCGATCTGGCGTTCCGAATCGTTCAGCTTTCGGCTGCCGAACTCGGCAGCGACCTTGGCGGCAGCCTGCACACGATTTTCCGCCGAGGGGTCGTTCATCAGCCGTGCCACATCGGACTGAGAGAGCCTGGAAGTCATCGCGTTCCTTGTATCGATCGAGGCGCGGCCTTGCAGCCGGCATGGAAGTGGCCGAATAGGCAATAAATACTACACTATTTAGATTAACTTTCGTTTAACGACGGAAGCGGCCGCCGGTCGATGCCAGAGCCGTCAGCCCCGTGCTTCGAGCGCCCGGCCCACGGCGCGGGCCTGCGCCTCGACCGAAATGTCGAGGTAGGACGTCACCTCGAGGCTTCGATCCTCGAAAGTGTCGCTATCGGGGTGCAATTTCCGCCAACGCTCCACGGTGCGGTCGCGCGCGTGAAGCAGCTCGACGATCTGCGGCTTGAACAGTTGGATCATGGCCGTCAGCCAACGGTTCACCGGCCAGGACGGCCGGGTATGGTCGATCTTGAAGTAGTCCAGCAGCGTCGCCACGTCGGCCGCGTTGTACCAGGTTTCGCCGGTGACCCAGCGGTTGACCGTGAACAGCCGAAAGGCGAAGCCCTTCTTGTCCATGGAAATGGCGATCAGATGACTGAGCGCGTCGTTGGGGTCCTTGGGCTTGACGGCGCCCGGAACCTTGGCCGGCCGGATTCCCGGCGGCATGCCCTTGGGCCGGATGAAGCTGTGGAAGTGCCCGTGTTCGAGCTCGAAGCGGTCCTCGAAAGGATGGGCGTGATAGTAGAATTGACCGTGGGTTTCGTGATCGTAGACGTCGCCCTTGGGATAATGATCCCATTCGAAAAAGGTTCCCGCATCGCGCAGCAACTCGCCGACCACGTTGTCGCCGGTCTTCGCCAACAGGCGGTGGATCTCGACGATCTCGTGGCCCGCGGCGCTCATCGCCTCCAGCTCCGCCTGAGCCAGGGTCGTTAGATCCACCTTGGACTCGATCGCGACGCTTTCGATAGCCTCTGCCTCACGCATGGAACGCCTCTTGTGTGACCTTTCGCTTCGCCCCGACTAGATGGGGTGGCGGCCGATCGCCGAAAACCCGCTCAAGCCTCAAAATGCCGTGAGAGAGCCGCAAAGGGAAGCCCCGCCTGGATGTCATGCCAAAGGCCATTGATAATGGCTTTGGCCATCATTCTCCGACCAACCGAAAACCGATCAGGATATGCTTGATGGCCGCCGGGCGGCCATGGCGGGCAGCCGGACGGCAGACACCGCAACCGCTGTCGTCCCACGACCCTCCCTTGACGATGAAGCGCCCTGCGCCCGCCGCAGTCGCGGTCCATTCGAACACCTGGCCGGCGCCGTCGAGCAGGCCGAAGGGGCTGGCGCCGTCGGCAAAGCGGCCGACCGGCAGGGTGTCGAAAGGGCCGGCGTCGTGACTGTTGGCAAGACCCGGATTCCAGTCGTCGCCCCAGGGAAAGCGGCGGCCCTCGGTGCCGCGGGCCGCTTTCTCCCACTCGTCCTCCTTCGGCAGGCGCCAGCTCTGCCCGGTCGCCGAGGACAGCCAGGCCGCATAGGCCTCGGCATCGTGGTGGGACACCAAGACCACGGGATGGTCCGGCCGGCCGCTTGGCGGCTTGCCCTCGCGCCAGGCATGGCGTCGGGTCCGATCGTAAGGATGGATCAGGCCGTAGCCGGCCCAGGTTTTCGGATCGACGTCGGGCGCCGGGTATCCGGTCGCGGTCACGAAGGCCGCGTACTGGGCATTGGTGATCGGCGTCCGGGTGATCCTGAAGGCGGCGGTGTCACGCTGCTGGCGGTCGGGTTCGTTCTCGTACCACTTCGCTTTGCGGGTGCGCGAGTGGCCATAGGCCGCCTCGTCCAGCCGGTAGGCCATCTCTCGCTCGGCCCGGTCCGAGCCGGCAATGAAGGCGCCGGCCGGAATCGCGATGGTTTCCGGTACGGCGGCGCTTTGCGTCATCTGCGCGCTGCAGGCCACCAGGGACATCGCCATCAGCAGAACGACGGCCGCACGGCGGCAAATGACACCTCTCCAGCGCATGGGCCTTGTGGCAGCCGTCAGCCGCGCACAACCAGAACCGAGCATTTGGCATGGCGCACGACCTTCGATGCGTTGGGGCCGATCAGGTAGTCGCTCAGCTCCGGCCGGTGCGAGGCCATCAGGATCAGGTCGACCTTGGTCTTGCCGGCAAAGGCGAGGATTTCCTGATAGATCGTGCCGTGGGCTACGATATGCTGGACCTTGATACCGGCGGGCACCCGCTGCTTCACGTAGTCGTGCAGCGCCTTATCGGCCGCCGCCATGGCCTTGGCCTCAAAGTCCTCGGGAAAGTAGGTTGTGACCACGCCCACGCCGAAGTCGGGCACGATGGTCATGACGTGCAGGCGGGCGCCGAACGACTTGGCCAAATCGATCGCGGTCTGGACGGCCTTTTCCTGGGTATTCACGTTGTTCAGGTCGATCGGCAGCAGGATATCCTTGTACATGGTCTCTGTTCCTTCAGGTCAGGCGCTGGCCCCGGCAGCGGCCGCGGCTTCTTCGCCCGGCCGGCGACGGCGCTGCAGGTACCAAACGAGAGCGAACAGCAGCAAGGCCGGGATGTAGAATAGCTCCTTGGGCATGCGCGAGGCCGGCATTTCGACCGCGACGATCTCCCAATCGAAATCCAGCTTGGCTTGTTCCGCCGGGCTGCCGAAGGTCACGGCGTCGATCAGCGTCTTGCCGTCTTCGTCGCGCAGCTCGATGCCGGCGTTTTCCGCCAGGCGGGCCACGCCGTCGCCCTCCGGCCCCAATGGCAGAACCACGGTCGTGGATACCATGTCGCCGGTCGTGAGGTCCTCGCCCTCGACCCTCAGGCGCAGTTCGCTGTCCGCCGGCAGCCGGCCGGCCACCTCGGCCAGGCGGCTCGGCTCCACCGTCTCGAAGGGTGGCTGCACCATGTCCAGCCAGAAGCCCGGCCGGAACAGGGTGAAGGCAACCAGCAACAGAACAAGCGACTCCCAGAGCTTGCTGCGGGCGATGAAGAACCCTTGGCTCGCCGCCGCGAATATCAACATCGCCGCGGTCGCGATGATGAAGACGAAGATGCCCTGGTAGACGTTGACGTCGATCAGCAGCAGGTCGGTGTTGAAGATGAACAGGAACGGCAGCACCACGGTGCGCATCGAATAGAAGAAGGCGACGAAGCCGGTCTTGATGGGATCGCCACCCGAGACCGCGGCGGCGGCAAAGGAGGCGAGCCCGACCGGCGGCGTCACGTCGGCCATGATACCGAAGTAGAACACGAAGAGGTGCACCGCGATCAGCGGCACGATCAGGCCGCTTTGCGCGCCCAGCTCCACGACCACGCCGGCCATCAGCGACGACACGACGATGTAGTTCGCCGTGGTCGGCAGGCCCATGCCGAGAATCAGGCTGATGATCGCGGTGAAGATCAGCATCAGCATGAGGTTGCCGGCCGAAATGAACTCGACGAACTCGGCCATGACCTGACCGATGCCGGTCAGCGAGACCGTGCCGACGATGACGCCTGCGGTCGCTGTCGCCACGGCGATGCCGATCATGTTGCGGGCGCCGTCGATCAAGCCCGCGATTAGATCCTTGAAGCCTTCCCTGAAGGAAGCGGCGATTTCACGTCCGCCGCGGAACAGCGCCTTGAGCGGCTTCTGGGTCAGCAGAATAACAACCAGCAAAGTGGTCGCCCAAAAGGCCGAAAGGCCAGGCGACTTGCGCTCCACCATCAGGAACCAGACCAGCACTACGATCGGCAGGATGTAGTGGAACCCGGTCTTCGAGGTGGGTCCCGCTTCCGGCAGCTCAACGACCGGCGCATTGGGGTCGTCCATCGCCAGATCGGGACTGCGCGCGGCGAACCAGACCAGCAGCATGTAGATCATGATCACCGCCAGGGCCAGCGCCGCGCCCGAGGCCTCGCCGACATAGTCCTTGATCAGGTTGATTCCGAAATAGGTCGCGCCGGCCAGTATCAGGATGCTGCAGATAACGATGCCGCTGCGGATCAGGCTTTGTACCAGGGTCTTCGCCGGGCCCGGCTTGGGCAGGCCCTTCATGTCGGCCTTGAGCGCCTCGAGATGGACGATGTAGAGCAGCGCGATATAGGAGATCGTCGCCGGCAGGAAGGCGTGCTTGATCACCTCCACATAAGAGATGCCGACGTATTCGACCATCAGGAAGGCCGCCGCGCCCATGACCGGCGGCATGATCTGCCCGTTGACCGATGACGCGACCTCGACCGCGCCGGCTTTCTCCGCGGAGAAGCCGACGCGCTTCATCAGCGGCACGGTGAAGGTGCCCGTGGTGACCACGTTGGCGATCGAGGAGCCGGAGATCAGGCCGGTCATGGCCGAAGACAGCACCGCCGCCTTGGCCGGGCCGCCGCGCATGTGACCGAGCAGGGCGAAAGCGACCTTGATGAAATAGTTGCCGGCGCCGGCCTTGTCGAGCAGCGCGCCGAACAGCACGAAGAGGAACACGAAGCTGGTCGACACGCCGAGCGCGACGCCGAACACTCCCTCGGTGGTCAGCCACTGGTGCGACATCGCCTTGGAGAAGGACGCGCCCTTCCACTGGATCACCTCGGGAATGAACGGCTGGTCACCGAAAAAGACGTAGGTCAGGAACACCATGGCAACGACCATGAGCGGCGGCCCCAGGGCACGGCGCGTGGCCTCCAAAAGCAACAGCATGCCGATACCGGAGACCCAGAGATCCACGGTGTTCGGCAGGCCGGGCCGCTGTGACAACTCCACGTAGAACAGGTAGAGGTAGCCGGCGCAGAAGGCGCCGACCAGGGCGAAGACCCAATCCTGGGCCGGAATCCGGTCCCGTGGAGAGCGCTTGAGGGCGGGAAAAGCCGTAAAGGACAGGAAGATGGCGAAGGCCAGGTGGATCGACCTTGTCTGGGTGTCGTTCAGCACCGCGATGATGTCGGTCACCATGAACGGCAGCGGCGAGGCGATCCACAACTGAAACAGCGACCAGACTAGCGCCACCCCGGCCAGAAACGTGCCGACCGGTCCGACCGGGCTGCGCCCGCCGGTGTCCGCCGAGGCGACGAGATCGGCTAGCTGATCCTCCGACATCGCCCTGCCGGTCGTGTTGTCTTGACTCATCTAACGCCCCCTCGTTGTTCTCTATCCGGCGCTGAAACCGCCGAACGGCGCGCCGTGTTTCGTTTCGTCCCGTGTCAGAGCGTCGCTGGCAGGTGACACGGCCTTTCTACATCAAGCCCTGTTCCCGGTAGTAGCGTAAGGCCCCCTCGTGCAGGGGTGCGGAAAGGCCGTCCTTGACCATGCTGGCTGGGTCCAGGTCGCCGAACGCCGGGTGCATCTTCTTGAAGCTGTCAAGCTGGTCGAATACGCTCTTGACCACGTTGTAGACCGTTTTGGCGTCGAGCTTAGCCGAGGCAACCACCGTCGCCTTGACACCGAAGGTCGTTACCGGCTCCGGGTTGCCGGTGTAGATCCCGCCCGGAATCTCGGTGTAGGCATAGAAGGGGTTTTCCCGGACCAACTTGTCGATCGCCGGTCCCTTGACCTCGACCAGGACGGCGTCGCAGAGACCGGCTGCTTGCCCCACTGAAACGTTCGGGTGCCCGACGGTATAGACCATGGCCTGAACCCGGTCGTGGCACAGCGCCAGGGATTGCTGCGAAGCCGGCAGCTCATTGGCCAGAGAGAAGATGCTCTTGTCCCAGCCGGCGGCGCGCATGACTTCCTCCATCGTGGCCCGCTGGCCAGAACCCGGATTACCGATGTTGACTCGCTTGCCCGCGAGGTCGTCGAACTTGCGAATTTCCGAGTCGCGCCGCGCCACCACCGTAAAGGGCTCGCCGTGCACCGAGAAGAGCGCGCGCAGATCCGGGTCCGGACCAGGACTCTCGAAGGCGGCGCTGCCTTTGGCGGCGTGAAACTGCCAGTCTGATTGGGCCACGCCGATTTGCAGGCGCCCGACACGGACATTGGTGAGATTGTAAATCGAGCCGGCGGTCGAAACCGACTGGCAGGTCAGGCCGTGCTCCGCGGTCCCAGCATTGACCAGCCGGCAGATGGCGCGGCCGACCTGGTAGTAGACTCCAGCCTTGCTGCCGGTGCCGATGATGATCTCTTGCGATTGCGCCGATCCCGTGGCGAGGCCAGCGAGGGCGCCGGCCCAAAGGGCCAAGATAAAGCTGATCCGTCTGCCGACCGTCACAGTGAGCCTTGCCAAAGATCCAGACCTTTTGTGATGCGCAGTTCCTGCGCCAGCCGGGTAGCTACTTGACCACCCTATGATATGAAAGGACTCGAGCGGGAGGCCAGCCTCCCGCTCGAGCAAGGTATGGCCTTACATCCAACCCTTTTCCTTGTAGTACTTGGCCGCGCCGGGATGCAGCGGGGCCGAGAGACCGTCCTTGACCATTTCCTCCGGCTTCAGGTTGGCAAAGGCCGGGTGAAGCTTCTTGAACTGGTCGAAGTTCTCGAACACCGCCTTGACCACTTCGTAGACCACGTCTTCCGGCACCTTGGTCGAGCTGACGATGGTGGCGCCAACGCCGAAGGTCGCCGTATCGCCGTCGGTGCCGGTGTACATGCCGCCCGGCACCACGGCTTTGCGGTAGTAGGGGTGGGCCGCGACCAGCTCGTCGATCTTTGGCCCGGTCACCGCCACGAGCACCGAATCGCAGGAGGTCGTGGCCTCTTTGATCGTCCCCGAGGGGTGGCCGACGGTGAAGACCATGGCGTCGATCTTGTTGTCGCACAACGCCTGCGACTGCTCGGAAGATTTCAGCTCGGAGGCGAGCGAGAAATCGGAGGTGGTCCAACCGAGGGCGTTCATAACCACGTCCATTGTATCGCGCTGGCCAGAGCCGGGGTTACCGAGGTTGACCCGCTTGCCCTTTAGGTCGGCGAAGTTCTTGATGCCGGAATCCGCCCGGGCGACCACGGTGAAGGGCTCGGGATGCGCGGAGAACACCGCGCGCAGTTCTTTGAACGGGCCCTGATCCTTGAAATTCGCGGCGCCGTTGTAGGCATTGTACTGGACATCCGACTGGGCGACGCCGAAATCGAGTTCGCCGGCGCGAATGGTGTTGACGTTGTACACCGAGCCGCCGGTCGACTCGACGGAGCAGCGAATGTTGTGCTGCTTGTTGCCTTTGTTAACCAAACGGCAGATCGCGCCGCCGGTCGGATAGTAGACACCGGTCACCCCGCCGGTGCCGATGCTGATGAACTTCTGCTCGGCCGCCGCGACATCGCCCACGGGACCGACGAGAACAGCAGCAGTGGCCAGAGCCAGCGCCGCGGATGTCAAAGTGATCTTTCTCATGGAGTACATCTCCCTGTTTGTACTTTTAAAATCGGATTTCAATACGGGCCGCGACCGGAGGCACGCGGCTTACTCGAGCGGGCGGCCGTCCGGCCGCCAGCCGTCGTGGATGACAAGAGGCCTTGCCGCGCGTCTCGGTCGAGACTCGCTGCGCATAGCCTTGGCACTGGCGTAGTCACGCCAATTTTGGCTGAAACCACTATTGGGCTCTCCCTGCCACCGGTTGTCAGCGCTTTTCGCGCTTTCCTTGGTTGCCCATTGAACACAAATCGGAGCCGAAACGCCACCCCGTAAAAAGCCCGCCAGGGCAGCGACTATTTCCAGCCCCTCTCCCGGTAGTAGCGAAGTGCCCCATCATGCAACTGCAGTGTATTGCCACGGGACAGCATGTCCTGCGACGAGAGCTGGGCCAATGCCGGGTGCTGCCGCCTGACCGCATCGAGCTGTTCGAACAGGCTCCGCGCGATCCAATAGACCGTGTCGTCCGGCGTCTCGCGCGTCGTCACCAGCGTGGCGCGCAGCCCGAAGGTCGGCACGGGGTCGGGGTTGGCGCGGTAGAGTCCGCCGGAAATTTCGGCTCTGGCATAGAACGGCCAGGAGGCGAGCAGGATGTCCACGGCCTCGCCGTCGATCGGTATCAAACGTGCCTGACAGCGGTCGGTGGCGGCGCTGATCAGGCTGTTCGGATGGCTGGTCGAGATCAGAAAGGCGTCGATCTGGCCGGTGCAGAGCGCGTCCACCTGTTGCTCCGCATCGAGGCCGGTGATCGCCGCAAATTCCGGCTTGCTCCAACCCAGCGCTTCGATCAGGGCCTCGCCCGCCATGCGCTGGGCCGAGCCGTTCGGACCGAGATTAACCCGCTTGCCGGCCAAATCGTCGACCGAGCCGATGCCGCTTTGCGGTCGTGCGAGGAGGGTAAAGGGCTGGGCGTGGAGCGAGGCGACCGCCCGCAGCGTCCGGCCGGCGCCACCGTTACCGCTATCGCCGCCGACGGCATCGTCGCCGCCTTGTCCGGCGTAGTACTGCCAGTCCGATTGAACCAGGGCGAAATCAACCGCGCCGGCGCGCAGGCGGCGCAGGTTGTCCCGCGACCCGTCGGTGCTTTCGACCAGACAGCGCAGGCCATGGCGCGCCTGGCCGGCGTTGACCACCCGGCACAGGGCGCCGCCCGCCGGATAGTAGACGCCGGCCACGGGCGCGGTTGCGACGACCACGGTCCGCTCGGCCGCGCGTGCGCCGTTCGCCATCGCCAAAACCAGCAAGAGCGTGGCTAAGGATGAGACGCGCATGACCCCGTCCCGAGAGCTATTTGGCCAGGAGGCTGCGTGCCTGGTCGGCATCGGCCAAGGGCCGTCCGATGGCCGCCACGCCGGCCGCGACCGCCGCGACCAACGCAGCGTTGTCCGGCGCCAAGCTGCCGTCGGGCATGTGCAGGTTGTTTTCGAAACCGACCCGCGCATGGCCGCCCAAGGCCGCGGCAAACACGGCACAGGCCGCCTCTAGAGCGCCAAAGGCACAGAGTGCCCAGGGGTGGCCGCGCACGTTCGCGGCCAGAAACGGCAAGAGGTCCGCGGGTTCCGATTTTTGCCCTTCGGAGTAGCGGCCCAGCACGAAGAGCACGGAGTAGCCTTCGTCCGGCACCAGGCCGCGGTCGATCAGTTTCTCGAATTGCCGCAGGTCGGCCTCCGAGTAGAGAATGTACTGCGGCATAATCCGCTCGCGCCTGAGCCAACTCAGGAACTCGGCGGCGTCCGGTTCGACCGCCGGATAGGGAATGATTTCGCGGACCGCCAGACTGACCGCTTCGGGCTTCAGCTCGCGCACCATGGCCATCTGCTGCAGCGGGTGGTAGATGCCGACGGCCTCGCTGGTCACCTGGATCACCATGCCCGACCCGACAGCGGCGCGCACCGCCTCGATGGCGGCGCGATAGGCCTCGACGTCCAGCGTGTGACCGCCCTCCGGGTCGCGGACATGGAGGTGAATCATCGCGGCGCCCGCTTCCCGACAGGCCGCGGCGGTGTGCGCGACCTCGTCCGGTGTAATCGGCACGGCCGGATGATCTTCAGCGGTCTTGCGGGCGCCGTTGGGCGCCACCGCCAGCACCAGCGGCGGCCATTTCGCGGGTCCCTCTGTCACGCCCCGCCGCCGCCCAAGGCCGCGTCGAGGCTGTCGGCCAGTTTCTCGACGATTTCCGCCACGTGGCTCTCGTCGATGATGAAGGGTGGCGCGAGCAGAATGTGGACGCCCCGCTTGCCGTCGATCGTGCCGCCGCCCGGGTAGCACATCAGGCCGCGCGCCATGGCTTGGCGTTTGATCGCGCCGGGCAGCCCGGCCGCCGGATCCGGCGGCACCTTGCTGGCCCGGTCCTGCACTAGCTCCAGGCCGATAAAAAGGCCGCGGCCGCGAATATCGCCGACCTGATGGTGGTTGCCGAAGCGCGCCTCGAGCGCCTCCCTGAGGGCGGCGCCCTGGCGTTTTACGTTGTCGAGCAGGTCCTCGGCTTCCACGGTCCGTTGGACCGCGAGAGCCGCGGCGCAGGCGGTCGGATGGCCGATGTAGGTGAAGCCGTGCTGGAAGCTGCCGCTGCCGGCCAGGATCGCCTGATAGATCTTCTCGGCCACCAGGGCCGCGCCGATCGGCTGATAGCCGGCGCCCAGCCCCTTGGCGCAGGTCAGGATGTCCGGCGCGATGCCGTCCTGTTCGCAGGCGAACAACGTCCCGGTGCGCCCCATCCCGCACATGACCTCGTCGAGGATCAGCAGCACGCCGTAGCGGTCGCAGATCTCGCGGATGCGCCGGAAGTAGCCGGGCACCGCCGGAACCGCGCCGGAGGTCGCTCCGACCACCGGCTCGGCGATGAAGCCGGCCACGCTGTCCGCTCCGAGGCGCAGAATTTCGGCCTCCAGCTCATCGGCACACCGTCGCCCGTAGTCTTCGGCGCTTTCTCCGGCTTCCTGATTACGGTAGGCATAGCAGGGCGAGATGTGGCTGGTCTTGATCAGCAACGGCTCGTAGGGTTCGCGCCGCCACATGTTGCCGCCGACCGCCAGCGCACCCAAGGTGTTGCCGTGGTAGCTCTGCAGGCGCGCGATGAAGCGATGGCGTTCGGGCTGGCCGATCTCGAGGAAATACTGCCGGACCAGCTTGAGCGCCGTCTCGTTGGCCTCGGAGCCGCCCGAGACGTAGTAGACCCACCCGAGCCCCTCGGGGGCGCGCGCGATCAGATGGTCGGCCAGCTGCTCCGAGGCTTCGTTCGAGAAGAACCCGCTGTGGGCATAGGGAATCTTGTCGAGCTGCCGCTTGATCGCCTCGATCACCGCCGGGTGACTGTGGCCCAGGCAGGAGACCGCCGCCCCGCCGGAGGCGTCGAGATACCGCCTGCCGTTGCTGTCGATGATATAGGGCCCGTCGCCGCGCGCTGCCAAGGGATAGTGGTGCTGCGGCTGACGGTGGAAAACATGAGTCATGTGACGCTTCACCCCAAAGTACGTCGCCAACGGCCGGACGACCGGCTTCAGCCTTTGAGTTTAGTTACACTCCATTCCCCGGGCTTGCGCAACCCTTCGGCTGGCAACATGCAATTGTACCTTCCGATCCTGCCCGATAGGATACGCGCGCTTCGGGCATGACAGAGGGGGCGAGGCGTCGAGACATGGACCTCAGCGATCACATCCGCACGATTCCGGATTTTCCCAAACCGGGCATCCTGTTCTACGACATTTCCACGCTGCTCATGCACCCCAAGGCATGGCAGGCGACGGTCGAACGCTTGGCGGCAGCGATCAAGCCGCACAAGCCGGATCTCCTCGCCGGCATCGAGTCGCGCGGATTCCTGGTCGCGGCGCCCCTGGCACTGGAGCTGGGCTTGGGTTTCGTCATGATTCGCAAGGAGGGCAAGCTGCCGGGTGCGACCGTGCCCTTTACCTACGATCTGGAGTACGGCACGGATACCATCGAGATACAGGCGGATGCGGTCGAACCGGGTCAGCGCGTCGTGGTGCTCGACGACCTGCTGGCGACCGGCGGCACGATGAACGCGGCGGCTCAGCTGTTCCGTCAGTGCGGCGCCGATGTGCGGGGCGCCGCCTGCATCATCGAGCTCAGCTTCCTCAACGGGCGGGACAAGCTCGATATCCCGATCACCACGTTGATCTCCTACGACGAGTAACGCCCCGGCCCCTATACCTTTGGTATTAGGAAGGGACGTGGCCGCCATGCCGATCACCTTCTCGCTGACCAAGATCAATCGTCTCCTTGCGATCCTGTTCGTGGTACTGACCCTTGCCGGCTTCGTCTCGGAAGTCTCGATTCATGCGCTCGACGACGACTGGGGCTTCGGGTTGGTGCCCCTGGTCAACCTGAGCTATGAAGGCAACCTGCCGACCTGGTATTCGGCCATCCTGCTGTTCGTCTGTGCCCTGCTGTTGACGGTGATCGCCCGGGTCAAGCTGGCCGGGGGTTTGGCCTACCGCCGGCACTGGGCGGTCCTCGGCGCGATCTTCCTTTACCTGTCGCTCGACGAGGCCGTGGTGATCCACGAGATGATCAATCAGCCGCTCACCGAATCGCTCGGGCTCGGCGGCGTGCTCACCTTCTCCTGGGTCCTGCCGTTCGGGCTGCTGGTGCTGATCTTCGCAACCTGCTATCTGCGGTTTCTCGGCCACCTGCCGGCCCGCACCCGTCGGCGTTTCGTGCTGGCGGGCGTGATCTATGTCGGCGGCGCGCTCGGCACCGAGCTGCCAGTCGGCTGGTGGTACGACCGCCACGGCGGTGACAACCTGACCTATGGCCTACTGAACGTGGCCCAGGAGTCGCTGGAGATCCTGGGCGCGACGATCTTCTGCGCCGCCCTGTTGGCCTACATCCACCAAGAGGTCGGCGAGCTGCGAATCGGCTTGGTCGGCCCGGCGGGAAGAGACTAGACCGCTTTGCGTCGGACCGACCAGATGAAGCTGTCGTACCAGAAGTGCATCAGCGAAATGACCAGAAAGAGTTTGAACAGCCAGGGGCTCGCGTCGCCGTCCGTGCTTTCGGCCAGGATGCCGTAGCCGGCCCCGACCGACAGCAGGGCCGCCAGAGTCACGGGCTTGGCCCAGGCGCGGCCGGCCACGCCGAGTCGCCGGGACAGGTTCTCGTTCTCGGCCCACCACACGATTGCGAAATACTGCAGCGCGTGGAAAAAATTCATAATGAAGAAGGCCATGCCGAAGGGGTTGAAGCCCCACGCGAATATCGAGCAGGCCGCCGTGCCGAGCAGCAGGGCCACCTTCTGCCGCGAGATCCGATAACCGGCCCGGCTGTAACGCCAATAGGCGTAAACATAGTAGATCAGAAACGGCGCGCCGAAACCGACCACCGCCCAGGTCAGGTAGTGGGCGTTGGACTCAGCGTAGGCCGGAATTGCGGTGAAGAACACCGCGCCGACCCGCTCGAACTCGTCGAAGTCCTCCACGTGGTCCATCAAGCTGGCGCCGGCGGCGATCGGCCCGGCATAGAGCAGGGTATTGAGAACCCAGTCGAGACGGCGGCCGCGCCAGGGGTCGTTGCCGGCGCGCGCGTCGTAGATCCGGGCCAGGCCGAAGGTCTGCATACCGGAGTGGTAGACGTCCCAGAAAGTGGCCAGGACTGCGCAGCACACCAAGACCCAGGTCGACAGCCCCATGGCCATGAGCAGGAGCACCGGCACGAGCGTGAAGCGGTAAGGATAGAGCCGGAAGATCCTTGGGTTCAGGTGGCTGCGAAAGACGACGATCACCAGGTGGGCGAAGATGAAGCTGCCGATGAAAAAGCCGAGCGGCGTCTTGTCGCCGTCGAACAGGGCCAGTTCCCGGTCCAGCGGCGAGCCGGCCAGCAGCAGGCCGAGGACCAGGGCGATCAGCGGCGCGCCGATGAAGAACAGCCAGTCGTAGCGCGGCCCGACGATAAAGCCCGTCGAATGGGACAGCGCCGACTGCTCGGCGGCGCCGCTTGTCCTCGCATCGAGTTGGGCAAGGCTCATGACCGCCTCTCTTCAACCTTCCGCAATGGCCTCGGCAGCATCACGGGGGCGGGGCGGGGCGGGGCGCGGCAACGCGGCACGCCCCGGCACCGGCTAACGCACGATCTGCCAGGAGCCGTCCGGCTGGCGGCACGCCTTGCCGTAGGCCTCCTGAACCCGGCCGCCGACGGTCGCCGTGGTCGTGTACTCGCGGCAATAGCGGCCGTCCGCGACCTGATAGGTCCTGACCGGGGTCACCTTGTAGCGCGCGTCATCTTGGCGCGGGTTCCAGTAGATCGTCTCGCCGTCACCGGCGTGCTCGAGCGCCTGGCCGACGCAGTTCTGGTCGATCGCGTCCATCGAGCGTCCGATGCTGCCGCCGACGATCAGGCCGACGATCGTGCCGCCGATGATCGCGGCGGTCTTGCCGTCGCCCTTGCCGATCTGCGAACCGACCGCCGCGCCGGCGGCGCCGCCCAGCAGCGCGCCGAGGACCTCCTGCTGGCAGCGGCCGCGGGTGAAATCGATCGGCGGTACGTAGACCAGGCCCGGCTGGTCGTAGCCGCTGCGGCGCTTGCCTTTCTTATATTTGCCTCTCTTGAATTTGCGCTTCTTGTATTTGCCTTTCTCGGACTTGCCAGGCTTGTAGTATTCCCGTCCGTGCCCACCCTCCTTGGCGCGCCACCCGTGGGCCGGGGCCCAGGGCGGCGGGTCGGCCAGCACCGGCTCGATCGAGCCGAACAGCAGCAGCGCAGCCAATAGGCTGGCCATCGGTAGGGACAGCGACAGCCTCGGCCGGCCGGGCCGGGAAATTGCACTATGGATCGTCATGATCGTCTCCTTGGTCATACAGCGGTCATCCCCGGTGCCGACCGATCCCCCTTCGGTCGTTTACACCAAAGCCGCGCGGCTGGGCAGTGGGAAATTACCCCGTTCGGGCTTCCCAGGTGTTCTGTAGCTTCTTGATACGCGGCAATGCCAGGCATAATCCCCGGCACCCGCCGGTCGGACTCAGCCGCTGGCGCCGCTGACCACCTGGACCCTGACCCTGGTCTCACCCTTGGCGATAAATCCGAGCCGCTCGGCGGCGCGCTTGGAGACGTCGACGATGCGGCCCTTCGCGAAGGGGCCGCGGTCGTTGATGGTGAGCACGACCGTCCGGCCGTTGACGAGGTTGGTCACCCGCACCCTGGTGCCGAAGGGCAGCGTCTTGTGCGCCGCGGTCATGGCGTGCATGTCGAAGCGGCGGCCGCTCGCGGTCCGCTTGCCGTGAAAGCCCGGTCCGTACCAGGATGCCATGCCGATCTGGTCGTAGTCCGGGTCGCTCCGTGGCACATACCGCACGCCGTTCACCACATAGGACCGGCCGACCTGCCGACCGCCGGAATCGGCGTCGCGCGTCGGTCCGGCGCAGGCCGACAGAAGGCCCGTGACGATCACGGCCATAGCCAGACGTCCGATCATTCGCTCCGCCTCCCGCATGGTGCCGGCCAATTGCGTGGATCTCCCGCCCCTGTATCCAAAACGGCCTACCATTGACTGTTTAAGACATCCCTGCTCTCATTACGATGGTCGACATCGCTTCCTTAACAGTTTGTTCACGACGAGATTTGAGAATCGCGCGCACGGGGTTGCTAGTCTGGAAGGAGCAATTCATGGCCGGAGCAGATCCATTGCGCCAGCCGGCGCCCGGCTATTGGGGGCTGGAAGCAAGAGCCACCCGGCGCGGTCTCGTGGCGCTGGCGCTTGGTTTGTCGCTGGCCGCCTGTGCCGGCGGCGACGCGGGCCGGTCCGCCGTCTCACCTACGGCCGGCAATCCGAACCTGACCTACACGCTGGCCGCCGCCGGGGTCGAGCCGCGGATCGTCACGCCGAACCGCAGATTGCAGTGCGTGCCCTACGCGCGCAGGCTCTCCAACATCCAGATTCGCGGCGATGCCTGGACTTGGTGGCAGGCGGCCAAGGGCCGTTATCACAGGGGCAACAAGCCGGCTGTCGGCTCCGTATTGGTTCTGGGCCGCAAAGGCCGAAGTCGCGGCCATCTGGCGGTGGTGACACGGATCGTCAGCGACCGCGAGATCGTGGCCAATCATGCGAACTGGCTGAATCGCGGCAAAGTCCACCTCGATACGCCGATCAGGGACGTTTCCCCCGGCAACGACTGGTCGGCAGTCCGCATTTGGTACACGCCGGGCAGCGTCCTGGGCAAGAGCACGTATCCGGCCTACGGCTTCATCTATCCATCAGTCAACACGGCGGCGCGCTAAGCGCCGGTGCGCAAGGTTCCTAAAGGTTGACGATAGCCGCGCTTTCCCCGGCTCCTGCGGAACCGCCGCTTGGCCCATCGGCCCGTCACGACAACAGGGCGGCCAGCAGGGCGCTGTCGATCACACCGCTGGCCGGCAGGCCGTAATCCTCCTGAAAGCGGCGCACGGCATCGCTGGTCGTGGTGCCGAACACGCCGTCTATGGGGTCGGCGAAGTAGCCTTTCTCTTTAAGCGTTTTCTGAACCAGCGATACGACGCCCAGTTGGATTTCCGGCGCCGGCTCCGGAGCCACGCTCTCTGGTCTGACGGGCTCGTCATCCGAGCCACGGGTGGCTTGCTGGACCGGCACGTCCGGCTCCGGCAAATCGGGCAAGCGCTCGAAGGTGACCTGGTCGGGCCAAAAGGCACGCCCGGTTTTCGCGTCCTGGCCAGCCGCTTTGCGCGGCTTGGTCGGATCGTATCGGCTTTCCTGCAATGGGGTCGCGTCGAGTTCCTCCGGATCTGGCTCGGCGGCTTCCGGCATCGCCTCAAGCGCTGCATAGACCTTCGGAATGCTGAACTTCAGATGGTCAAGCAACTCCTTCGAGGCCACGCCATCGATCACCAAGCCGGCATCCTGCTGGTAAAGCGCGATCGCCGCGGCAAGACGGCCGCCGAGGCTGGCCTCCTCCACGGGCCCGGCGTCATAGCCATGGTCCCTGAGTTCCTTCCGGATGCCTCTGATATAGGCGTCGCGGATGCCCGGCGGCATGAGGTCAACGGGTGTGGCGAAACCGAACCCGGCCTTTGCACCAGGCAAGACGGGATCCTGCTGAGCCGCGCTCCATGATGGCACCGCCAAGAACAGGGCGGCCATGACCGCGGCGGGCTTTGCGAGGCGATGGTCGAATCCGGGCATGGCGGGTCTCCCTGACCTCCCAAGACTAATAACGCTTTTACCATAAGATCTACGGCGCTGCGACCTGATCTCTCCCCACCCGGTCGTGCAAAAGCTGGTGACGGTCAAAATGCCAGCGTGCCGTCGGCTACCTCGCGCACGAAATCCTCGGCGAAAGCGAGCAGCGACAGGTCGCTGCCGGGCGCGCCGATCAGGCCGAGCCCGAGCGGGCAGCCCGACACGCAGGCCAGCGGCAGGCTGACCTGCGGCAGGCGTGCGAGATTGGCCGTGCTGGTCAGGCTGAGCGTCCGACCGCGGTGCGTGCGCAGGTCCTCGGCCGGCGTCTCCAGGCGCGGCGCGGGCCCCGGTGCCGTCGGCAGGCAGATGACGGCACCACCTTCGAGCAAGGCCCAGACACGTTGGGTGAAGGCCTCGCGCTCCGGTCTGTCGGCTTCGGCGGTCTCTTGCGTCACCCCGCGGGCCCAGTCGAAACGTTCGGCGATCTCGGCACCGAAGCTCGGCTTGACCTCGGTGATCCAGTCGCCATGGACCGTCCAGATCTCACGCGCCTGCAGATGCCGGAAGCGCCACATCCAGGCTTCGAGACCGCCGCCCGGTTCGCCGAGCGTCACGGTCCGCGCCTTGCCGAGCCGTGCCTCGAGACGCTCGACCAAGGGCCCGAGCGCGGCGCGCGCCGGCTCTTCGGCCAGGGCGAAGGCGTCCTCCGCAATCAGCAGTCGGCTGGGCGGCGGCGCCGTATCGGCGCTGCCGTTCAGCAGGACCGCGCCAGCCCGGCGCAGCAGGCCGGCCTCGCGCGCGAACCAGCCGACCGTATCGAAGCTGGGCGCCAACGGCATGATGCCGGTCAAGGGTATGCGTCCGTGGCTGGTGCGAATGCCATAGATGCCGCAATAACCGGCCGGCACGCGCACCGAGCCGCCGGTATCGCTGCCCAGGGCAAGGTCGACCAGGCCGCCGGCCACGGCGCTGGCCGAACCGCTCGACGAGCCGCCGGGGATGCGGCCGGGCGCGTTGACGTTGGTCGGCGTGCCGTAGTGGGCGTTCTGGCCGTTCAAGCTGTAGGCCAACTCGTCGGTGATGGTTTTGCCTACCAAGGTGGCGCCGGCATCCAGCAAGGCCTGCACCGCCGGGGCGTGGGCCGTGGCCGGCGGATGGGTCCGTGCCCAATCCGGGTTGCCGCAGCCCGTGACATGACCGGCGATGTCGTAGATATCCTTGGCCGCGAAGCTCAGTCCCTTCAGCGGACCCTCGGCCGCGCCCGCCAGCTTCACCTCGCCGCCGGGCACGAAGGCGCCCAATCCGTCTTTCATTGCCCGCTCTACCCGTTCAATTGGTTCAGCTGCGAATTCTGTCGCTTGATGGCGGCGCGTTCAACCGCGCGTTTGGAAAGCGATGGCGACATGATAGACAAATCGAAACCAGCGGGAGGCGCGTGCCGCCACGGGCAACCTTCACCTCGACCATTTCCGGATGATGGCGCGCTACAACCGGCTCGCCAACGAGCGGCTCTATGCCGCCAGTGCCGAGCTGCCGGACGCGGCGCGAAAGCGCGACCGCCGGGCATTTTTTCGCTCGATCCACGGCACGCTCAATCACATCATGGTGGGCGACCGAATCTGGCTCGGCCGCTTCGCCGGGCAAGACATACCGTCGACAGGCCTGGATGCGATCCTCTGAGGCGATTTCGACTAGCTACGCGAGGCACGGGCGCGCGAAGACCTGCGAATCGAGGCTTTCGCCGCCGGGCTGAAGGAGGCCGCACTGGCCCGCTCGATCAAATACCGGAACAATGAGGGTCATGTTTGCAACGACCCCATGGCGGTTCTGCTGGCCCATTTCTTCAATCACCAGACTCATCATCGGGGCCAGCAGGTTCACGACATGTTGAGCCAAACGGGGGTATCGACCCCGGTGCTCGACCTGCACCGCGTCCTGATCCCCGCAGCCGGCTAGGAGCCTGTCCGAGTATTGGTCATGGACTGCATCGGCCGCACAGACGCGAGGGTTAGGAGCGGAGGCGCGGGCGATGCCGTGCGCATCGGCAAGCCTTCGCGACGCGACACTCGCGTCTGTCCGGCCGACTCGCAGGGC
>JBFJPL010000075.1:0-19287 GCA_041617155.1 Kiloniellales bacterium
GCGAGCCGACGAGCAGGAACACGGCCACGGCCCCGGCGGCCAGTGGCGCCCGCCGCGAAGCAGCCGATCTCGGGTTCGGGCGCCCGGCGGCGGCGAGCAGGCGGCGCTGGATCTCGAGACGTGCGGCGGCGGCTTGGTCGCCCTCGAGCAGGCCGCGCTCGACCTCGCCTTCGATCTCCGCCAGCTGGTCGCGATAGACCGCGAGATCCTCAAGGTTTCCAGCGGCTTTCGCCGCCTCGGGCGATGCTTGCCGCCGCAAGAGAGGCCACACCAGGCCGGCCGCGGCGAGGGCGGCGATCAGTGCGGCCAGGATCCAGAGCGTCATTCGGGGCCCTCCATCTCGGGCGCCCGGCGCCGTCCGCTGCGGCGGGCCAAGGGACGCCCGGCATTCATCGAAGCGCGGCCTGCGTCGGCGCGTGGTTCGGTCGGCCGTATGGCTCGGCGGTCAAGGCGGCTGAAAGGCGCGCCACCTTGAAGCGCGCCAGTGAAGTCTCGTCGGCCAGCCTCTCGGGGTCCGCGATTAGCACCAAGCCCGGGCGCGGCAGGTCAATGGTGCCGAACCGTTTGAGACAGCTGAACTGTCTACTCACCGTTTCAGCGTTGAGTCCCAAATAGTCGGCGATAACCTCGCGGTTCATCGGCAACTCCAAGCGCTGCCCCGACGAACTTGGGCGGCCGATCCGCGCCGCCATCTCGAGCAGGAAGCTCGCCACTTTTTCGCGCGCCGTCAGGCGTGCCAAGAGCAGTAAGTGGCGTTCGGCGGAAGCCAGGCGGGCGCAGGCCGTGTCGAACAACGCCTTGGCTTGCCGTTCGCGAAGCCAGCCGCCGGACAGCCCGTCGCCCAGCCGCAACTGGCAGAGACGAGTCCGCGCGATCACCGCCACATCGTAGGCGAGGGTCTCACAATGGGCCATCGGCGCCAGGATGTCGCCCGCCGTGCAAAAGCCGATCACCTGGCGGCGCCCATCGGGCAGGTAGCTTTCCAACATGACCATGCCATCGATCACGATGCTCAAGTCCGGCGCCGAGCTCCCGGCCAGCTCGAGCCGATGGCCGCGCGGCGCCGTGACCATTTTGAAGCCGGCAACCAGAGGCGCGTCGAAGAGGCCTTCAACGTGTCGTCTGACCAGACAGTCGCCCAGTGCGCAACTCGGCCAGCATGGCGAAATGGTTGCCTGCCGCCGCTCGTCCCGCCGTTCGGACATGGCCTCTCCGCCGGATATCTTGTCTCGGCCACAAGGTAAGGCCATGGCGGAGGAAACCATTAATCTGGATCAAATACCAGGACCCCCGCCGGCCAAGGCGGAATTTCTGACCCAGGTCAGGGCAGGGCCGCGCGTCGTTCTCTATGATTGTGTTGGCGCGGCCGGCCGATCGCGATTGCCGGGCGTCTGCGACCTTCGGGAGGCCTTAGGGGAGGCAGAGTCATGCGGACCATCACCCTGCTTGCGGCAGCGACGATCTTGCTCGCGGCGGCGCCGGCTTCGGCGCAGTTCGAGAGCGTGTCCGAGGCGATCGCCAAGGAGAAGGGCTGTCTCTCCTGCCACGAGGGCATCGAACGCTTCACCGAAGGGGCCATGCAGGAGACCATCGAGGCCATGGGGGCGGACCACGGCGATCCCAGCGGCTGTGTCATCTGTCACGGCGGCAACCCGGTCGCGACCACCAAGGACGCCGCCCATCAGGGCGCGCCTGGCGAGCTCACCGAAGCTGGCGGGCCGCATACCTTCTATCCGGACCCGGGCAGCGTTTGGATCGCCGACCGCTCCTGCGGCCAGTGCCACCAAGGTTATGCCGAACGCCTGACCAAATCGCTCATGAACACCGAAGCCGGCAAGCTGCAGGGCAACTTCTGGTCCTGGGGCTTGCAGGAGGATTACAAGGTGGTCTGGGGCAACTACAATCTGAAGGACGAGGACGGACCCGAGCCGGCGGTCGGCACCGCGGCTTACAAGGCCTATATGACCGCCTTCGTCGCCGCTCATCCGGACCAGATTCCAAGCGAGATGAAGCAGCCGCCCGAGGTCGATGTCGACGCCATCTCCGAGCACCCGAATCTGGCCGGCATCACCTACTCGCGTCAGCAGTGCCAACGCTGCCACGTCGGCGTCACGGGGCGCGAGAAGCGCGGCGACTTCCGCGGCGCCGGCTGCTCCTCCTGCCACGTGCCTTACGGCAACGAGGGCTTCTACGAGGGCAGCGACCCCACGATCAGTAAGGAGCAGCCAGGTAAGCTACTGGCCCACCGCATGCAGGCGACGCGCAAGACCAAGGTGAAGATCGGCAAAGTCTCCTATTCAGGTATCCCGTCGGAGACCTGCAACTCCTGCCACAACCGGGGCAAGCGCATCGGCGTGAGCTACCAGGGAATCATGGAGTTCCCCTACGGCAGTCCCTACGACGCAAAGGGCGGCAAGCAGCCCAAGCTGCACACCAAGAACTATCTCTTCATCAAGGACGACCTGCACCACCAGCAGCAGAGCCGGCCCGGCAATCCCGAGGGCGGACTGCTGTGTCAGGATTGCCATACCTCGATCGACATGCACGGCGACGGCAACCTCTTCGGAACCACCCTGGCCCAGGTCGAGGTCGAGTGCCAGGACTGCCACGGCACGGTGACCGAGTATCCCTGGGAGCTGCCGCTCGGCCACGGCGAGGAGCACGAGCTGCCGCTCGACCCGACGCCGCGCGGTGTGACGGACGAACTGCCGGACTTCATGGCCTTCGCGACCGAGTACGATGCGGAGGATGGCTACCTGATCACGGCCCGCGGCAACCCCTATGGCAACGTGGTCAAGCGCGGCAACAAAGTGATCCTGCATTCGGCCTCGGGCCTCGATTTCGAGGTACCGGTGCTCAAACAGCTGGCGCTCGACAGCGAGTGGAAGAACTCCAACGCCTTCGTCGCCATGGCCAGCGTCGGCCAGCACATGGAATCAATGGAGTGTTACGCCTGTCATGCCGACTGGGCGCCGCAGTGCTACGGCTGCCACATCACCGTGGACTACTCCGAGGGCAAGACCGACGTCGATTGGATCCTCAATGCCAACTCGCGGCGGGACAACGGGCTCACCGCGGACAATGACCTCGGTACCAACGGCCTGACCGGCCCCGGCAAGGTCTCCGAAACCCGCTCCTACCTACGCTGGGAGGAGCCGATCCTGGGCATCAACGGCGAGGGCCGGGTCAGTCCGCTCATGCCGGGATGCCAGGTGATCACCACGGTGATCGACAAGAACGGCAAGACCGTGGTCAACAACGAGACCTGGATGACGCCCGAGGGCAAGGGACTCGACCACGCGGCGGTCCAACCGCACACCGCCGGTAGGCTCGCGCGCTCGTGCGAGAGCTGTCACGACAATCCTAAGGCGCTGGGCTACGGCATCGCGGACGGCCGTTTCCTCAAGGGCTACGACAAGGGCTTTACGGTCGATCTGGAGACGGCTCGGGGCGAGATCATCCCAACCAAGACCCAGGTCCAATCCCCGGCGATCCCCTCGCTCGATCACGACCTTTCGCAGATTGTGACGCGTGACGACAAGCAGCTGGTGAGCATCGGCTCGCACTGGCCCTTGACCGGACCTCTGCCGGCCGAGGTACGCGCGAAGATGGAGCGCACGGGGCTCTGCATTGGCTGCCACCAGAACATGGTCGACGCCCAACTCTGGCCCAGGTCAACTCGCCAAGGTTCGTCAACAATGATCAGCATCGCGCCGTCATGGACAGTGCGATCCGGGCCTACGCGCGGGAGCGCAGCCAGTGAGGCGGCGGCCGGCGGGCGGAACGCAGGGCAGGCGCGCTATGGGCATCTTCCGGCATCTGCTGGCGGCGGCGGCGGTCTTCACGGCGGTTGGCGCGGCGGCGCAGGAGCCATCCGGCTACACCGTGCGGGAACTCCTCAGCCCTTGTGTCGAGGCGGACAACGACGCCCGCTGGGGGGCCGCGGCCGAGGCCGAGTGCGAGCAGTACTTGACCGGATTTACCGATGCCCTCGCCATCGCTGGCCAACTGGGACCGGAGCATGGTATCTGCCTGCCCACGCGGAACCGGCCGGACGAGGTGCGCTGGGCCTACATGCGCTGGGTGCACGAAAACTTCGGCCGCCGGGAGGAGCCGGCTGCCATCGGCTTGCTCGACGCTCTCAAGGCCAAATTCCCCTGTAATTAGTCCGGGCTGTATGGCGCGCCAGAATTTCTGTTTGAGCGAGGCCCGCAAGCCGAGGCTTAACGCCGGATTTCGCCGGGGGCCACGGACGCCGTGGTGGAAAGACGAGCGCGCGAACCGCCGATGTGAGAACTGCGGGCTAAGCGCCTAGGTCTTCGCCAGGCGGTCGCGGTCGTGCGGTGCGGTGAAGTCTATCTCCGGGCCCATGGGCACGATGCCGGTCGGGTTGACGCTCTTGTGGCTGCCGTAATAGTGCTGCTTGATGTGGTGCAGGTTCACGGTCTCGGCCACGCCCGGCACTTGGTAGAGCTCGCGGGTGTAGGACCAGAGGCTCGGGTAGTCGATCAAGCGGCGCTTGTTGCACTTGAAGTGGCCGACATAGACCGGATCGAAGCGCAGCATAGTGGTGAAGAGACGCCAGTCCGCCTCGGTCAAGCGCTCGCCCGCGAGATAGCGCTGGCCGGCGAGCCGCCGCTCCAGGTCGTCCAGCGTGTCGAACAGCTTGTCGAAGGCCTCCTCGTAGGCCTCCTGGGTGGTGGCGAAGCCGGCCTTGTAAACACCGTTGTTGACGTTGTGGTAGACGGTCTCGTTGACCCGGTCGATCTCGCCTTGCAGCGCCGCCGGATAGAAATCGATACCCGGTTCGGCCCAGGTCTCGAAAGCGCCGTTGAGCATGCGGATTATCTCCGCCGACTCGTTGCTGACGATCGTGGCCTGGGCCTGGTCCCACAGCACCGGCACCGTGACCCGCCCGCTATAGTCGGCTTTGGCGGCGGTATAGATTTGATGCAGGCGGCGTGCGCCCAGAACCGGGTCATCCGTCGCCCCCGGCCCTGGGCGGAACTCCCAGCCCTCGGCGCCCATGTGCCAATGGACCACCGAGACCGGGATTACGTCTTCCAGCCGCTTCAGCTTGCGGAATATCAGAGTGCGATGGGCCCAGGGACAGGCAAGCGATACATACAGTCGGTAGCGCCCCGGCTCGGCCTTGAAGCCGGAGCTGCCATCGGCTGTCACCCAGTGGCGGAACTGGCTCTCCTGCCGGGCGAAGCGCCCGCCCGTCGACTCGGTGTCGTACCACTGCTCGTGCCAAACGCCGTCGATCAACAGGCCCATCGCTGCTTTCCCTCGATTGAAGCGCCGCCAGCGGCCTCGACGGTTGTTCTAGAACTCCCGGCCGATCGCTCGGTCGAGCGACATCTCGCCGCCACCCCGAAAGGCCAGCGCCAGAGCGATCAGGCCCCACAGCAGCGGGTATTCGTATCCGCCGTTGTTCCAGAAGAAGCCGTTGGGCATGTGCACGTGGAACGCGGCCACCGCCATCAGGATCGCAATGCCGACCGCGGCCGGACGGGTCAGGAAGCCGACCGCCAGAAACAAGCCGCCGAAGAACTCGGTCGCCCCGACCAGATAGGCCAGCGGCAGTGCCGGCTCCAGACCGATCTTGGCGAAGAACCCGGCCGTGCCGTCGATGTTGCCGCCGAACCAGCCGAACAGCTTCTGGGCACCGTGCGGCATCAGGAACAGGCCGGTGAAGAAGCGGATCATGGGATAGGAAAGTTGCGACAGCTTCCGGTAGAGCGGGTGCAGGGCCGGGATGATAAGTTGCGCTTTGGCCTCGATGGACATGGTCCAAGCTCCTTGTTGTGAAAGTTGGCGGGTTTCGATATCAGGGCAGGTCGGCCAGCAGGATTTCTGAGTCTTCCAAGGCCTTGATAGCGACCTCGTCCTCGCCGGTCATGATAATCCCGTCGCGCAACTTCGCCAGCGTGCCGTTGACCTCGATCCGCCCGCTTGCCGGTACCAGATAGGCGCGCCGGGCGCGGCCCAATTTGTGGACCACACTTTGCCCCGCGTTCAGGCTGGCGCCCAGAATCGCGGCGTCCTGGTGGATCTGTAGGGCGCCGTCGTGGCCCGGCCGGCCCGAAGCGAGCGCCACCAGCTCGCCGTCGCGCCCGGCCTTTGGGAATCGGCGCGTCGCCCAGGCCGGCTCGAGCCGGGCCGCCGCAGGCATGATCCAGATCTGGAAGATCCGGGTGATCTCGTCCTCCAGATTGTATTCAGCGTGCTGGATGCCGCTGCCGGCGGTCATGACCTGAACGTCGCCCGCCTCGGTTCGGCCGGTGTTGCCGAGGTGGTCCTTGTGCGTGATCGCACCCTGCCGCACGTAAGTGATGATCTCCATGTCGCGATGGCCGTGCGGGTCGAAGCCGGTGCCGGGCTGGATCGTGTCGTCGTTCCAGACCAGGAGCGGCCCGATGCCACGGCGCGAGGGATCGTCGTAGCCGGCGAAACTGAAGTGATAGCGGGCCGACAGCCAGTCGTTGTCAAAGCGGCCAAGGCTCTCGAAAGGGATCACCTCGATCATATCCGTAAAGCCCCTGAGCAAGTGTCGGTAGTCGTCATGGGCGGTAAGATAGTCGGTTCACCCGAAGGGTATAATATGAGAAATTGGCATATGATTGTTTCCAATTAGAAACGATGGCGGGATGCTGGACCCGAGCGCGATGGTGCTTTTCGCCCGTGTCGTCGAGGCCGGGAGCTTTACCGGCGCGGCGCGCGATCTGGCTATCTCGAAATCGGCCGTTTCCAAGCAGATCAGCCGGTTGGAGGACCGCCTGGGCGTGCGCCTGCTCAACCGCTCGACACGCCGCCTGTCGCTGACCGAGGCGGGCGCGGCCTTCCATGAAGGCTGCCGGCGGGTGGCGAACGAGGCGGCCGCGGCCGAGCGGACCGTCTCCCGGCTCGCCTCGGGCCCGCGCGGCGAGCTTCGGGTCAATGCGCCGATGTCCTTCGGCATCCGTCATCTCGGCCCCTGCCTGGCGGACTTCCTGCAGCACTATCCCGAGCTCACGATCGACCTGACGCTCAACGACCGCCAGGTCGACCTGGTCGAGGAGGGGCTCGACATCGCGGTCCGGATCGGCGTCCTGGCGGACTCCAGCCTGATCGCCAAGCGGCTGGCGCCGAGCCACCGGGTTGTCGTCGCCGCACCGGCCTACCTGGCCGAACGGGGCTGCCCGGAGCGGCCGGAGCAGCTGGCCGACCATGCCTGCCTGCGCTACAGCTACCAGGCGGCTGGTCGTGAATGGCGTTTCCGCGGCCCGGACGGCGAGCGCCGGGTCAGGACCAAGGGCCCCCTCGCAGTCAACAACGGCGACGTGCTGCGGGCCGCCGCGCTGGACGGCCTGGGTGTCGCGCTGTTGCCGACCTTCTTCGTCGGACCTGACCTGCGCGCGGGCCGGCTCGAGCGGCTTCTGCCAGACTGGCGGGATGCTCAGGACAGCGCCGTTCACGCGGTCTATCCGGCCAATCGTAATCTGTCGCCCAAGGTGCGGGTTTTCGTCGACTACCTGGCCGAACGCTTCGGTGAGGCGCCCTACTGGGACGACGGGCTGGCGTTTTAGGGCCGGTCGCGAACCGGCCGGCAAAAGACTTGGCGGCGCCCAGCATGCTGTGCTAATTGGAAATTCCTTGGCAACGGCTCTACCCATGGGGCTTGGAGGATGGTCAGGATGCTCGACTGCGGGACCCTCCGACGACGACGCTGGTGCGCGCGACGAGCGCGCGTCGACCGGCCCGCGCTCTAAGCCTCGAGCGGCCGCGATCTGGCCGCGGACGGAAAAGGGCGCAACCGGCCCCAAGCCTTTTACCCGAAAAACGCAGCCGCGATAGCGGCGTCTCGCAGCGGAGCCACCATGGATTTTCAGATACTGCCCCAGCGGGCGCAAGACCCCGCACAGTTCGATGCACTGCTCGACCGGACCTTCGGGGCCGACCGCAAGAGTAAGACAGTCTACCGCCTGCGCGAGGGCGTCGAGGACCTGGCCGGTTTGCGCTTCGTCGCCGCCGGCGCGGACGGCGAGCTGCTCGCCACCCTGCGCTTCTGGCCGATCCTGATCGAAGCGGTTCCGGCCATTCTTCTCGGCCCACTGGCCGTGGAACCGAGCCTGCAGGGGAAAGGCATCGGCCGGACCTTGGTGGCATGCGGCCTGCACGAGGCTCGGCGTTTCGGCCACCGCATCTGCGTCACGGTCGGCGAGCCGGCCTACTACCGTCCCTTCGGCTTTACCAGCGCGCCCGCGGCCAGGCTGATCCTGCCGGGACCGGTCGATCCGGCGCGTTTTCAGGTGCTTGAACTGGCGCCCGGCGCGCTCGATGGTGTGCGTGGCATGATCGGCCGGGCGCCGGCCAAGCCGACCGCCGGCCCCGTGCGGGAAAGCATAGCCTGAACCCGCGACGGGGCCGATGACCGTGGCCGGGTAACTCGGGGCGGCCTCAGGTGATGTGCGCGCCCCGGGTCTCCACGAAGACGGCGTAGAGCGACTGGCTGCCCGTCATGAACAGTCGGTTGCGCTTGCTGCCGCCGAAGCAGACGTTGGAGCAAATCTCGGGCAACCGGATCTGACCAATGCGCTCGCCGTTCGGCGCGAAGATGTGCACGCCGTCGTAGCCGTCGCCGACCCACCCGGCACTCGACCAGATATTGCCGTCCTCGTCGGCGCGAATGCCGTCGGCGAAGCCCGATTTGCCGTCCATCTCCATCTCGGCGAAGGTCTGGGCCTTGTGCAGCTTCGCCCCATCCACGTCATAGCCCCAGATGATGTTTTTCGCCTCGGAATAGTGCGAGGCGCCGGTGTCGGCGACATAGAGCCGCTTGTAGTCCGGTGAAAAGCAAAGGCCGTTGGGCTTGAAGGGCTCGTCGGCGACCTTCTCGAGCTTGCCGCTCTGGCCGTCGATCCGGTAGATCGCCTCTTTCTGGAACGGCTGGACCGATCCCGTGTCGGCTCGGCGGCCTTCATAGTCCATCAGGCCGCCATAGCCCGGATCGGTGAACCAGATCGAGCCGTCGTCGGGCCGCACCACCGCGTCGTTGGGCGCGTTGAGCGACCTGCCGTTGTAGGATTCGGCCAACACCGTTTGGCTGCCGTCGTACTCGTAACGTACGACACGGTGGGTACCGTGCTCGCAGGCGATCTGACGCCCCTGGAAGTCGAAGGTATTGCCGTTGCTGTTGCCCGAGGGATAGCGGAAGCGCCGGGCGACATGGCCGTCTTCCTCGATAAAGCGCAGCTGTTCGTTGTTGGGGATATCGCTCCACAGCAGATACCGGCCGACGCCGTTCCAGGCCGGGCCTTCGGCCCACAGGGTTCCCCTATAGAGACGCTGGATCGGTGTGTTGCCCAGCTTGTACTTGAAGCGCTTGTCGAGCACCACGACGTCGGGCTCCGGATAGCGCACCGGCTCGGCGTCGGGCCCGAAATTGCGGGCAAAGGCGGTGGGGGCCATGGTGGTCGCCGCCGCCACCGCCGTCGCCGTCGCCAGAAAGGCCCGGCGGTCCATGGCCTTCAGCTTGTTCAGCCCTCGGTCCGATGAATTTGAAGTATCGATGAACTGGTGTTCCTGTGTTCTGCTCATGAGCTTTCCTCCCGGAATTTTGCGTCGGCTTACGAAAATTCGTCGATTTACGAGAGAAATGATGACTCCGAATCGAAGAGACCTCAACCACCGCACGTCATTGGTGTCAGAATTGGTGTCCGGAAATTGCTCTTGGATGCCGGGATTAGCGCCAGTCTAGCGGCCTTCACGCCACCAGGCGGCCAGAGCGGTGCCGAGTGCGAGCAGCAGCATGAGCGCCGGGGGCAGCAGCGGTACCTGGGCGACGCCGGTCACGACGTAGCCGCCGTTGGCCTGGACGCCGATCCAACCGCGGCCGTGGCGGTCGCGCCGCGGCTTGACCTTGCGCAACGAGGGCAGACGGTCGGTCGCCAGGCGCACCACGGCACCGCCGCTTTCCTTGATCAAAGGCCGAAGCCGTTCGTCGGTCGCGCGCAGGTCCTCGAACTCGACGGGGTTGAGTGGTCCGGCGGCGGCCAGCGCGGTCTTTTCGCCGTCGCTGACCCGGTAGAGGCCGGCTTCGGTGACCGGCATGATGCCGATCGAACGACCGCCGCGCCCGGGTTCCAGGGCCAGCGTGCGCCGCTCGCCCGAAGGTAAGGTCACCTCGATCTCCGGAATCGCCTTGCCGAGCGAGCGGCGCGCCACCTCGAGCTGGCCGCCCTTGATACTGGCGCGCAGGTCTTCCTCCTCGAGGTCCGGCTCCTTCATCAGCCAGTGGGAGACGCGGCGCAGCAACTCCGCCTGCGGGCCGCCGCCTTCGAACCCGCGCGACCAAAGCCACATGTGATCGCTCAGAAACTGGGCTACACGGCCCTCGCGCACCCGGTCGAGTATCAACAGCGGCCGATTTTCCAGCCCCTCCATGACCACCACGCCGCTGGTCGTATCGGCCTCGATCTGGCGGAACCAGCGGCCCCATCCGGGGCCACCGGCGGCGCCGCTTTCCGCCTCGGGCAGGTCGGCGGTGACCGGGTGGCGGCGGCCGAGATCGGTCAGCGTCGGGCGGTATCCCCGCTCGAGGATCCGGCCGCTCGGCTCGCCCGGCAGGACCCGCCCGAGCGGCGTGCGGAACAGCGACAGCGGCGTCGCGAAGGTCGGTCCGACGGCCTCGAGCAGGGCACCGCCCTTCTCGACGTAGCGCGCGATGTTGTCCAGGTAGATGGTCGGCAGAACGCCGCGCCGCCGGTAGCGGTCGAAGATGATGAGATCGAACTCCTTGAGCTTGATCTCGAACAACTCGCGGGTCGGGAAGGCGATCAACGACAGCTCGCGTATCGGCGTGCCGTCCTGCTTTTCCGGCGGCCGCAGGATGGTAAAATGCACCAGATCGACCGAGGGATCCGATTTCAGGATGTTGCGCCAAGCGCGTTCGCCGCCGTGCGGCTCGCCGGAAACCAGGAGGACCCGCAGGCGGTCGCGCACACCGTTGATCGCGACCGCGGTTCGATTGTTGGCGAGAGTCAATTCCTGACGGCCGGGCTCGACCTCGATCTCGACCACGCTGGGCCCACGGTGGGTCAACTCGATCTCGATTTCGGTTTCCAGACCGGTCGGTAGGTTCAGGACGCGGGCCTTGCCGCCGTCCTGCCTGATCTCGACCCGTGCCGGGCCACCGGGCCCCTGGTCCGGCAGGTCGTCAACCCGCAGTTTGAGCGGCAGCTTCTTGCCGACGATACCGAAGCGGGGCGCGTGGGTGACGTTGACCCGGCGGTCGCCTTCCTTCTCCCGTCCGGTTTGAAGCAGATGAACCGGCGCGTCCAGGCCGAGCATTTCCAAGCTGTCAGGCACGTCGTGGACCTGACCGTCGCTGATCACCAGAACCCCGGCGATACGCTGGCGCGACACCTTGGAGAGCTCCTGGCGCAGGGCGGTGAAAAGCCGCGTGCCTTCGGCTTCCGTGCCGAGCATGTCACCGCCGGCGCGCAGCACCCGCAGCTCGGTATCGGGCAGCCGCTCGAAAGCCTCCTGCAAATGTTCGAGCGCGGCCTCGCTTTGTTCGCGCCGGGGCTCGATATTCTGGCTCGGGCTGTCGTCGACGATGACGATCGCCACGTCTTTCAACGGGTCGCGCTGCTCCTCGACCAAGGAGGGGTTGCCCAGCGCGATTAGGAGGGCGGCGGCGGCGGCCGCGCGCCACCAGACGCCCGGTGCCCGGCGCCACAGGGCCAGCAATACCGCCGCGCCGGCCAGCGCCGCCAAGCTCGCCAAGATGGTCCAGGGCAGAAGCGGCGCCCAACTGATCGAGAGCTGCCCGCTCATTGGCCCAGGCGCTCCAGGATGAATGGCACGTGGACTTGGTCGGCTTTGTAGTTACCGGTGAGCGCGTACATGACGAGGTTGACCCCGAAACGATAGGACAGCTCGCGCTGCCGCTCGCCGCCGGGAACCACAGCGAAGACCGGCCGGCCGATTTCGCTGATCGCCCAGGCGCCGGCCCAATCGTTCGAGCCGATGATGACCGACGCGACACCGTCGTTGACCCGTCCTTCGGTCGCGCCGATCCAGAGGGTGCCGCCGGAGAAGCGGCCGGGAAAGTCCTGCATGAGGTAGAACGACTTGGTGATCACGTGGTCGGGCGGCACCGGCGACAGCGCCGGCATGTCCAAGCCGTCGGTCAGGCGGCGCAACGCTTCGCTGCCGCGGCTGGCCCGGCCGAGTAGCTGTATGCCGGCGCTCGGCTCGCGCAGGTCGAACAGGATGGTGCCGCCGTGGGTCAGGTAGTGGTTGACCTTGCGGCGCGCAAAGTCGCTCAAGGGCCGTTGCTCCGCCGTGATCGGCCAGTAGAGCAAGGGGAAGAAGGCCAGCTCATCGACGTTGAAATCGACTCCCAGCGGCGTGCCGGCCTCGACTGAGGTGCGCCGCTGCAGCACGCGGCTGAGCCCCAAAAGGCCGGCGCGACTGGCGTCGTCGACCGCCGGCACACCGGTCTTGACGTAGGCGATGCGGGTCTGCAGCGTCGCCTCCATGGCGAAGAGATCGCTGGCCGATCCGGACGTGCTTTGGGCGCGGAGTTCGGCATCCGGCAGCAGCAAGACCAGGGCCAAAGCCGCGACGCCCGGCCGCGCCACGCGGCCCAGCAGGCCGCGCAGCAGCAGCGCGATCACCAGGTCGATCAGCGCCAAAAACAGGGCCGCGGCCAACAGCCAGGGCTTCAGGTCGGTCTCGCCGCTTCGGGCATAGAAGCCTAGGCTGACGCCGCTCGGCAGCCGGTCGATCACCGTCAAGGACGGTGCCGCGTCGATCAGGTTGTACGCGCGCTTGCGACTGTCGCTGCCGTAGTAGCCGGGCGGGTGGCGCGGCCCGATCAGGCCCTGTTCTAGAACCTCCTGATCGACGGCCAGCACGGTCGGCGGCGGCTTGCCCAGGCGTCCAAAGCCGTCCAGGGTTTCCAGCGGCGGCAGGGCCTGCGCCGCTTCGGCTTCGCTGTCGACACCCTGACTCAAGGCGACGACCCGGCGCAGCATTTCGACGAACAGGCCGGACAACGACAGATTGGCCCAGTCGGTGTTGGCCGTGGTATGGACCAGAACAACCCAACCCGAACCGCGTGGCTCCGCGGTGACCAGCGGGGTTCCGTCGACCAGGCTGGCCCAGGTCTTCTCGCCCAGATCGAGCGAAGGTTGAGCCAGGACTTGGCGGTTGATCACGACGTCGCCGGGCATTGACAGGTCGGCGAAGGGACCATCGGTATTGAAGGGTGCCAACTGCGCCGGATTGTCCCAGGTCATTACGCCGCCAAGGGTGCGCCCGCCACCGCGCAGGGTCACCGGCAGCAAGGCGTCCCGGCCGCTCTCGGCCAGGCGTGGACCGCCAAACCGGAGCAGCAGGCCGCCTCGCTCGATCCAGGCCGTCAGCTGGTCGGTCTCGAGCGCCGGCAGCGCGCCCAAGTCGGGCACCACCAGAACCGCCAGTTCGCGGCGCAGCAGTTCGTCGATCGTGCCGCGGCGCAGCTCGGTGAACGGCTCGAGTGCACGTTCCAGGTAATAGAGTTCGCTGAGCAGGGGCTGTGCCTCTTCGAGCGGTCCGGTGGCGACCAGACCGACCGGCCGCCGCCGCCACCTCTCGTCCAGCAGCAGCACCGCGCCGGCCTGTTCCTCGCCTTCGATCGACAGCTGGGCGATGCGGTTGCGCAGCTCTGCCGGCAGGTCCAGCGTGGCTTCCGCCACGCTCTGACCCTCGGCAAAGGTGAGCGGCGCCCGCGCGACCAGCGTGCCGTCCTCGGCGCTCGCCAGCACGGCCGCCGGCAGCTCGCCTTGGTCCGTCGCGCGCTGGACACGCAGGCTGAGCACCATACCCTCGGTCTCGGGCGCGAGGATGAGGCGCGGCAGGCCCCCGTCGACGTCGCGCAGGACGCGCAGCGTTCCGAAGCCCTGCAGGCGCTCGGCGAGCGCCGTCGCCTGGCCGTCGTCCAGGCCGTCGGACAGCCAAGTGATGTGGGCCGACTCGGGCAGCTCCAGCCCTTCCAAAGCGGCAAGCGCGGCCGAGCGGTCGACCGGCCATGGCCTGGGGCTCAAGCCCTGAACCCGGCGCCGCGCCTCGACGGCGGTCAGCAGGCCGGAGGCCGTGATAGGTTCGTCCAGGGGGCCGATTGCCGTGGTGATCAGCACGACCGGGCGATTGTCGCGCTCGGCTCTGTCGAGCAAGTCGTCGAGCACGTTCTGGCGCGCTTGCCAATGGCGGGCGGCGGCCCAGCCGTCGTCGATCACCAGCATCAGCGGTCCGCTGCCGGTCAGGCGCGTCGATGGATTGAGCAGAGGCTGGGCTAGGCCCAGAATGATCAGGGCCGCGACCACCAGCCGCAGGAGCAGCAGCCACCAGGGCGTGCGGGCCGGGGTCTCGCTGGGTGGCAACAGGCCGAACAGCAGCCGGATCGCCGGGAAACGCTGGGTCCGGGGCGCCGGTGGCGTGACCCGCAAGAGCCACCAAAGCACCGGCAGCGCGAACAGCGCGGCGAGAATCCAGGCTTGGGCAAATGCGAGCGCGCCGAACTGAAGCATTTCGCCTACTTCCCGACGGTCTGCGAGAGCGCGGTGTAGAGCGCCAGCAAAGCGGTTTGCGGCGGCCTGTCGCTTTGGTGACAGGCGTAGGTCCAGCCGACCGCGCGGGCGATGGCCGCCAGCCCGTCGCGCTGCGACTCGAAGCGCTCAAGGTAGCTGCCACGAATCGACTCAACGCGCGACAGCAGCCAAGGCTCTTCGCCCTCCAGGCCCTCGAAGCGGATCCGGCCGGCGTAGGGCAGCTTGGCCTCCGCCGGGTCGAGGACCTGCAGCAGATGCCCCTTGATGCCGCGCTCCGCATAAGCGCGGACGACCTGATTGACCTGTTCCAAGGGCGCCAGGAAGTCACCGAAAAAAACCACCTGCGCGCTGCGCGGCAGCGGCTGCACCTGTGGCAGGCCGTCCTCGTGCCCAAGCGATTCCGCGCCTTCCAGCCCGGCGATCGCGATCGCGAGGCGCGACAGGGCGCCGCGCCCCGAGGTCGGGCGCAGCCCCGAGCCGATCAACGAGACATGCTCGCCGCCGCGCACCAGCAGCACGCTGAGCGCCAGCGCCAGGAGGTCGCTGCGGGCGCGTTTTTCCGGCAGAGAATCGCTCGAACGCCACGCCATGGAGGACGAGTGGTCGAGCCAGAGCCAAACCGATTGGGCGGCTTCCCACTCGAGTTCGCGGATAAAAACATGGTCCGATTTAGCCGACTGGCGCCAATCGATCAATTGCGGTGTATCGCCGAACTCGTAGTGGCGAAACTGCCAGAAGGTCTCGCCTTGCCCGACCCGCCGCCGGCCGTGCACACCCTGAATCACAGTCGCGGCGACCCGCTCGGCGGCGACCAGAAGGGGCGGCAGGGTCGCGGCGAGCTGTTCGGCGCGTTTTCTGAGGGGGAGCGCGCTGACCGGCATGAAATCTGTCGCTTTGCCGACCGTCAGGCGTAGGGCGCGGCCAGGCGCTCGATCACGTGGTCGACCGTGACGCCATCGGCTCGTGCGGCGAAGTTGAGCGCCATGCGATGGCGCAGTACCGGCCCGACCAGCGCAACCACGTCGTCGACCGATGGTGCGAAGCGGCCGTCTAGCACGGCCTGTGCGCGGGCCGCGAGCATGAGCGCCTGGCTGGCCCGCGGGCCCGGCCCCCAGGCGACCTGGCTGCGCACTTCGGCGAGCTCCGTGGTATCCGGGCGGCCGTTCCTCACCAGGCCCAGGATCGCCTCGACCACGCTCTCGCCGACCGGGATCCGGCGCACCAAACGCTGAGCGGTCATCAATTCCTCCGGGTTCATTACAGGCACCGCGTCGACCTGCTCTGATCCGGTGGTCGCCATCAACATGCGTCGTTCTGCCTCCAACTCGGGATAGCCGACGTCGACCTGCATGATGAAGCGGTCAAGCTGAGCTTCCGGCAGGGGATAGGTGCCCTCCTGTTCCAGCGGGTTCTGGGTCGCCAGCACGTGGAAGGGGCGGGGCAAATCGTGGCTGTGGCCGGCCACGGTGACGCGGTGCTCCTGCATGGCCTGCAGGAGCGCCGATTGGGTGCGCGGGCTGGCCCGGTTGATCTCGTCGGCCATCAACAGCTGAGAGAATACCGGGCCGGCGATGAAGCGAAAGCTGCGGCGGCCGTCCTCGTGCTCCTCGAGCACCTCGGAGCCCAGGATATCGGCGGGCATCAGGTCGGGCGTACACTGCACGCGCTTGTCCTCGAGACCGAAAACCGTGCCCAACGTTTCGACCAGCCGAGTCTTCGCCAAGCCGGGGACGCCGATCAAGAGGGCGTGCCCGCCGGCCAATAAGGTGATAAGAGTTTGATCCACTACCTGTTGTTGGCCAAAAATAACCCGACCGATGCTGGCGCGGACGTTCTGCATCTTATGGCCCAACGCCTCGATTTCGCCAGCCAGCTTGGCCGCCGAAGCCTCATCCACGGGTGTGGCGGGGGTGACAGTCACGGATTCGATCTCCTGGCTCTAGGGGACAGGACAGCAGGCCCATGACGAAGGATCGACCGAAGCCCACTGGAACTGGTGAAAAGATAAGCCTTTCGGACCCGTCTTACCAGCGGTCTGGGTTCGACGCCCTCGAAGGTTGTGGCGATTTCGATATTCGTATTGCGCGCGACGGCACCTGGTTCTATCGGGGCAGTCCGATCGGCCGGAAACCACTGGTCAAGCTGTTCTCTACAGTAATTCGCCGCGACCAGCAGGGCGAGTACTGGCTGGTCACGCCGATCGAGCGGGGCCGAATCGAGGTCGAGGACGCACCCTTTACTGCCGTCGAGGCCGAATTCGGCGGCTCGGGTCGTTCCCAGGTCCTCAAGTTCCGCACCAACGTGGACGATTGGATCGAGGCCGGGCCGGATCATCCGATCCGTGTTGCCGAAGACCCTGCGACCGGCGAGCCCAGCCCCTATATCCTGGTCCGGGACAACCTCGAAGCATTGATCCTGCGGCCGGTGTTCTATCGTCTGGTCGAACAGGCCGTCGAACACCGCCAGGACGGTAGGAAGCATCTGGGTCTATGGAGCAAGGAAACCTTTTTTCCATTGGGCGAGCTGCCGTGAAGCCCGACGAGGTGGTCAAGCGCCTGGCCGCCCGCAGAACCCCCGGGCGGCGCACCTCGCCAAAGAGCGCGCAGGAGCACATGGCGGAGTTGGCGCGCCCTCGCGGCGACCACGACCTCAACCCGGATTTTTACGACCCAATGCAGGCGCTGACCCCGGCCGCGGTACTGGTACCCCTCGTCAAGCGCGCGCCGGCCATGACCGTGCTCTTGACCCGGCGCACCGACCATTTGCACGACCACGCAGGACAGGTCAGCTTTCCCGGCGGCCGTATCGAGCCCGCAGACCGCAACGCCGAAGCCGCGGCCCTGCGCGAGACGGAGGAGGAGATCGGCCTGCCGCGCGCCCATGTACAGCTTGCCGGGCAGCTCGACACCTATGTCACGCGTACCGGCTTCGAGGTGACGCCCATGGTCGGCCTGGTCGAACCGCCATTCCCGATAGTGCCCGACAGTTTCGAAGTGGCCGAGGTCTTCGAGGTGCCGCTTGGCTTCTTTCTCGATAGGGCCAACCGCCAGACCCAGAGTCGCCTGTACCAGGGCAAGGAGCGGCACTTCTACGTCTATCGTTACGGGAGCTATACCATTTGGGGAGCCACCGCCGGCATGCTGGTGAATCTGACCGAGGTGCTGTTGCCGCCATGTTGAGATTTTTGCTGACCGTCGTTCTGCCACTCTTGTTGCCGCTGTTTGTTTATGCCGGCTACCTGGTGCTGGCACAGCGCAAGGCGCGCCTGGCCGGGGAGGGCCGCCTGCCGCGCTGGCAGACCGCGCCCTGGGGGGTGATCACGCTGTCCGGCCTGGTTCTGATGTTGATTTCCCTAGGCTACTGGCGCTTCACAAGCGGCGTGGTGCCCGGCGTGAAGGTCGAGCCGCCGCATCTGGAAGACGGCAAGGTCGTGCCGAGCCGTCCGGTCGGGCAATGAAGGCGCCATGACCCCAGCCGGCAAATTGCCGCCGCAGGACTGGATGACCGCGCCGGAGGCCAAGGCGGTGGTCGACGCCCTGACCGCCGAGGGGGCGGAGGTGCGCTTCGTCGGCGGCTGCGTTCGCGACGCCCTGGTCGGCCGTCCGGTCAAGGATGTCGACCTGGCGACCGCCGATCCACCGGAGCGGGTCATCACGCTGCTGCGCCGCGCCGGCCTCAAGGCGGTGCCGACCGGGATCGAGCACGGTACCGTCACCGCGGTCTCCGGCCATAGGCCCTTCGAGGTCACGACCCTGCGCCGCGACGTGGAGACCCACGGCCGCCACGCCACGGTCGCCTTTACCGACGACTGGGAGGCCGACGCAGCCCGGCGCGATTTTACCTTCAACGCGTTATCCTGCCGGCCGGACGGCACGCTATTCGATCCTTTCGGCGGGCGCGCCGACCTGAAAGCGGGCCGTGTCCGCTTCGTCGGCGAGGCGCGGGCGCGCATCAAGGAGGACTATCTGCGCCTGCTGCGCTTCTTCCGCTTCCACGCGCACTATGGCCGCGGCGATCCGGACCCGGACGGCCTGGCCGCAGCGACGGCGATGGTCGCCAAGCTGACCCAGCTGTCCCGCGAGCGGGTGCGCAACGAGCTGCTCACTCTGCTCAAAGCCGACGACCCAGTACCGGTCATTGAGATCATGACGGCGCAGCACATCTTGGACCGGGTTCTGCCGGAACTGAACGGCGCTGCGGTTCTACGGGCGCTGATCGCGCTCGGCCTCGAGGTACATGCGCCGGACGCCCTGCTGCGGCTCGGGGCGCTGCTCGATGGCGGGCCGGCCGAGGCGGCCTCCGTGGCGGACCGTTTGCGTCTTTCCCGCGCCGAGCGGGAGCGGCTGGTCGCGATGCGCGACCCCACGGCGCTGGTAAGTCCAGACCAGGATTCGAAGGCAAGGCGCCAGGCCCTCTACCGGCTTGGTGCCCAGCCCGTGGCCGACCGCCTGCGGCTCGATTGGGCGCGCCTGCAGGCCGGCGGCCTGGCGGTCGATCCGGTTCGCGCCACGGAAATCCTGCGCACCGTGACGGCATGGTCCATACCGCAACTGCCCATTAAGGGCAGCGACGCGCTTGCCCTGGGCGTTGCGTCCGGCGAAGCGGTCGGCCGTCTGCTGGCACAGGTCGAAGCCTGGTGGGAAGACCGGGATTTCCAGCCGAACCGGAAGGACTGCCTGGTAAAGCTGCGCCAGCTGGTGACGGA
>JBFJPL010000076.1:0-18855 GCA_041617155.1 Kiloniellales bacterium
AAGCGGACCGGCGGATCCTTGCCTGGCATCGCGCCAACGAGGTGAGCCGCCGCCTTGCGGAGATCCCCGGGGTTGGCCCGCTGATCGCCAGCGCCCTGGTGGCCTCGATCCCCGATCCTCATGCCTTTCGATCTGGTCGTGATCTGTCGGCCTGGATTGGCCTGGTGCCGAAACAGAACTCGACCGGCGGCAAGGAGCGCCTGGGCAAGATATCCAAGGCGGGCAACCGCTATCTCAGGTCGTTGCTGATGATCGGCGCGTTCTCCGTGATCAAGCGAGCCAAGCTGACCGGCTGCCGGCGCCGGCCTTGGTTGGCCGGATTGTTGGCACGGCGTGCCACCAAGGTCGCCGCGATCGCGCTGGCCAACAAGATCGCGCGCACGGTTTGGGCGATGATGGCCCATGGCACCTGTTACCAAGAGCCGCACCCTCGGGCGGCATGAGACAAGCGCGGGCAACCGCTTGCGCTGACGAGGTTGGAAAGGGCAAATGACGGATAATGCACCAAGCCGGTCGATCCGGAGATCAGGACACCCCACTTTAGCCAGTGCAGCATTGCGACTGCGTGTTTTTGACCGGGACCTGATCTGCGGAGAGCATTATGGCCAGCGGCCATCGAACAGCGCCGCAAAAACAGGCCGAACAGATGGCAGCACCGACCAGCGCTGCATCACCGCCAAAAAATCCCTTGCCAACAGGGAGCCGTCCACAGATGGCCAATTTCGACCGTTGTGCCCCTGACAGTGGACCTTGGTGGCCGGGCACCCGGACGGGGAATTTCGACCCAGAGCGGATGTCGACGCCGCTGGAAGGTTGTGTGAAGGCCTCTATCCTGAGACGCAGATTTCTTCTTCGGACCAGATGTGTCTTTTTGCCGACATTTATTTAGCTATACAGAGTCAGTTGCCCCAAATTCTTTGTAGTTGCACAAATTTGTTGAGCGTATCTTTCTCGTGCCCGGTTAGAAAGCTGATCATGAAACTCGACACTGATCCGGATCGGACCGAGCTTATCCCCACCGTTTGAGGTCTCGTCTTCGTGAATCTGTTCTAACTGCGCCGCCTTGTTGACCGCAGCACCGATCAAGGTGAACTGGTGGCGATGCGCCGAACCGAAGTCTCCGGACAAGACGCGCCCGATGTGTAGACCCACTCGAAGTTTCAATGGGTCGGCGCCGATACGGATTCGGGATACCGATTGAATCGCCTCCTCGGCTGCTGTCAAAGCTTCTTCACAAGCCCTTGTGCTGCAGTCACGTTCATCTGATGACAATATCCAGAACCCCATCAGTCCATCGCCCATGAATTTGTCTATGTAGCCACCGTGGCGCTGTATGGCTTCGGCCTGAGCATTGAAGAACCGCTGCACGAGATCCGCGGTCCGCATGGGCGAAAGCTCCAAGACGAAGCGGGTAAAATTGACAATGTCGGAAAACCAAATGATCGCGTTTTCCATCCTGTGATCGGTCAAGTATCTGCTGCCGGAACGAAGCCGACGGCTAAGCGCATACTCGTTGGTGTAGGCCCGCAGGATCTGGGAGTCGTCCTGAACTTGTTCAAGCAGATCAGCAGTTTGAACTGTTGCCGTTTTCAGCTTTAGCGAAATGATCTTGGCTATATTCCGCCATAGAACGTCTGCCCGCGGGTGCCGGTCGATCGCATCCTTCAAGAGCGTCAGAACCTCGACCTGACTTTCGATTGCAACCAGATCGTACCAACGGAAGCCCCCGTTGCTCAGGGTATTTTGCTCGCCTACCACATCGGGTCGATGACGTACATAGAGAGTCCGGTTTTCGTCGCGAACGGCAACTGATCCACTGACGATCACCCAGAGGCGGTCCGCCATGTCGCCGTGCCGGCATAGAAATTCGCCTTCCGAAATCCGACCAGGCAGAGGGTCAAGCGCCATGAAATCGGACACATCGTCGACGAGTCCGCTGGCGATAAGCGCCTCTTCGTAATGTTTTTTCAGCGACTTCAGCATTTTAGCCGACGTTTGTGAATGAGAAATTTGACGCGCATATCGCGCGTGGTGTCATTGACCAAGGTCAGTTTAGGCAGCCTTAGGATAGGCGAGGCTAAGCAGACAACCGATCGCACAGTCAATTCTCGGTGGTTTCGAGCTCCAGTAACTATCGACTTTCCGATAATCCAATCGCTCTAAGGTGTGAGATCGTTAGCTGGCGAAATCGCTGCTGAGAGAGCACTCAGTTGTCTGAATTTGACCAAGCCACGACCTTCCAGGTTCATCGTATGAGAATCCGCTTCGCGCCCAAAGCCGGAAATTCAGGTCTGGTGGCGCGAATGGCCTAATAGAGTCGAGTGGTGACTCTCGATTTCAAGCCGAGACACGACCGGCCAATTCGCCGCGAACCGTAAGGCCCTTATGCCCGCTGCCTAGGCCGCCCGGGCGCCGTAGTAGAGCGTCACCGTGTGCTTCGCCTCGGCGAAGAACAGCCAGCGTTCCACGACGACGCCCGCGGTGCCGCAGGCGGCGGCCAGCAGCAAGGCAACGGTGCCGAGCCAGCCGCCGGCCGGCATCGCGGCGGCGCCCAGAATCGTCGGCGCGAGCAGGCCCGAAACGACCGCGAGGCCGCGCAGCTTGCGCGCATGCTTGCGCGCGACCCGGAACGCCATTTCGCGCAGCAGATAGTTGCTCTCGGTGTGCGGCGGGTCGAGCAGGCGGACCTGACCTTGGGCGCCGAGTCCGGTGGCCGTCTCGGGCGTGCTGGCAACAGCAGCGCCAGCAATCGACCGCCAATAGAGAAACTTGACGGCCCAGGCGACCCACAGCGCACAGAGCATCAGGCCGTCGCTCCACCGGCTTGCCTGTCCAAAGAGATTAAGCATGGCATTGAGCCACAGAGCGCCGGTCATGACGCCGAACGCAAGATAGACGACGACGACTTTGCGATCATGCCACTGACGGATCGGCTTGAGCGAGGCGTAGATCATGGCGGTGCAGATGATCGTCAACACCGCGCCCAGGGCCGCCAGCAGGCCGCAGAGCGCAAAGAGACCGTCCGTGCGCTCGAGGAAAATCCAGCCGGTGCCGAACAGGCCGGCCGGCGCGTAGGTCACGAGCGCCATGACGCCCTCGCGCGACAGCCAGGACGAACGCCACTGGCTGAGCGCCCGCCAGGCCCGCTCCGGATGGCCGAGGTGAAATGTCGAGGATATCAGCCCGAGCGTCACCAGGCCGAGCGACAGGCCCATGGCAACCAGGCCGAGCCAGCGGTCGGCGGGGACCAGGCCGGCCGGCACCAAGATGCCGAGCAGCAGCAGCAGGCCGTAGCCGGCGCCGGACGCGGTGGTGAAGAAGACGATCGACGGCGCTGGATGCACGGCAAACCTTCAGCGCGACAGCACGTTGTCGAGCCAGCCCAGGAAACCGCCTTCGGCCGCCGCGGGTTCGAGAGCCGCCGGGGCGCCGGTGGTGCCGGCGCAGTCCCTGCGCGGCCGCGGCGGCAGGTACTTGTTGGTCGGCCGATAGCCCATCTCGGGCATCAGGTCCATGCCGTCGCGCTCGGCCACGAGCTTGGAGACGTCCGACTCAGGGTCGGCGAGGTCGCCGAAATGCCGGGCCCTGGCCGGACAGGTCGCGACGCAGGCCGGCTCGCGGTCCTCGACCGGCAGGTTCTCGTTGTAGATCCGGTCGATGCAGAGCGTGCACTTCTTCATCACGCCGCCGACCGGATCGAGCTCGCGCGCACCATAGGGACAGGCCCAGGCGCAGAGACCGCAGCCGATGCACAGGGACTCGTCGACCAGCACGATGCCGTCCTCCTCGCGCTTGTAGGACGCGCCGGTCGGGCACACCGTGACGCAGGCCGCATCCTCGCAGTGCAGGCAGGATTTCGGGAAGTGCACGGTGCGGCCGTCGGCGCCGTCGCCGACCTCGAAGCTATGGACCCGGTTGAGCCAGGCGCCGATCGGCTCGGCGCCGTAGGGGTCCTGGTCGCTGAGCGGTGCCGGATAGCCGCCGGTGTTCCATTCCTTGCAGTTGACCACGCAGGCCTGGCAGCCGACGCAGGTGTCCAGGTCGATCACCAGGCCGAGCCGCTTCGAGGGTGCTTGCGCCGGCAGGCCGGTCATCGCTCGTCTCCTGTACCTCCGTCTGCAGGCCGGCCATGGAACCCGGCGCCGTAGCGCAGCACCGCCGGCGGCCGCTCGAGCTTCGGCGTCGTCAGGGTGGCAAAGCGCGGCTCGCTCTTGCCGGTTGCCGCCTCGGCGGCCGTGGCCTTCTCGACCCGGACCCTGAGGTCGTACCAGGCGGCCTGTCCGGTGACCGGGTCGGACGAGGAGTAGCGGTAGCCGCTTTCGCGCGCCGGCAGCAGCTCGTCGATCAGATGATTGAGCAAGAAGCCTTTGGTCGACTCCGGCGCGTCGGCCGACAGGTTCCAGGCGCCTGCGCGCTTGCCGATCGCGTTCCAGGTCCAAACCGTATCGCGGTTGACGCCCTCCATGCAGCGCAGCAGCACCTTGATGCGCTTGTGCCGGCTCGTGACCCAGACCCAGTCGCCGTCGGCCAGGCCCATGTCGCCGGCCAGGGCGCGCGACATGTAGAGCCGGTTGTGCCCGTGGATCTGGCGCAGCCAGGCGTTCTGCGACCCCCAGGAGTGGTACATGGCCATCGGCCGTTGAGTGACCGCGTGGAGCGGAAAGGCCGCCTCGTCGAGGCCGTCTTCCTCGAACGGGCGGTACCAGATCGGCAGCGGATCGAAATAGGCCTCGACCCGCTCGCGGTGCTGTTCGGGCGGTTGGAAGGCACCGTGGCCGCGCGCCGCCAGCCGGAACTTCTGCAGCACTTCGCTGTACAGCTGCATGACGATCGGCTCGGCCCGCTCGATGAAGCCCATCTCGGCCGAGAAGTCGAGGTAGCCCCGGTTGGCGAACTTGTAGTAGCGCTGGTCGGGCGCCAGCTCGTGGCGCCAAAAGCACTGGTTCTCGATGTATTTCTTGAGCTGATCCGGGTTCGGCGCGCCGCGCCCCTCGGACTCGCCGTCGGCGCCGCGCCAGCCGGCCAGGGGGCCGACGCCCGGCTTGCGCTCGTGGTTCACCAGGTAATCCGGATAGCCGCCGGGATAGCGCGGGCCACCGTCCGCCCTGGTCAGGCCGGACAGGCCGAGCCGGGCGCCGAGGTCGATCAGCACGTCCTGGAACGGACGCACGTCGCGGTCCGGCGCAACCACCGGCTGGCGGATCGAATCGGCCGCACCGTCGGCATCGCAGATCGGCCGGTCGAGCAGCGACACGCAGTCCCAGCGCTCCAGGTAGGTGGTGTCCGGCAGGACCAGGTCGGCGTAGGCCACCGTCTCCGAGAAGTAGGCGTCGGAATAGATGATGTGCGGGATCTTGTACTGGCCGGTGTCGGCATCCTTGTCGGTCAGCATGGCGATGGTGTCGGACGTGTTCATGGCCGAGTTCCAGGCCATGTTGGCCATGTAGAGGAACAGCGTGTCGATCGGGTAGGGGTCGCCCTTCCAGGCATTGGTGATGACCATGTGCATCATGCCGTGGGCCGACAGCGGCGCTTCCCAGGAGAAGGCCTTGTCGATCCGCCGCGGCGTGCCGTCGGCCTCGACCAGTAGGTCCTCGGGTCCGGTCGGAAAGCCGAGCGGCGGCCCGGGCAAGGGCCTGCCCGGAACCACTTGGTCGGCATGACCGGCCGGTTTCGGCGCCGGCGGTATGGGGCGAGGGAAGGGCGGCTTGTAGCGGAAGCCGCCCGGCGTATCGACGCTGCCCAGCAGCAGCTGCAGCAGATGTATGGCCCGGCAGGTATGGAAGCCGTTGGAGTGCGCCGAGATGCCGCGCATGGCATGCATGGCGACCGGCCGGCCGATCATGGTCTCGTGGCGCCGCCCGGCCCAGTCGGTCCAGGGCTGCTTCAGCTCGATCGTCCGCTCGAAGGCGGCGTGGGCCAGCTCGGCGGCGATTCGCTTTATGGTGTCGACGCTTATGCCGGTTTTCTCGGCCACCGCCTCGGGTGCGTAGCTGGCATCCAGGTAGCGCTCGGCGAGCAGGCGGAAGACCGGCACTGCGTGGCGGCCGTCGGGCAGGGTGACCCGTTCCTTGAGGTCCGGCGTCACGCCGGCCCGGTTGGCGTTTCGCGGCGCCGCCGCCTTGGCGTCCCAGCACAACGGATTGCCGTCCGGGTCGCGGGCGATCAGCCCGTCGTCCGGGCCGCCCGGGTTCTCGATCACCAGCCAGGGCGCGTTGGTATAGCGCACCAGGTAATCCAGATCGACCTTGCCGGCCTTCAGGAGCTCCTGCACCAGGGCCAGCACGAACAGGCCGTCGCTGCCCGGGGTAATGCCGATCCATTCGTCGGCGATCGCCGAATAGCCGGTCCTGACCGGATTGACCGAGACGAACTTGGCGCCGTTCTGCTTGAGCTTGGCGAGACCCAGCTTGATCGGGTTGCTGTCGTGGTCCTCGGCGATGCCGAACATCAGCATGTAGCGGCTGTGCTCCCAGTCCGGCTCGCCGAACTCCCAGAACGAGCCGCCGATGGTGTAGAGCCCGCCGGCTGCCATGTTGACCGAGCAGAAACCGCCGTGGGCGGCATAGTTGGGCGTGCCGAACAGGCTGGCCCACCAGCCGGTCAGCGCCTGGCTCTGGTCGCGCCCGGTGAAGAAGGCGAGCTTGCGCGGGTCGCTGTCGCGGATCGGCTGGAGCCAGCTGGTGGCGATCGCCAGCGCCTCGTCCCACTCGATCTCCTTGAAATCGCATTGGCCGCGCTCGCCGATCCGCTTCAGGGGCTTCCTCAGCCTGGCCGGCGAATAGTGCTGCATGATGCCGGCCGAGCCCTTGGCGCAGAGCACGCCCTTGTTGACCGGGTGGTCGCGGTTGCCCTGGATGTAGCGGATCCGGCCGTCCTTGAGGTGCACCTTGATGCCGCAGCGGCAGGCGCACATGTAGCAAGTCGTGTATTTGACCTGGTCCGACACCACGGGCGAGGTGTCGACCCGCTCGTTCGATCCTGCCTTGCGCCGCATAGCACCCCGCGTCCTTCGCCCATCGTCGACCGTCTCTTATAGCTGCAACGCGCACCGAATGCGCGTCCCTTTGCCAACCGGGCGCCGGCTTGCCCCACCATCTGCGGCACTCTAGACTCGCCTGGCCCGGGCGAAAGGGCCAGTTGCACAGTTTGCTTGAGGCCAAGGCGCGACCTTGCGGGAGGCTAATGCGTGATCTGATTTTCCCCGTCGAGCACGACAGCGACGTCGGCCTGCAAACCCAGCTGCGCCGCCAGTTGGTCGACGCGATCCTGGACGGTCGCCTGTCCGGCGAAGATCCGCTGCCGTCCTGCCGGCGCATGGCCCAGGCGCTCGGCGTCTCGCGCAACACGGTGGTGCTGGCCTATCAGGCGCTGACCGACGAGGGCCTGCTGATCTCGCGCGAACGGGTCGGCTACTTCGTCAACGCCGAGCTGGTCACCAACAAGGCCGAGGCCGGCAAGCCGCTGGACGCCTCGGGCACGACGAGCCAGCCAGTCGACTGGTGGCCGCGGTTGCAGACTCGTCCCTCGGAGCAGCACCAGATCACCAAGCCGACCAATTGGCAACGCTACCCCTTTCCGTTCATCTATGGCCAGGCGGATCCGAGCCTTTTTCCGGTCGCCGCTTGGCGCACCTGTTCGCGCCAGGCGCTCGGCCTGGACTCGATAAAACGCTGGACCGAGGACAGCTTCGACGAAGACGACCCCCTGCTGATCGAGGAGGTACGCACCCGCGTGCTGCCGCGCCGCGGCATCAAGGCCTCGCCGAAGCAGATCCTGATAACGACGGGCGCACAGAACGCGCTGTTCCTGATCGCGCAGCTGCTCAGCGGCCCGAAGACCACGGTCGGAATCGAAAATCCGGGCTATGTCGACGTGCGCAACATCTTCGCCTTGACCGGGGCCAAGCTCCGGCCGATCCCGGTCGACCGCGAGGGCCTTGTGGTCGGCCAGGCGCTGGCCGGATGTGACTGCGTCTTCGCCACGCCCAGCCACCAGTCCCCGACCACGGTCACCCTGCCGCTCGAACGCCGCATCGCCCTGTTGGAGGCCGCCGCGCGCCACGACTTTTTCGTGATCGAAGACGACTACGAAGCGGAAACCAACTTCGTCAGCAGCCCGACCACGGCGCTCAAATCCATGGACCGGAGCGACAACGTCATCTACGTCGGCTCCTTCTCCAAGCACCTGGCACCCGGATTGCGGATCGGCTTCCTGGTCGCGGACGAGTATCTGATCCGCGAACTCAGGCCGCTCCGTCATCTGATCCTGCGCCACCCGCCAAGCAACAACCAGCGCACGGTGGCGCAGTTCATTTCCGGCGGCTACTACGACGCCCTGGTGCACCGCCTGCAGCGGGTCTATCGCAGCCGCTGGGAGGCCATGGGCGAGGCGTTGGCACGCCACTTGCCGGATATGGCCTCACCGCCATCGTTCGGCGGCACCTGCTTCTGGGTCGAGGGACCGAACACGCTCGACACCGACGTTCTGGCGCGCAAGGCGCTGGGTGAGGGGATCGTGATCGAACCGGGCAGCGTTTTCTTCATGTCGGCCAAGCCGCCGCGCAACTTCTTCCGCCTCGGTTTCTCCTCGATCCCCGCCGAGAATATCGGCCCAGGCATTGGAAAGCTGGCGGCCTTGATCCACGCCGGCGCCTGAGGCCGAGCTTTAGTCCAGCTTGTGGGCGGCGACGATGGCCGCCAGCGCGGCGGCGGCAAGGCGGGCTTCCGGCGGATCCGCGCGGGAGGTCAGGACGATCGGCACCCGAGCGCCCATGACCAGGCCGGCGGCGGTCGCGCTCATGAAGTAGACCATGGCCTTGAACAAGGCGTTGCCGGTTTCGATGTTCGGCACCACCAGGATATCCGCCTGGCCGGCAACGCCGCTCACCACGCCCTTGACCGCCGCCGCCCGGGGCGAGATTGCCAGGTCGATTGCGAAAGGTCCTTCGACCAGCGCCCGTTCGACCTCGCCCTTGGTGGCGCGGCGCGCGACTTCGTCCGCTTCGAGGCTGCTCGGCATGGCATCATTGGCATGCTCGGTAGCGGAGAGAATCGCGACCTTGGGCTCTTCGTTGCCGAGCGCGTGATGCAGCGCCACGGCGTTTCGGGTAATGTGCAGGCGTGTCTCGACGTTGGGCGCCACGTTGACGGCCGCATCGGTGATGGTGAGCGATCCTGGCCGGCCCGGCGCGGTCATGTAGAACACGTGGCTCATGCGCTGGTCGGTCCTGAGGCCCTTGTCGCGATCGACCACCGCCCGCATCAGAACCTCGGTCGGAATTTGCCCCTTCATGACGGCTCCGACCTTGCCGTTGCGGGCCAACTCGACGGCCAAGGCCGCGGCCTCCGCCGCGCTGCCGGCCTCGACGGTCCGCAGGCCCCCGGTCTGCCAGCCGATTTGCTCGGCGGCGGCGGCAATCGCCTTCGTATCGCCGATCAGAACCGGTTCGATCAGCCCGGCGTCAGCCGCCTGGCGGGCGCTCTCGAGTGCCAGCGGGCCGCCGGCCCCGGCAATCGCGGTCAGTGTCGGCTGGCCGCTGCGGCCCTTGTCGAGCAGTTCGGGCGGGCATTCGAAAGGCAGTTTGCTCAGCACGAAGCCGTACTCCTCAGATCACACCAGGATCGCACGCAACAGGCCGATCATCGACAAGGTCATGAGCAGCAGCAAAGCAAATCGTCGAAAGGAGTCCGGCGAGGTCCGCACGAAGCGATGGTTGCCGAGCGCCACACCGAAAACAAGGGGCAGGCAGAAGAATGCACCGCGCAGGATGACTTCGAACCCCACGATGCCGTTCCAGGCGCCGACCGCCAAGCCGTAAACCCCCAGGAAAACCAGATAGACCGTCAAGGTGGCGCGAACCACGGCAGCGCGCGCCGATACCGACAGGAAGTAGAGCACGACGGGCAGGCCGCCGACCGCCGCGGCGCCGTTCACTGTGCCGGAGAAGATGCCCGTCCCGAAGATCGTACCGCGGTGCCGCAGGCCCGGGACCCGCAGCCCGAACCAGAGCGCCAGGCTGGCGCAGAGGACAATCGTTGAGACGACGATGCGCATGGCATCGGCCGACAGCGCCGCCAGCAGCGCCAGTCCCAGTGGCGTACCAACGGCCGCGCCGACCAGAAGCACGCCGGTCGCCGGCCAAGCCACGTCTCGCCAAACCTGGCGCAGCAACCCCAGACTGGCGATCACCTCGAGCAACATGGCGACCGGCACGACCTCGATCGGCGGCACGACGAGGGCCAGGCTGGTGACGATCAGAGCCGACAGGCCGAATCCACTGTAGCCCCGGACGACGGCCGCCGCGAACACGGCACCGAAGGCATAGAGCAGGGCACCCAACGACAGGCCGGCGAAGTAAGGCTCGGCACCGGTCATGGCCAGGAGCCTGCCCGAGTGTTGGTCACGGGCTGCACCGCATTTTCAAGGCCTTGGGCTAGGACGGTGCCGCGCCGCGATGCCGGGCGCATCGCGAGCGGTGCCGGACGACGTCCCAAGGCCTTGACAACGCGGTCCGCCGGGTCGGCCGGGCAGACGCGAGTGCCGCGTCGCGCAGGCTTGCCGATGGCTGCGGCATCGCCCGCGCCTCCGCTCCTAACACGCGCGTCTGTCCGGCCGATGCAGTCCATGATCAACACTCGGACAAGCTCCTAGGATACCATGACGCAACCCGTTCGCGGGTCGACCTCGACCTCATCGCCGGTCCGAATTGCCTTTGTGACGTCATCCTCGAAGTGGTGGATCAATGCCAATCCGGCAAAGGCGGCGCCCTGGGCCATGATGGGATTGGCGTGGTTGAGCAGGAGGGCGATCGGCGCCATGCCGCTGACCACCATATCCCGGAGCATCCAGGCGGTCGCAACGCCGCCCTTGGCCGCGTTCAGCACCAGGACGCGGCCCACGTAGCTTTCGCCGTACAAGTCGTGGCTCGGGCGCGAAAACCGCCCCTCGGCCAGGTCCAGATCGTAGCGAGCGCTGAAGTTGTCGGACGCGACCAGGGCTGGCCCAGTGACCTTGGGGCCGATACCAGGCTGGCCCTGCAGTTTGATCGCATTCATTACAGATTCCGCCCGGCGACGGCGCAATCGACGCAACGTGCCATGGATGCCAGCACCGGCTCGTAGCCGTAGCCGCCGATGATGTTGGCCAGCTTGGCGGAGTTGGTCATCAGCCGATGCCAGCCGTTGGCCCGGCCGATCTCGCGCGCGTGCATCTGATAGAAGCAGACGCCCTCGAGCAGAAGCGCGCCGGACGCCTCGAACCGGCCGGTCAGGCCCATCCGGTCGGCCGCCGACTTCACTTCCGGCGGGACCGCGGCGATCAAGGTGACCGCCGGATGAATCTCGCGGCCGTCGAGCAGACCGGTCAGCTCCCGCAGTTCGAACAACGAAAGCTGCGGCGCGGCGAAAACGACCACGTCGAGCTGGCCGCCCGACGGCGCGTAGCTGGCGTGCAAAGCCTCGAGATCGGCCTTGGTGATCGCGCGGGCAGGCGGCGGCTCGCCGTCGAAAACCGCCGTGCTGCTCGGCGCCTCCGGCGTCACGCCGGGCATATGGAACAGCGGCGTCGAACCGAAACTCGCGAGCGCCGCGCCGAAATGCTTCAGCGCATCGGAGCCGGGCGCAGCCTCGATCCCTTCGATGACCGGCACGTCCCAGTAGGAACTCATGGCCCGGCCAACCAGGGCACCGGCCGCGCCCCAGTCGTTCAGGTCGCGCAGCGTGGCCTCCAAACGGAAACGGTGGGTGCCCCGGCGGCAAGCCTCCAGGTGCAAACCATAACGGGGCACCCGGCCCGTGAGCGCCGCCGACAGCGCCGACGGCCCGCCTTCGAAGTTGCTGCGCGCGCCCAGCACCGAGTTGGCATAGATGACCGAGCCGGTGTCGCCGAACGCCAAGTGCTCGCCCGGGACCGGCGGCATGATGGTCTGGTAGTTGATGCAGGTGTCGGTCATCATCACGCCCAGCGCCTCGAAGGCTCGGACGGCGCGACGCTCCAACTCGACAAAGGCCGCGTCCTGGCGAATCCTGCCATAGGCCTTGAAATCGGCGCCGCGCGGATCGGTGATGGTCGGGATTCGCACAAGGCGGTGATCCTTCGGCGCCGCCGCAAGCCGCTCCAGGAACGCCACACCGGATTCGCCGAGCGCCTCGCTATCGGCCATGATATGTGCCTGGCTGGCCGCCACCATATCGCTCGCACCGAAGAAATCGGCCACCTGCACAAGGTGCTCCATGGCTATTCGCCGCGGCTCGCCCGTTTCGCCGGCAAGCATTGCCTGTTCCAGACCCGTCAGTTCAACCATGAGGTCGCTTCCCCCGGCAATACTCCGAGGATCATGCCGCTTCCGGAAGCGATCGACCAAAGAAATCTCGACATCGTGGAGAAGCTCACTCAGGATGATTGCCCGTTGGCGAAAACCATCCCTGTGGCCGGCACGGCGGTATCTGTGCCCGCTGTTTCTCTTGGACCGCTATGGTATCATACGAAATAACAAATCCTTATACGGTTCAGCTAACAAGTAACACAAAGATGGTTCGCGACTCGACCTATGGCGCCGAGTTACGGTTGATATTGAATACCCGCGAGCTCGAGCAGGCGCGCCGCGAGATCACATCCTGGCCTAACTACGAACCAACACCCCTAATCGCCCTGCCGGGTCTCGCCGCCAGGGGCGGACTCAAGGAGATCTGGTACAAGGACGAAGGTCCGCGCTTTGGGCTCGGCAGCTTCAAGGCGCTCGGCGGCGCCTATGCCGTCCGCCGGTTGCTCGGCCGCGAAGTCGCGCGGCGGGCCGGCGTTGCCGAAGTCTCGACGGCCGACCTCATGTCCGATAGGTTCCGCCATCAGATCGAAGAGATTACGGTCTGCACCGCGACCGACGGCAACCACGGCCGATCGGTTGCCTGGGGGGCACAGACTTTCGGTTGTCGCTGCGTCATCTATATTCACGCGACCGTCAGCGAAGGGCGCAAACGCGCCATGGAGAACTTCGGCGCCACGGTCGTCCGGGTCAGCGGCAACTATGACGATTCGGTGCGCCAGGCGGCGGCCGATGCCGAAGCGCGGGGCTGGTTCGTGGTCTCCGACACATCCTACGACGGCTACATGGAAGTACCCCGCGACGTGATGCACGGCTATATGCTGATGGCCGATGAAGTCATTGCTCAGTTGCCGCCCGGCGAGGCGCCCAGTCATATCTTTGTCCAAGGCGGCGTCGGCGGTTTGGCCGCGGCCGTATGCGCCGCGTTCTGGCTGCGCTTCGGCGCCGAGCGGCCGCATTTCGTCGTGGTTGAGCCGGAACAGGCCGCCTGCCTCTACGAAAGCGCCCGCGCCGGCAGCCCGGTCAAGGTCACCGGCGCCCTCGATACAGTGATGGCGGGCCTAGCGGCGGGCGAGGTGTCGCGGCTTGCCTGGACGATCCTCTCGGCCGGTAGCGAAGCTTTCATGACCGTGCCGGACCAAGCTGCCCTGGGGCTGATGCGCCTCTTGGCCGACGGGGTTGACGGGGATCCGCCGATCGTCGCCGGCGAATCGGCGGTTGCCGGTCTGGCCGCGGCGCTCCAGGCGCGGAGCGAGGCCGCCTTGTCGGAAGCCCTGCAACTCGACGGCAACAGCCGCGTGCTGGTTTTCGGCACCGAAGGGGCGACCGATCCCGAACTATATCGGGAGATCGTCGGCCGCGGCGCCGAAGAGGTGAGGGCGCCAGCTTAGGCGCCTGCCCGGCCGGAGCCGGGCGGCGGCTGTGCCGCTGGCACGAATCTTTTTCGAATACTGGCCCTACGTTTTCCGGGCCGTTTGCCCCTATTAGATCACGGAGGACGCTAGCGCGCTTCCCGCTCCAATTGAAGATGTGCCTCTAACGTCTTTTGGTGGCAGGATTTAGCACGGGCGTAGTAACCAATCACAACGTTCTAGAGAAGGGATGTGTCGCGATGAAAATGACAACCGAAGAGGCCTTTGTGAAGGTCCTGCAAATGCACGGCATCGAGCACGCGTTTGGCATCATCGGTTCGGCTTTCATGCCAATTTCCGATCTTTTTCCTAAAGCCGGCATCACCTTTTGGGACGTGGCCCATGAGACTAACGGCGGCCTGATCTGCGATGGCTACACGCGGGCGACCGGAAAGATCGCGATGGCGATCGCCCAGAACGGGCCGGGCGTCACCGGTTTCGTGACACCGATCAAGACCGCATACTGGAACCACACACCCATGCTTCTGGTGACCCCGCAAGCCGCCAACAAGACGATCGGGCAGGGCGGCTTCCAGGAGGTCGAGCAAATGGCCCTGTTCAAGGACATGGTCTGCTACCAGGAAGAGGTTCGCGATCCGTCGCGCATTGCGGAGGTCCTCAATCGCGTGATCGAGAAGGCGATCCGCGGTTCGGCGCCAGCGCAGATCAACGTGCCCCGTGATTACTGGACCCAGGTGATCGACATCGAACTGCCGCCGATCGTGCGCCTGGAGCGCCCGGCCGGTGGCGCCAGTGCGATTGCCCAGGCCGCCAAGCTGCTGTCCGAGGCCAAGTTCCCGGTCATCCTGTCGGGTGCCGGCGTCGTGATCGGCAACGCGATCGCCGAGTGCCAGGCCCTGGCCGAGCGCCTGGATGCGCCGGTCGCCAGCGGCTACCAGCACAACGACAGCTTCCCGGGCAGCCACCGTCTGGCGGTCGGGCCGCTTGGCTACAACGGCTCGAAGGCGGCGATGGAGTTGATCGCGAAGGCGGACGTGGTTCTGGCCTTGGGCACGAGGCTCAATCCCTTCTCGACCCTGCCGGGCTACGGCATCGACTACTGGCCCAAGGACGCGAGCGTCATCCAGGTCGACATGAACGCCGACCGGATCGGTCTAACCAAGAAGGTGTCCGTGGGAATCTGCGGCGACGCCAAACTGGTGGCCAAGCAGCTCTTGGCGCAGCTTTCTCCGAATGCCGGCGACGCCGGCCGGGAAGAGCGCAAGGCGGCCATCCACCAAGCCAAGTCGGCATGGCTCCAGGCCCTCAGCAGCATGGACCACGAAGACGACGATCCAGGCACGTCGTGGAACAAGGAATCGCGCGAGCGGGATGCGGACCGCATGTCACCGCGCATGGCCTGGCGCGCCATCCAGGCCGGGCTTCCCAAGAACGCGATCATTTCCACCGATATCGGCAACAACTGCGCTATCGGCAATGCCTATCCGACCTTCGAAGAGGGCCGTAAGTATCTGGCCCCGGGACTTTTCGGTCCTTGCGGTTATGGCTTCCCGGCCATCATCGGCGCCAAGATCGGCTGCCCGGATGTGTCGGTGGTCGGCTTTGCCGGTGACGGCGCCTTCGGTATCAGCATGAACGAAATGACCTCGATCGGCCGTGAGGAGTGGCCCGCGGTTACCATGGTCATCTTCCGCAACTATCAATGGGGTGCCGAAAAGCGCAATTCCATCCTTTGGTACGACAACAACTTCGTCGGCACCGAGTTGGATCCTCACTTGAGCTATGCCAAGGTGGCGGAAGGCTGTGGCCTGAATGGGGTGACGGTGACCACGCAAGCCGAGCTCACCGGCGCGTTGGAGCAAGCCTGCAAGGCGCAGAAGGACGGCGTGACGACCTTCATCGAGGTCATCCTCAACCAGGAGCTCGGCGAGCCGTTTCGCCGCGATGCGATGAAAAAGCCAGTCGCCGTCGCGGGGATCAATCGTGAGGACATGCGCTCGCAGCAGGCAGTCTAGGCATCGCTGCATAAATCCAGCTGGCAGAATTGAGCTTGGTTTCGGGCGGCCGTGCTTGAGGTCGCCCGACACTGCCATTAGTCTGCGTTCCCTGATCCAGAGAGGAGGGTGAGTTGCGATGACCAAGGTTGCTTTCATCGGTCTCGGTGTCATGGGTTATCCCATGGCCGGGCATCTCAAGACCGGCGGCCACGACGTGACGGTTTACAACCGCACCGCCGCCAAGGCCGAGGCCTGGGTCAAGCAGCACGGCGGCGCCATGGCGAAGACCCCGCGCGCAGCGGTCGAGGGCGCCGAGATCGCGTTTTCCTGCGTCGGCAACGACGACGATCTGCGCGGTGTCGTGCTGGCCGACGACGGCATCTTCGCCGGACTATCCAAGGGCAGCATCTATGTCGACAACACGACCGCCTCGGCCTTGGTTGCGCGCGAGCTTCACGCCGCCGGGCAGGAGCGCGGCATCGACGTGATCGATGCACCGGTCTCCGGCGGCCAGGCGGGCGCCGAGAACGGCGCGCTGACGGTCATGTGCGGCGGCGACGAAGCGCCGTTCAGGCGCGCCCAGCCGGTGATCGACTGCTACGCCAAGGCGGTCACGCTGATGGGCCCATCGGGCGCCGGGCAGCTCACCAAGATGGTCAACCAGATCTGCATCGCCGGGCTGGTCCAGGGCTTGGCCGAGGCCATGAACTTCGGTCTCAAGGCCGGGCTCGACATGGACAAGGTGATCGACGTGATCGGCATGGGCGCGGCGCAGTCGTGGCAGATGGACAACCGGGCATCGACCATGTGCAAGGGCCAGTTCGAGTTCGGTTTCGCAGTCGACTGGATGCGCAAGGACCTGGGCATCTGCTTCGAGGAAGCCAAGAGCAACGGCGCGCGTTTACCAGTCGCCGCCTTGGTCGACCAGTTCTACGCCCACGTCCAGGCGCGCGGCGGCAGGCGCTGGGACACCTCCAGCCTGATGCACCTTCTGCTGAACGATTGACGGGCGGCGGTCGGGTCCAACAACGACACAAACCGACGACGGCTGCCCGACAGCGGGGAACTGATTCGAGGAATCGCAAGCCGTATAGGTTTACTTTTCGCTCTCCGTTGCGATCTGGGTCTCCGTCGCGGGCGTGGAGATGTCTGCGACCGTACCGTCACGGCCGCCCGGATCAGCGTGTTGGCCCGATCCACAACCTCCGCCCGCGAAGGCACCGGTCGCAAATCCGATCATCGCGACGGTCGCGATCAAAGCAAATAGCATGGATTTCATGGTCGTGGTTTCCATCTCGAGACCAAGCCTGACCCGAATCTTAAAGCGCGACCGAGTTTACTGGAAGAAGCCATGCGTTCAAGAAGGCGTGATATGTTCTCCAGTCAAACACCACGACGCGCTAGTCGTCGTCATCAGCTTCGTCCGTGGTGCCGCGCCTGAACAGTTTCAGATCGACCACCTCGGCCATGGCCTGGTAGCCGGCGTCGCTCGGATGCAAGTTGTCACCGCTGTCGAAGGCCGGCAGCATGCGCCGCGGGTTGCTCGGATCGCGAATGGCCGCGTCGAAGTCGATCACCGCGTCGAAGGCGCCGCTCGTGCGGATCCAGTCGTTGACCGCTTGCCGCTTTGCCTCGCCCGCTTCGGTGAAGTAGAGCGCGCCTTCGAAGGGCAGGATGGTGCCGCCGAAGATGGTCAACCCCCGCGCATGGGCGCGCGCGATGATCTGCTTCGTACCCGCGATGATCTGCTCGGCGCTGACTTCCCTAAGTACTTCCGGGGGAAACCCGAATCCCCCCAGTTCGGGAAAGCCGATGTCGTTGATGCCCTCGAGCAGGATGACATGGCTGACGCCGGACTGGGTCAGCACGTCGCGGTCGAGTCTCGCCAGCGCGTTGGGTCCGAAGACGTCGGTCAGAATCCGGTTGCCGCTGATGCCGGCGTTGAGCACCGCCATCTTCGGTTTGCCGCGGAACTTGCGCAGCAACCGCCGTTGCAGGGCATCGGGATAGCGCGCGTTCGCGTTCGGCGTGGAGGCGAAGCCCTCGGTGATCGAGTCGCCCAAGGTCACGACCGCCCGGCTGCCGCGGTGCGCCAGCACCTCGACGCCGGTTAGCCAGAACCAGGAAGTGGTCTCGGCGTCCACGGGCATATCGTCCAAGTCGGTGAAATCGCCTGGCGGGGAAACGTAGGAGGTCTGGTGGGCCAGACCGTGCAGCGTCGGCGGCCCGGTATCCTCGGCCACGTAGAGGCTGATCGCCAGGTTTTCCTCCGCCGACACGCTGAGCGCGACCGGGTCGCTCAAGACCCGTGCGCCGGCCGGGATGGAAACGAACGGCTCGCCGCCGAAGGTGAGTTCACGCAGGGTCCCGGCGCGAATCGCAGCCGCTGCTTTCTGAACGCCGATGCTTGCCGCGTCGATCGTCAGCGGCGCCGTGCCGAAGCTGTTGGAGAAGCGGACCCGCAGTTGATCGCCGCCGATGCCGATACGAACGATCTGCCGCAAGGTCTGATCCAGGAACCCGGGTTCGGACGGCGCAGGTGCGACCGGGCTGGTGCTCCAGGTGCCGATCCAGCGTTCGCGGGACGAATCGCCGAGCGCGGAGCCCAGCGGGCCAACGACCAGTATCGCGGCCGTGACCGCGAGTGCCAGACCAAGCAAAAATGACCTGCGAACAACCGGCACAACGCCGGCTTCGCGGCTGTCCGGCGGATTGGTCCGGGACAGCAACTCATTTACCTTCATGTTCATGACCCCCCGTTTGCGCCCGCCGGATCGTTTCGACAGGTCCCTTGAAAGGATCAGATGCTACCACGAGAGGCGATCTTCGGCGAGCCCTGGGCTATCTCGCAATGCTTCATGGCGCGGCCCCGGGGGTGCGCTCAGCCGCCGCGCGGCTTTTTGGCCGCCTGCCAGGCGGCTTCCATCTGGTCGAGGGAAACGCCTTTTAGACCCTTGGGGAAGGATGCCTCGACCCGGTGGAAGCGATACTCGAACTTGGCGTTGGCGTGGCGCAGGGCGGATTCCGGATCGACGCTCAGGCGCCGCGCCAGGTTGACCACGGCAAACAGCAGGTCGCCGATCTCGTCCTCCAAGCGCTCGGGCGGGCTGCCGTTCTTCATTTCCTGTTTTATTTCAATAATTTCCTCGTCGATCTTGTCAAG
>JBFJPL010000077.1:0-18510 GCA_041617155.1 Kiloniellales bacterium
ACTCGCCCTTGGTCTGGACCTGCATGTCGCCGAACGACTTGTTGTCCAGATAGCTCGAGTGGGGGTCCAAAGAGGTCAGCATGCCGCGAATGGCCGTTTCGATCAGCTTCTCGTCGGTGACCTGTTCTACGTAGTCGGCGCGCACGCGCTCGAAAACGTCGCCGAACAGCTTCAGCTGTCGATATGTCTCGGATTTGTCGCTCTGAGACGAACCGGTCTGAGGAACCAGAAGTATCAGGGCGGCGAGCGCCACTGTCAGTCGAAACCTAGGCATTAGCCTTGCACCTTGTCATTTGTTGTTGCCAGCCACGGCAGCGGGTTGATCGGCTGCCCGCTCCGTCGGAGTTCGAGATAAAGCACCGGGTCGCCGTTTTCGGGGCGAGCCGTCGTACCGATCGGTTCGCCAGCGAGCACCCACTGGCCCACCACGGCATCGATCCGGTCGAAGCCTGCCAGTAGTGTATGATATCGCTCGCCGTGCTCGATGATCAAGATCGGCCCATAACGGCGGAACTCGCCGGCGTAGGCGACTTTGCCGTCGTAGGGTGCGACGACCTGTGCCGAATGGCGCGTCAGAATAGAGATCCCCTTGGCCTCAGTGCCGTCGTTGCCGTCCTTTTGGCCATAGTAGCTAACCAGCCGGCCGCGCGCGGGCATCACCAGGTTTGCGGCGTTCGGTCTTTCCGGAAAGGCCCGTACATTGCCCGGCTTCGCCAAGGGCGTACGATCGGCCGGCGGGCTCAACAAAGCTTGCTGGTTTTCGCGCAGCGCTTCGGCTGTGCGCCGGGCCTTGCGTTCGACAGCTTCGCGCGCCTTCCGCTCGGCCCGTTTGCGCGAGTCGGTCTCCAGCCGGTCGACCAGATCACGCAGGGTTCTTGCCTGCTGGGCAAGCTTGCGGACTCGGTCGCTGGCCGCTTTGTACTCGGCTGAGGTGAGATCTTCCAGCCCGCGCTTGCGCTCGACCAGAACCGCGAGGCGTTGCTGTTCCTGGGTGAGCCGCCCGGTCGCCTTGGCAATATTCGCTTGTTCGAGGGCGATCTTCTGGCTCAGCTTTTCGAGCGAGTCCAGCTCGCCGCGCAGCGCGCCCGCGCGGCGCTCGATCGCCGGCACCGCGACGCTGAGCAACCGGGCCCCGCGCAGGGTATCGATCGGCGAGCCCGGCGTGGCGATCGCCGCTTCGGGCGGCCTAAGCGCGATACGCTGCAGCGCACCCAGCGTGCGGACCAATTGGTCGTGCTTAGCTTCCAGCGCCGCTGTCTTGAGCGCCTTCTGATGTTCGAGTTCCTTCAGCGAGCGTTCGAGCGCAGATAGGCGTTCCTCTAGGTCCTGGGCCTGACGGGCCGCCGCCACCATGTCGCGGCGTAGGGCCTTGATCTCGTCCTTCAGCGCCTGCGCCTGGTGGCTGAGGGCCTGGGCCTTGGCTCGGTCCTCCTGCAGCGCCCGTTCGACATCGTCCAAGCGGCCTTCCTGAGCCTTGAGGCCTGACGAAGGCAGCAGCAACAGGAATGCGGCCAGGACGAAAAGGGCGGCGCCGGCGCGGAGTGGGCGATTGATGTCGTCGGGTCGCACCGGACTACTCCGCAGCCGCATTGCGGCCGGCGGCGGTCCGATCGACCAGCGAGCGGCCGGTCATGGCCGCCGGTTGGGCGAGCCCCATCAGGTCCAGCACGCTGGGCGCGACATCTGCCAGCCGGCCGTCGCGCAACGCGACAATACCCCCCGGCGGGTTGGCCAGAATCACCGGAACGCGGTTCATGGTGTGCGCCGTATGGGCTTGGCCGGTGTTTGTGTCGCTCATCTGTTCGGCATTGCCGTGATCGGCCGTGATGAGCATGGCACCACCGGTGCGAACGATCGCCTCGACCAGTCGGCCAACGCAGGTGTCGACTGTTTCGACCGCCGTGATAGCTGCTGCAAGAATGCCGGTATGCCCGACCATGTCGCCATTGGCGTAGTTGACCACGATAAGATCGAAACGACCGGAATCGATAGCGTTCACGAGTTTGTCCGTTACCTCGGGCGCCGACATCTCGGGCTTCATGTCGTAGGTCGCCACCTTGGGCGAGGGCACTAGAATACGCTCCTCGCCGGGGAACAGATCTTCGCGGCCACCGTTAAAGAAAAAGGTAACGTGTGCGTATTTTTCAGTTTCGGCGATGCGCAGCTGGGTCATGCCGGCCGCGGCCAGCACCTGACCCAGTGTCTCGTCGAGTTCCTGCTGCGGGAACAGGATACTGAGGTGGGCGTCCAGTTGATTGGAATAGCTGGCCATGCCGGTCGTCGCCGCAAAGCGCACCACGCGCGGCCGTTCGAAACCATCGAAATCGGGCGCCACCAGGGCGGAAAGAATCTCGCGCGCCCGGTCGGCCCGGAAATTGGCCATGATCAGACCGTCGCCGTCCTTCATGCCGGCGAAGCCGGTTATGACCGTGGGTCGAAGGAACTCGTCGCTTTGACCGGCCCGATAGCCGTTCTCGATTGCGGCGGAGGGTGTTTCGGCGGATGGGCCGTCCGCGTCGACCAGGGTCCTGTAGGCGAGTTGCACGCGGTCCCAGCGCTTGTCCCGATCCATGGCGTAATACCGTCCGCTTAGGGTCGCCAGCGGTGCCGGGGTTGCCGCTTGGAAGTTCTTCACGTAACTCAAGGCGCTTTTCGGCGGGGTGTCGCGGCCGTCGAGAAATCCGTGCACCACGACCTTCAGGCCCCCATCCAGCAGGTGGTTGGCCAGGGCTGCTATCTGGTCCTGGTGGGAGTGGACGCCGCCCGGCGAAAGCAAGCCGAGCAGATGGACCGTGCCGCATGACGCCTTCATCTGCCCGACGAACTCGCTGAGCGCCCTGTTGCCGGCCAATTGACCCTCGGCAATCGCTTGATCGATCCGCGGCAGGTCCTGCAGGACGACCCGGCCGGCGCCCAGGTTCATATGGCCGACCTCGGAGTTGCCCATCTGCCCGCTGGGCAACCCGACCGCCAGTTCGGAGGCGTCGAGCAGGGCGTGCGGAGAGCTGGCCGTTAATCGGTCGAGCACCGGCGTGTGCGCCAGGCTGATGGCGTTGTTTTCAGGATCGTCACGATGGCCCCAGCCGTCGAGTATGCAAAGCACGACCGGGCGGGGGCGGCTTGGCTCGGTCATGGGGCTCTATATAGGCTATCGAACCATTTTTCCACAGCACTCTTTCTCCGGTCAGGTGCGGTGATAGGGGTGGCCCGAGAGGATGGTCTGTGCCCGATAGAGCTGTTCCACGATGAGGGCGCGAACCAAAATGTGCGGCCAAGTCATGGTTCCCAGGGCCAGCACCAGGTCGGCCCGCTCTCTGACCGCCTGCGAAAGACCCTCCGCACCGCCCACCACGACAGCCAACTCCTTAACTCCTGCGTCGCGCCAGCGCCCGAGTTGGGCGGCCAAGTCGGCGCTGGTCAGATGCCGCCCGGTTTCGTCGAGGACGATGAGTCGAGCCTCGGAAGGCACCGCCGAGAGCAGGCGCTGGCCCTCGCGTGACCTTTGTTCTTCCGGCGTCGCGCCGCGGCGCTCTTCAATTTCCTTGAGGGTTAGCCGCCAAGTGAGCCGCGCGGCGTAGAGGTCGTAGAGATCGCGTGATGGCCCCGCCTTTGCGCGGCCGACGGCGGCCAGCGTGATACGCATGGTCTGCTTGCTCCATTGTGCCGTTATTCAGAGGTCGGCACTTCCTGCAGCTGCCCTTTGTTCAGGCGTTGGCGGCCGGCCGTTTCGGCTCGGGCAGTTCAAGTCCCCACATCTTCTCGAGATTGTAGAAGGCCCGAACTTCCGGGCGAAACAGGTGGACGATGACATCGCCGGCGTCGATCAGCACCCAATCGCAGCGTTGAGCGCCCTCGACTGGAACGCTGCCGGCGCCGGCCGCCTTCAGCTTCTCGCGCAGATGTTCAGCCATAGCCCCGACCTGGCGCTGAGAGCGCCCGCTGGCAATGACCATGTAGTCTGCGATGCTGGATTTTCCGGCGAGATCGATAATGACCAGATCGTCCGCCTTGTCATCCTCGAGGGATGCCTTGACAAGCTCCACCAGACGCTGACTGAACGCGAGCTCTGGTTCCTGCTGGCTGGCCGCGAGGGCCTTAATTTTAGCTGGTATAAGCGTTGTCCTCCGTTGTTTACGCTCTCCTGCCCTCAACCCAGTGATGTACCCAATTACCGCTGGGCCCGAATCTGCGTTGCCGAAAGGGGGTTCAACCGGCTGTGGAAGAACACCCAGGCGGGTGGCGTTTGGGCCATCAACCGCCTCGCTAGGGATTCCGCGAGGCGGCAGTGGGCAAACCGCCGGGCCGCCTTGGCAGCACAAGCCCTGGAAGAATAGGAGGGCCTGTCAAAAACCGCAATGACAACCGCGTTAAATATATTCTGCCAGTCTTTCCATTGGGTTAACTGAACAAGGTTGTCCGCTCCCATCAACCAGGCGAAGCGGACACGAGGAAACCGGGCGGTCAGCATGGCCAAGGTCTCCGCCGTGTAGCGCGAGCCGAGCAGGCCCTCGATTCCTGTCACCCGGATGCCCTGGTGATTGGCCACCGACCGTGCTGCGGTGAGGCGCTCTTCCAAGCGGGCCATTCCGCTTGCCGGCTTGAGTGGATTCTGCGGTGAAACCAGCCACCAGATTTCGTCCAAGCCGAGCCGGCGGAGCGCGGTCAGGCTGATCTCCCGGTGTCCCGCGTGGGCCGGATTGAAAGAACCGCCGAGCAAGCCGATCCGCGCCCCGGGGGGTGGCAGACGGCCGCCCAGTCGAGTTGCGAGGCGCGCGGGCGTTGCCACCTGGCCAGGGCGTTGGCTTCGGTTCGCGACGTGATCCTCCTGTAATGGTGGCTACTAGGGGCGCGCTTGGCCCTGGCCGCGCACCACGTATTTGTAGCTGGTGAGTTGCTCCGCGCCGACCGGGCCGCGGGCGTGCAGCTTGCCCGTCGAAATGCCGATCTCGGCGCCCATGCCGAACTCGCCGCCGTCGGCGAACTGGGTCGAGGCGTTGTGCATGACGATGCCCGAATCAACCCGCGCAAGGAAGCGCTCGGCGGTCGCCCGATCTTCGGCGATAATCGATTCCGTGTGGTGCGAGCCATAGCGGTTGATGTGATCGATCGCCTGGTCGACACCCGCCACGACCCGGACGGAGATGACCGGTGCCAAATACTCGGTCACCCAGTCTTCCTCGCGGGCTGGTGTCACCCGCTGGTCGAGCGCGGCAATTTCCGGATCTCCGCGCACGGCGCACCCGGCGGCGATCAGGTCGTCCAGGATCGGCTGCAGATGCGTTGCCACGACTGACCGGTCGATCAGCAGGGTTTCGGTCGCGCCGCAGATGCCGGTCCGCCGCATCTTGGCGTTGAGCACGACGCGGCGGGCCATCTCCAGCTCGGCCGAGCGGTCGACGTAGGTATGGCAGAGGCCCTCCAGATGCGCCATCACCGGGATGCGGCTTTCGGCGTAGACTCGCTCGATCAGGCCCTTGCCGCCCCGCGGCACAATGATGTCGACGCTGTCGTTCATGGTCAACAGGATGCCGACGGCGGTCCGATCGGTGGTCGGCACCCGCTGGATCGCGGCCTTCGGCAGGCCGGCCTCACCCAGGCCCGCCTGGAGGCACTCCAAGATCGCGCCCGATGAGTGGAAGCTTTCGGAGCCGCCGCGCAGGATCGTGGCATTGCCGGCTTTCAGGCACAGCCCGCCGGCGTCCGCAGTCACGTTGGGACGGCTCTCGTAGATGATACCGATCACCCCAAGCGGCACGGCGACCCGGGCGATCTGCAGTCCATTTGGTTGCTGCCATTCGGCGAGCACCCGGCCAACCGGGTCGGGTAAGGCGGCGATCTCCTCCAGGCCCCTGGCCATGGCTTCGACCCGTTCCGAGTTGAGTTCCAGGCGGTCCAGCAAGGCAGCACTGATCCCTTTGACGCGGGCGGCCGCCATGTCGCGCCCATTGGCCTTCAGGATTTTGCCCTGCTGGTCGCGGATCGCAGCGGCCGCGGCGGTTAGCGCCAGGCTCTTGGCACCACCGTCGGCCAGAGCCAGTTCGGCCGCGGCATCGCGCGCCGCGCGGCCGAGCGCGGCCATGGCCTCGGCCAGGTCGACTTTCAGAACCGCGGATTGCGCGCTCATCACAAGCTCCCTCGGGTCAGGACCAAATCGTCGCGATGGATCAGTTCCTCGCGTCCACGGTACCCCAGACGCGCCTCGATTTCACTGCTCTTGTAGCCCAGGATGCGCTTGGCGTCCTCGGCTGAATAGGCGACTAGGCCGCGGCCCGCTTCGGCCCCGGAGGGGCCCAGCACCAGCACGGCGTCGCCACGCTCGAAGCGGCCCTCGACGGCCGTCACACCGGCGGGCAACAGGCTGCGGCCGCGATTCAAAGCCTTGAGGGCGCCTTCGTCGACCGTCACCTTGCCCAACGGCTTCAGCGAACCAGCGATCCAGCGCTTGCGCGCCGTCAGCGGTTCGACCTCGGCCAGGAACCAGGTCGAGCGGCCGCCCCCGGCCATGGCGGCCAGCGGGTGGGCCGGCCGGCCGTCTGCGATCGCCATGCGACAGCCGGCCGATACGGCGATCCGCGCCGCCGACAGCTTGGTCACCATCCCGCCGGACGAATAGCCGAGCGGAGCCTGGCCCGCCATGGCTTCAATCTCCGGCGTCAGAGACTTTACCAGGGGGACGAAATCCGCCGTCGGATCGCGTTTCGGATCGGTGGTGTAGAGGCCATCGATGTCGGACAAAAGCACCAGGGTATCGGCATTCATCATGGCGGCGACCCTGGCCGCCAGACGGTCGTTGTCACCGAAGCGGATCTCGCTGGTGGCTACGGTGTCGTTCTCGTTGATCACCGGCACGGTGCCTAAGCGCAGCAGGGTGCTCAAGGTATTGCGGGCGTTCAGGTGGCGCCGCCGCTCCTCCGTGTCGGACAGGGTGAGCAGGATCTGAGACACGGTGATGTCGTGGCGCGCCAGGGCCGCCTGATAGGCGTGGGCCAGGCGGATCTGGCCGGTCGCGGCGGCGGCCTGCTGCTCTTCCAGCCTGATGGCCTTGCGGGTCAGCCCGAGATGGCGGCGGCCCAGGGCGATCGCGCCCGAGGAGACCACGATCACCTCCGCACCGCGCGCCTTCAGGGCAGCAAGATCATCCGCCAGCGCATCCAGCCAGTCACGCCGGATCCTGCCGCTATCTTCCTCGACCAACAGGGCCGAGCCGATCTTGACCACAATCCGCTTGGCTTCGTCGAGGCTGGGTTGCACCGCCGCTGTCATGGTTGGTAGGCCTCGACCTTGGCTTCAGCTTCCGCCGCGCGGCCCTCCTGAATCCGCTGCAACAGGGTGCGCAGGACTTCCTGAACGCCGGCGCCACTGACACCGGATATGGAGGCAATCTCCTGGCCGCAGGCCCGGGCCAGCTCCCGGGCCTTGGCTTCTGCCGCCTCAGCGGTCAGCGCATCGACCTTATTGAGGGCGACCAGTTCGGGCTTGTCGGGCAAGCCTTGGCCGTAGGCCTCGAGCTCGTCGCGCACGCAGCGATAGGCGGCAGCCACGTCTTCCTGGACGCCGTCGACCAGGTGCAGCAGGACGCGACAGCGTTCGATATGGCCAAGGAAGCGGTCGCCCAGGCCGGCGCCCTTGTGGGCGCCCTCGATCAGGCCTGGGATGTCAGCCATGACGAAGCCTTCGTCGTCCACGGTCACGACGCCAAGGTTCGGGTGCAGCGTGGTGAAGGGATAGTCGGCGATCTTGGGGCGGGCCCTCGACACGGCGGCCAGAAAAGTCGACTTACCGGCATTTGGCAGGCCCACGAGGCCGGCGTCGGCGATCAGCTTCAAGCGCAGCCAAAGCCAGCGCTCCTCGCCCGGCCAACCCGGGTCGGCGCGCCGGGGCGCCCGGTTGGTCGCGCTCTTGTAGTGGGCGTTGCCGAAACCGCCGTCGCCGCCCCGGGCGACCAGCGCGCGCTGGCCGACCTCGGTCAGGTCGGCGACCAGGGTGTGTTTGTCCTCATCCAGTATCTGAGTGCCGACCGGCACTTTGATAGTCAGAGACTGGCCGGCGGCGCCGGTCTTGTCGCGGCCCTGGCCATGGCTGCCTCGGCGGGCCTTGAAGTGCTGGCGGTAGCGGAAGTCGATCAGCGTGTTGAGATCCGCCACCGCCTCGATCACGACATCGCCGCCACGCCCGCCGTCGCCACCGTTCGGGCCGCCGAACTCGACGTACTTCTCGCGCCGGAACGACATGCAGCCGGCGCCACCGTCGCCGCTCTTGACGTAGATCTTGGCTTTGTCGAGAAATTTCACTGCTTGATCCGCGGTCTCATCTGCAAACAACAAAAAAGGGGAACGACAGGGTTCCCCGAAACTTCCGCATCCGTCGGTCGGGGTATACTAGGGCGGCGGGCACGGCAGGGCCACGCTGGGTTTGCCAGCTGTCGCGCCGTTCGCCGGACCTGTAGTTGCCGTGTAAATGGCCAATTTCTCTCGCCGAATCTGCCGGAGCCGCGGCACTATACCGAGTGCCGTTATCCTGTCAACGCAGGCGCTTGGATCTGCTGCTTGCGCATTGTCCAATGCAAAAGGGGAGCGCCCGAGCGCTCCCCCAAAGAGATACAAATCGGTCTCTCCGGCCGTTTCAGGCCTTGTCGACCACCGATATGTAGGTCCGCCCGCCCGTGGAGCGGTGGAATTTCACCTGACCGTCGGTCAGCGCGAAGATCGTGTGATCGCGGCCCATGCCGACATTGTCGCCCGGGTGCCACTTGGTGCCGCGCTGGCGAACGATGATGTTGCCAGGCACGACGATCTCGCCGCCAAACTTCTTGACGCCTAGGCGTCGACCTGCCGTATCGCGTCCGTTGCGCGAGCTGCCGCCCGCTTTCTTGTGTGCCATGGCGTCTTACTCCTTGGTCTTCTTGGCCGGCGCTTTCTTGGCCGGCGTTTTCTTGGCCGGCGCCTTCTTGGCGGCGGGCTTGGCCTTCGGCTTGGCGGCAGGCTTGGCCTTGCTTTCGGCCTTGGCCTTGGTCCCTACCTTTGGCTTGTCGGCGGCCTTTGGCTTCGGCTTGGTCGCCGGCTTGGTAGCCGGTTTGGCCTTGGTCTTCTTGGCCGGTGCCTTGTCGGCGGCCTTCGGCTTGGCGGCAGCCTTCGGCTTGGTTTCCGTCTTTGGCTTCGCCTCGGCTTTGGGTTTGACCGCCGGCTTGGCCTTGGCTTCGGCCTTCTTGGCCGGGGCCTTCTCGGCCGTTTTAGGCTGGGCCTCCGCCTTGGGCTTCGGCTTGGCGGCGGTCTTGGCGGGCTTCTTGCCGTCGGTCAGGATATCGGTCACGCGCAGCACCGTCAGTTCCTGGCGGTGGCCGTTGCGGCGGCGATGGTTCTTGCGGCGCTTCTTCTTGAAGACGATGATCTTCGGGCCGCGCGCCTGCTCGACGATCTCGGCCGCGACCGTGGCCCCGGCGACAAGCGGCGTGCCGATTGTGGATGCCTGGCCGTTGCCCAGCATCAGCACTTCTTCGAATGCCACGGTTTCCCCGGCCTCGCCGTCCAGCTTCTCGACAGCGATGATCTGATCCTTGGCGACCTTGTATTGCTTGCCGCCTGTCTTGATGACTGCGTACATGGCTTTGATTTTCGCGTGTTTTGCAGCGGATTAAAGGCCCGCGGGACTGCCCCGGCGGCCGAACCGGCGCACTATAGCGCCGCGGCCCTTGGTGTCAATGCCCGATCAGGCCATGGCCAGGGGTTTCGGAAGCGGCCATTTTGGCGCCGGAGGCCGACCCCGACTCGAGCCTCAGAACGGCGGTTACCGGGCGTCCGGCCTCGTAGCCTTGGGCGAGCAGCCGACCGGTCGCGGCTTCGGCCATCATCGCCAGGCGGGTGGTCGGGTTGAGGATCGGCGGCACGACCCAGCGGAAGTCGCTGTCGGCACCGGTCTGCGAGGTTGCCAGAAGCTGACTGCGGTGAACGCTGGCCTCGCCGCGCGGCCAGGCGTTCTGCCCGGCGCCCATCCAGTGGTTGGCGGCGGCCGCCGGCGACAGCCGCAGGAAGGCCCTGTCCTCCAGGCGCTCGACAATGCAACCTTGCCCGGGCTTGGGCCCGCTCAGGAGAAAGATCGCCGGCAGCGCGAGCGGCGTCTTGATCAGCATCGCCGCGGCTTCGTTGTAATCGCGCGCCCGCTCGAAGACGCGGCGCAGCAGGTGTGACGGTGGCAAACCCTTGCGGTGCCAGATGGCTACGCGCTCGACCGCCCAATCCAGTGCCCGGATGCCGGTGTGGCGGCGCAGCGGTGCCTGGTTGAGCGCCGCGGCGAACCGACCGGGCGCGAGCCCCTGCACGCAGCCGACGAACCCGGGCCAAGTCAGATCGGTCCAGGGGCCGGGCACCGCCGCGCGCCGTACCGCGACAACGTTGGCGCCCAGGCCCGGTAGCCGCCAGTCAAGCACGCGCAGCAGGCGGTTGCCGCTATCGCCTGGTGCCGGCGCCACGCCGCTGGTGCAGGCCCATTCATAGTTCATGTTGAGGAACCAGGCGCCGGGTGCGTCGAGCGCGAGGGATATGGCGTCGATCTCTTCCAGGTAGGGATTGCCGCAACGCTCCAGCCAGCGGCCCGACAGGCGGTCGGCCCATTCGACCAGTCTTCCCGGGTAGTACTCGCTGGCGCTTGCCATCAAGGCCTCGGCGCGCTCGCGCTCGGCCTCCAACAGGGCGAGCGGTGGCGCCGAACCGAGCTCGACAACCGGAATCGGCGGCAGCGGCTGCGACTTCAAGCGTGTCATGGCCGGGAGCATAGGCTTTTGTCCGATCGAGTTGAAGCCTTCTGGAATTCGCCGGTTGTCTTGCAAGGCGGTGCGGCCTTGGGCTAGTTTGCCGCGCGCTCACTCGGGTCTCTGAAAAATATCCTGCGGAGGGGTGCCGGAGTGGTTGAACGGGGCGGTCTCGAAAACCGTTGTACGCGCGAGCGTACCGAGGGTTCGAATCCCTCTCCCTCCGCCATCAGATGCCTGTGTCCGTTTCGGCTAGGGCTCGATCGAGAAACGCGAGCAGGGCGTGGTTGAAAACCTCCGGGGCTTCCGCCAGCGCCATGTGTCTGAGGCCGGGCAGGACCACGGCGCGTGCGCCCGCAATGCATTCTGCCATCGCTTTGGTCATCTCCGGAGAGTTGCCGAGATCCTCTTCGCCCGTCATCACCAGCGTTGGGCAGCGGATCGCCTTGATCGGCTCGACGATTTCATCGACGCCATCGGCTAGAACCCGGTAGATGTCCGGATAGACCTCCTTGTCGTTCGCCATCACCCATCGGCGGACAAGATCAACGACATCCGGGTTGTCAGCCCTGAAGTCAGCGCTGAACCAGCGCTCGAGTGCGGCTTCGACGGTCGCGGACGGGCCCTGTTGCCGGGCCTGGGCCACGCGCGTCAAGATGGCGTCACGTTGTGCCTCCGTCCGCTCGTGGGCGGAGCTCAAAATGGCCAGCGCCGACAATCGGTCGGCATGGTCCAATGCGAAGCGGCGCGCGATCATGCCTCCGAGGGAAAATCCGGCCACGGCGCAACGTTCGACATCGCTTTCGTCGAGCAGCCGCCGAAGTTGGTCGGAGAACAAGGTCAGGTTCGCTCGGCCGGGCGGCTTTGGGCTCTCGCCGTGGCCGTAGAGGTCATAGACCAAAACCCGGTAGCGCGGCGTCAGCGCCGGCAACTGCCACTGCCACATATGCCGGTTGAGACCGAGACCGTGGATCAGCACGACGGCCGGGCCGCCGCCGTCGTGCCATTCGAACCGGGTGCCGTCGCTTGCGATGCCAACCATCGCTCTCTCCCGCGATCAAGAACAGTCAGCCAGCTTGCGTCGAAAACACATGGCGGTACAGCGGCCATCTGGACCAGAATGAATCCGACGCCGGACACAAGGCAGGATTCAGGGAGGACAGGACCATGGCCGATCTCGCCCGCTTTCAGATGTTCATCGACGGCCAATGGGTCGAGGCCGAAGACGGCAAGATCTTCAAAAGTATCAATCCGTCGACCGGAGAGGCTTGGGCTGAGATCCCCGAGGCCACGGCCGGCGACGTCGATAGAGCGGTGAAAAGTGCGCACCGGGCTTTCAGCGAGGGGCCCTGGGCCAGCGCGACGCCTACGGAACGTGGCCGATATCTGCGCAAGCTGGCCGATCTGCTGGCCGACAAGTCCGAGGAGCTTGGCCGTACGGAGACCATCGACACCGGCAAGATGTTGAAGGAGACCCGCTGGCAGGCGAGGTACATCGCCGAGTTCTTCCACTACTACGCAGGCTGCGCCGACAAGATACACGGCGACACCATGCCGATCGACAAGCCGGATCTCTGCGTCTTCACTCTGCGCGAGCCGCTCGGCGTGGTGGCCGCCGTGGTGCCATGGAACTCCCAGTTGTTCCTCGTGGCGGTCAAGATCGGCCCGGCGCTGGCGGCCGGCAATACGGTGGTTCTGAAGGCCTCCGAACAGGCATCCGCGGCGATGCTGGAGTTCGGCAAGCTTATCGAGGCCGCGGGCATTCCTCCCGGTGTCGTCAACATCGTGACCGGCCATGGCGAGCCCTGCGGCAAGGTGCTCACCTCGCACTCACTGGTCCAGCGCATCAGTTTCACGGGCGGTCCACTGGCCGCCCGCCATGTGCTCTACAACTCGGCTGAAAACTTTGCCGAGGTGTCGCTGGAACTGGGCGGCAAGTCACCCTTCGTGGTGTTCGAGGACGCCGATATTGAAAGCGCGGTGAACGGCTCCATAGCGGGTATTTTCGGCGCCACGGGGCAGAGCTGCGTCGCGGGCTCGAGACTCTATTTGCAGGACAAGATCGCAGACCGCTTCCTGGACGCCATGGTGAGCCAGGCGAAGGAAATCAGGATCGGCGATCCGCTGGACGAGGCGACCCAGATGGGCCCGCTGTGTACGACCGGCCAGCTGGAGAACATCGAGAAGGAAGTCGCCCATGCCCAGGAGCAAGGCGGCACGCTTCTGCACGGCGGCAAGCGCCCGGCCATGCCCAACCGAGGATTTTACTACGAACCGACGATCGTCGAATGCCCTGACCAGAAGATGCGCATCGTCGATACGGAACTTTTCGGTCCGGTGCTGAGCGTCTTGCGCTTCAAGACCGAGGCGGAGGCGGTCAAGCTTGCCAACGACACCAAGCATGGTCTCGCCGCCGGTATCTTCAGCCGCGACGGGGCGCGTTCGCTCAGGGTGGCCAAGGCGATCCGCGCCGGCATCGTCTGGGTCAACACCTACCGTGTGGTGTCGCCGATCGCGGAGTTCGGCGGCTACAAGAACTCTGGCTATGGGCGCGAAAGCGGCTTCCAGGCCATCTTCGACTACACGCGCCCCAAGACCGTGTGGGTCAACACCTCCAGCGAACCCATGACCAACCCCTTCGTCATGCGATGATTTCAGCTACTTGTCAGACGCGGCGCGCCTGCATTTGTCCGTCGATGCCGGGTAGGTCAGTCGGCCCTTAGCCGCTCCGCGAGGGCGTAAATTCTCGGGTCAGGCCGAAGTGGGTCGATATCCTCGTTGTCCTTCATCCACATCGCCAGACAGCGTTGCCAGCGGGGCGAACAGCGGTAGGCCTGCTCAAGCCGGTCCAGCACGGGTTCGAGCTCGCCAAGTAGGGCGTAAGCGCGCGCGACGTTGTACCGCACGATGCTGTCATCCGGGCCTATCATGATCGCTCGAACCGCCCAGTTCTCCGCCCGTTTCCCTCGGCCTGGATCGGCCAGGACGGCGCTGCCGAAGGCCAAGGCGCCGGCGTTGCCCGGATGGGCCCTCGAGCTCCGCCTCGACCCGTTCCGGGCAGCGCCGCGCCGCGGCCAGAAAGTCTTCCCGGCGCCCGAGAGCCCGGCATTCCTCCGAAAAGAGGCCAGGCGACCACACGTCATTGGGATTTCCATCCTAGCTTGCCGCAGCGTACTGGATGGCCTGGTGAAGACTTGTGCGGTTTGTCACAGCAATGAATGGCGAGCGGTTGTATGGCCAACCTAACGACCAGAGAACGACTCAGGAGCACGACCATGGTCAAAAACAAGCGCCGATATCCGGACCGTCGGCAGCCACTGTCTGGAACCGGGATCTGGCAATCGGAAGAGTTCGTTTTTGGCATAACCCGCGGCGCTTGCGTGCCGGCCCGGCGGAATTCCGGTCGCAGCGAAAGGGAGTTCCTCGAAGCGAAGAAAACCTTCGAAGAGACCTATCCGAGTTATCCTTTCTCCGAGCTCGTCAGGCTTTCGATCGGACTGGGAAATCTGCTTGCGCGCGTGCTGAGAAAGAGTGCCAGCAATGCTTCGCGCACTCTTCCAGATGAACACGCGACGGCGCCAAAAAGTTTATCCGGCGTCTCGTCAGACCAGGAACTTCGAGCCAAAAACGGCGCCAGCGGACGCTGCGGGCCTGACGCGCAATGGCCTAACGGTGGCGTCCGGGCGCAGCAACGCCCACAGCCGCTGGCGCGACCGAGGTCTCGGCCGCCGTACGCGGCTTCCTGACCAGCAGCGTTGCCGCACAGTTTGTGACGGTGACGGGGCCGTTGCGGATTTCGCACCGCAGGCCGGTGACACGGCGTCGCTTGGCTCCGATGGGTCAAGGGCCTCCGGCAAATGGCGACATGGGTTTCTCTTGCTGATCTCAGCCCCCGGATTCAAGCGGCTCGCATCAGGTCGAGGTCGGCCCAGATCCGGACAAGCGCCTCGACCAAACGCTCCATCTCCGCGTCGCCATGCAGGGGCGACGGCGTCAGGCGCAGCCGCTCCGTTCCACGCGGCACGGTGGGATAGTTGATCGGCTGGACATAGATGCCGTGGTCCCGCATCAGAGTATCCGTCACCTGTTTGCACAACACCGGATCGCCGACCAGCACCGGCACGATATGGCTCGGCGACGGCATGACCGGTAGGCCAGCTTTCGCCAGGCGGCATTTCAGGGTTGCCGCCCGCTCCTGGTGCCTTGCGCGCTCGATCTGGCTCCGCTTCAGATGCCGCACGCTGGCGAGTGCCCCGGCCGCGACCGCCGGCGGCAAAGCCGTCGTGAAGATGAAGCCCGAGGCGAAGCTGCGTACGAAATCGACCAGCGCCGCCGAGGCTGCGATATAACCGCCCAGCACGCCGAACGCTTTGGCCAGGGTTCCCTCGATCACGGTCAAGCGGTGCATCACGCCGTCGCGCTCGGCGATGCCGCCGCCGCGCGGGCCATAGAGACCTACGGCGTGAACCTCGTCGAGATAGGTCATGGCGCCATGAACCTCGGCAACCTCGCAAATTTCGGCAATCGGCGCGATGTCGCCATCCATCGAGTAGACCGATTCGAAAGCTATGATCTTTGGCCGTTCCGGCGCGAGTTCGCCCAGCAGGCGGTCCAGGTCTGCCGGGTCGTTGTGCTTGAAGATTCGCTTTTCGGCGCGGCTGTGGCGAATGCCTTCGATCATCGACGCGTGATTGGAGGCATCCGATAGAACCACGCAGCCGGGCAATCGCGCGGCCAGGGTGGCCAGCGATGCCATGTTGGACACGTAGCCCGACGTGAACAGCAGCGCCGACTCCGTGCCGTGCAGGTCGGCCAGTTCCTGCTCGAGCTGGACGTGATAGTGGTTGGTGCCCGAAATGTTGCGGGTCCCGCCCGCACCGGCGCCGCAACGCTCCAGCGCCTCGTGCATGGCGGCCAGGATCTTGGAATTCTGACCCATCCCGAGGTAATCGTTGGAGCACCAAACAGTCACCGGCGCGGGTCCATCGACGCCGTGGTGCTGGGCCTTCGGAAAGGCGCCTGCCTGACGCTCCAGATCGGCGAAGACCCGGTAGCGGCCCTCGGACCGCAAGCCGGCGATCTGCTGAGCGAAGAAACGCTCGTAGTTCATCGCGGCCTCCCTTGCTTGATCTTGAAATTCTAGGCCCAGCATCCACACCGAGCCTTGATCTTGATCAATTTTTTTGACCGGGCCGCGGTTAACCTGCGCCCGGGCCTATTGGGTCGCCTCTTTGAGGTAGGCGATCACGTCCGCCCGCTCGGCTTCCTTCTTGAGACCGACAAAGACCATCTTGTTGCCCGGCATGAACTCCTTCGGCTGGGCCAAGTAGGCATCCAGGTTCTCATCCGTCCAGACGACGCCGGAGGATTTCATTGCATCGGAATATTTGAAGCCTTCGGAGCTGCCGGCCGTGCTACCGATGATGCCGTGCAAGCTTGGGCCGATCTTTTTCTTGCCGGCTTCCAGGGCGTGGCATGCTTTGCACTTGTTGAACACCTTTTTGCCGGCCTCGGCATCGCCGTCGGCCGATACCGGCGCGGCGGCAAGCCAAACCAGACTGCAAACAGCCAACGAGAGAATCTTGTTCCGTTTCATTGAAAATCCCCTGCCTCGCTAGGTTTCAGCCAATATCAAGAACGTGGCTTGGCACTGTGCCGTCGAGCGCCGTCAGGACACCTTGACCACGGTCAAGATTCAGCATCCCGCGAGCGCCGGCGACCGCCCGAATACTGGCCCGCCGCCAGGTTTTCGAGCGTCGCTTTGTCCAGGATACGGATACGGCTTGGGCTCGGCAGGGCGAAAACGCCGTCCTTGACCAGGCGGGTGAAGCTGCGCGACACGGTCTCGGTGGAAAGACCCAGGTAATCCGCGATTTCGCGACGGTGCATGGGCAGAATCAGCTCACTTGGGCGCCTCGACGCAGCCTTGGTGCGCGCCAACAGGTCGCAAAGGAAAGCCGCTAGCCGCTCCTCCTTGTTGGCGCAGCCGACGAGCAGCAACTGCCGCTGTCGGTCGGCGATTTCCTCCTCGGCCAATGCCAGCAGCAGACTGCAAACATCTCGATCGGAGTCGCGGAGTGCCCGAAGCTCGGAACATGGAATTCGCCTCAGCCGCGTCGGAGCGACCGCTCGCACCATGACCTGCGATGGCACATCGCAGAGCAGATGGTGAACGAGGTCGCTGGCATAGCGGAAGCCGACGACTTGGCGGCGCCGATCCGGAAACGACTTGATAAGGGCGAGGACCCCTTCATCGACTAGGAAAGCGGCGTCGCTCCGCTGACCTTCGTCGAGCAAGACCTCATTGGCTCGAAGCGCCACAAGGGAACCTTCGCCGGCCAGGCTGGAAAGGCGCTTCCAGGCACGCTCGATACGTCGCGTCGACGCCGATTTAGACGATTTGCAGCCGCAGTTCGTCGGCGGGGCCGGTGAAGCTTCGCGCCGCGGTGTTGGCGTATTCGGCTTCATACAGGGTTATCCTTACAAAAGCGGCCAAAGGCTAGCCTGTAACAGCCGGGCAAACATTGATCGATATCAAGGCATGGGGCAGGATCTGCCCTCTACCTTCGAGGCGGTGTGGACCGCGGGAAATGGGAGGATCGCCGATGTTGCAGGCAAGCGCTGGCGCGCCCATAGCCAAGAGGCCGGCGGCGGCTGAACCGCAGGAAAGCGATGGCGGGCTGTCCGGCCGTGCCGATCACCCCTTTGCCGAATTTATACGGACTATCGGACGCGGACCGACCCTTTCCCGCTCCCTGACTGAGAGCGAGGCGGCCGAGGCCATGGGCATGATCCTGGAGGGCCGGGTCGAGCCCGAGCAGCTCGGCGCCTTTCTGGTGGTCCTGCGCCTGCGCGGCGAGACGCCGGCCGAACTGGCCGGCTTCGTCCGGGCCGCCCGGGCCAAGCTTGCTGTTCCAAAAGAGCTTCGGGCCGACCTGGATTGGCCGTCCTATGCCGATCGCCACAAGCAGCTGCCTTATTTCATCCTGGCCGCCCTGTTGCTGGCCGAAACCGGCGTCAAGGTCGCCATGCACGGAATCGCCGGTGTCGGGCCGGTAACGACACCCAAGACCCTGGCCGCGCTGGGTCTGGCACCCGCGTGCTCCTTCCAGGACGCGGCGCGGGCGCTGGAGGCGGGCAAATTCGCCTATCTTCCCGTCGACTCGCTGTGCCCGTCGCTTGGCGCCTTGTTCATGTTGCGGCCGGTTCTGGGCGTGCGCTCGCCGGCCAACACATTTTGCCGTGAACTGAACCCGCCGGGCGCGCGGTACCAGCTCCAGGGCGTGTTCCACCCGACCTATCTGCCGGTGCACCGGGAAACCGCCCGACTGCTAGGCCAGCCCCGGACGGCAATCCTCAAGGGCGGTGGTGGCGAGGTCCAGCGCAACCCGGAAAAACCCTGCCGCGTGGCCACGCTGTCGGGCGGAGTCGCAGGCGAGGAAAACTGGCCAGCGCTGCTGCCGGCCGTCCGTTTCCCCTGGCGCGACGAGCCGTTGGATCCGGCTGGTGTCGTCGCCTTGTGGCGCGGTGAACGCGAAGCCCCGGCGGCCGAGGCAGCGATCACCGGCACTGTCGCACTAGCCCTAAAGCTCACGGGCAAGGCAGGAACCCCGGACCAGGCCGAGGGTCGGGCGGCGGCGCTCTGGCAGGACCGGCCCAAGGCGAAATACGGCCACTAGGAGCCTGTCCGAGTATTGGTCACGGGCTGCACCGCGTTTTCAAGGCCTTGGGCTAGGACGGTGCCGCGACGCGATGCCGTGTGCATC
>JBFJPL010000078.1:0-18265 GCA_041617155.1 Kiloniellales bacterium
CCGTTTCCTCGGGGCGTCAGACACGCTTGACGATGCGCACGGCATCGCCCGCGCGCGTCTTCCACCCGAGCAAACGGCAAAGGCGATCCTAGGGGTACCATATGTTTGATTTAGACCACTAGCCGGGTTGGGCGAGACCGGGCTTCGGGGTCGATTCGTCACGGCAGGATCCGGCGCACCGTGGCTTTGCCGACGGCGACAAGCCCGGTCTCGCTCAGGAAATGGCGGCTTGAGAGCAGACGGACGGACTGCCGGGGCTGGGTGTCGTGGTTCGGCGCGCTGTAGGTCGCGCCACTGTCGGTGCCGCTGTCCCAGGCCCAGAGCACGATTTCCACTTGGTCGATCCAGTTGCCGTCCACCAACAGGGCGATATCGGCGGCGCCGGTGAACCAATCGGGGCTTGGCGCGAGCATGGTCACGAAGGAGAGCATCGGGTGGTCCTTGGTCGCCTCGAACCGGGTGCCGATCCTGCCGGGCACCCGGGCCAGCGCCGGCCCCTCGATTACCTCACCGAGCCGGCCGCGCCGCAGGGCCTCGGCGAACTCGGCCTTGAGGAGCGCGGCACGGCCGTTCTCGGCCACCAGCTCCAGCCCGCTCGACGCCGTGTGACCGTCGCGGAACAGCACATACCTGGCGTTGTGCGTCGCCCCGATCAGGCCGGACAGGTGCGCCGAGCCGGGGAAGTCGAGCGGCGCCGTCCCGGCGCTCCAGGTGATCTCGACCGCAAGTTCGAACCGCGCGACTTCCACTTGGGCCGCGGCGGGACCGGCCGACGTCAGTGTGAGAACGAGACTGGAAACCAACCAAACGGCGAGATAGCCGACGGAGGATGGGCTTCTGGACATTCGACGATGGCTCCCTGGCGTTGCGCCCCGAAGCATAGCGCGGCACCGGCAGGACCCACCAGTCGTCGTCAGCCCGAGTCCGCCAGGTTTCCCGGCCAGCGGCCCAGTGAGCCGCAGGGCGCCTTCCCGCAGGGTCGGCGGATGCTAGCGGGCGACGACCCGGGTCATGGGCTGGCGCGTCGCGCGGGTGTCGACCCGTTCAAGGGACCGGTAGGCAGAAGGGTCGACGACCAGCCAAACGGCTTGACACGGAGGAACGGAACCCAACGCGAGATGTGATTGAGTTTGTCCGTCAACATGCGTGACTTCCTCCCATGCTCGCCTTATTGGTCTGTCATTGGTCCCGCAAATTTTGCAGAATGAGATTCATCGTCTCATCACTGTCGCGTTTGGTTCTGTCGCGCAAGCTGTGCTACCGCGCACCGACAGTTTTCGGATAGATTCCCAGCCACCGCGGCCGAAAACCGGGAGGAAACCATGGCCTGTTGCCACTACTACGCGCCGCAGGAGGGCGGCGACGACGCCTTTTCCGTCGATAGCTCTTCGATCATTTTCGGCAATGGCGTGCTGTCCGAGGCGGGTGATCATGCCAGAGCACTCGGCCTCGGCCGCATCGCCGTGATCACCGACAAGGGCTTGTCCGATAGTGGGCACGTCGCCGTGGTGCTGCGCTCCCTGAAGCAAGCCGGCGTCGAGGTCGCGCTCTACGACGAGGTCCGGGTCGAGCCGACCGACGAGTCGTTTCTGACGGCCACCCGCTTCGCCCAAGAGGCCAAGGTCGACGGCTTCCTCTCGGTCGGCGGCGGCTCGGTCATTGACACCTGCAAGGCGGCCAACCTTTACGCGAGCTATCCGGCGGATTTCCTGACTTACGTCAACGCGCCGATCGGCGGCGGTCAGCCCGTGCCGGGCCCCCTCAAACCGCATATCGCCTGTCCGACCACATCCGGCACCGGCAGCGAATGCACCGGCATCGCGATCTTCGACCTGCTCGCCATGAGGGCCAAGACCGGGATCGTCTCGCGCCGGCTCAGGCCGACCCAGGCTCTGATCGACCCCACGACCACGGCGACACTCCCGGACCGGGTCGTGGCGGCCAGCGCCTTCGACGTTCTGAGCCATGCCCTGGAGTCCTATACCGCGATTCCCTACAGCCGGCGCAAGGCGCCGCAGCGGCCCAGCCTGCGGCCCATGAGCCAGGGCGCCAATCCCTGGAGCGACCTGGGTTGCCGCGAAGCTCTGAGGATTATCGGCAGCTACATCGTACGCGCGGTCGCCGACGCCGCCGACAGCGAGGCGCGCGAGCAGCTCATGTGGGCCGCGACCCTGGCCGGCATCGCCTTCGGCAACGCCGGCTGCCACGCGCCGCACGGCATGTCCTATTCGGTCTCCGGACTGGTGCGCGACTTCTGTCCCGCGGGCTATCCGCAGGAGGCGCCGATCGTGCCACACGGCATGTCGGTGATCGTCAACGCGCCCTCGGTGTTCCGCTTCACCGCGCCGGCCTGCCCCGACCGCCACCTGGCCGGTGCCGAATGGCTCGGCGCCGACGTGCGGGGCGCCGGCAACGACGATGCGGGCGAGGTCCTGTCCAACCAGATCGTGTCCTTGATGAAGGCAACGGAAATTCCCAATGGGCTTTCGGGCGTCGGCTACACGCCGGAGGACATTCCGGCTTTGACCGAAGGCGCCTACCCGCAACGCCGCCTGCTGGAAAACGCGCCGCGAGAAATCAGCCGCGAGGCGCTTTCTGGACTCTACCAAGACGCCATGGCCTACTGGTGAAGGCGGCGCTGCCATGAGCGCGCCCTCGGTGCCCGCACCGATTATCGCCAGGTTGAAGAACGCCGTCGGACCGAAGGGCTGGATCGAAGCCGAGTCGGAGATGGCGCGCTACGTCAACGATGAGCGCGGCTTGTTCCACGGCAAGACCCCTCTGGTGCTGCGTCCGGCCTCGACCGAGCAGGTCGTGGCCGTGGTGAAGATTTGTGCCGATGCGGGAGTCGGCGTGGTCCCGCAGGGCGGCAACACGGGCTATGTCGGCGGTTCCGTGCCGGGGATGGAGGGCGGCGAGATCCTGCTATCGCTCGGCCGCATGAACCGGGTTCGCGAGCTCGACCCACTGGACTACACCATCACGGTCGAAGCCGGCTGTGTCCTGGCTCAGGTGCAGGCCGCCGCGGCCGAAGCCGGGCGCCTGTTTCCGCTCAGCCTGGCCGCCGAGGGGTCGTGCCAGATCGGCGGCAATCTTTCGACCAATGCCGGCGGTATCGCGGTGTTGCGCTACGGCAACGCCCGGGATCTGGTCCTGGGGCTCGAGGTCGTGTTGCCCGACGGCACGGTCTGGAATGGTCTGCGGCGCCTGCGCAAGGACAACACCGGCTATGACCTGAAGCAGCTCTTTCTGGGTGCCGAAGGGACTCTGGGAGTCATCACGGCCGCCGTGCTTAAACTCTTTTCCCGGCCGGCCCAAAGCTGCACGCTCTTCACGGCCGTGACCGACCCCGAGGCGGCGACACGGCTGCTCTCACGCTTTCGCGAAAGGAGCGGCGATTCGGTTACCAGTTTCGAGTATGTCCACAGGACCTGCCTCGACCTGGTCCTCGAAGAGCTGACCGGCAACAGCGACCCTTTCCAGGAAAGCTATCAGCACTATGTCCTGATCGAGCTGGCGTCGGGCCAACACGGTGACGGCCTTTCGACCTTGGCCGAGTCGGTGCTGGGCGAGGCCTTCGAGGCGGGCGAGGCGATCGACGCGGTGATCGCGGCCAGCGAGGCGCAGTCCGAGCGACTCTGGGCCTTGCGCGAACGAATTCCCGAGGCGCAGAAGCGCGCCGGCGGCTGCATCAAGCACGACATTTCGGTGCCGGTTTCGCGGGTGCCGGAGTTTCTGGCCAAGGCCACCGTTCTGGCCGAGCAGGCCATTCCCGACGTGCGGGTGGCACCCTTCGGCCACCTGGGCGACGGCAACATTCATTTCAACCTGACTCAGCCGCCCGGCGACGACCCGGCGGCCTTCCTGGCCCACGGCGAGCGGGTATCGGCCGCGATCCACGACCTGGCCATGGCGCTCGACGGCAGTTTCAGCGCCGAGCACGGCATCGGGCTGCTCAAGAAAGCCGAACTCCGCCGCTATAGATCGACAGAGGAGCTGTTCCTGATGTCCGCATTAAAGCAAACCTTGGACCCCAAAGGCATCATGAACCCGGGGAAGGTTCTCTGAAACCCGAAGACCAAGCGGTCATCGGCCAGCGTTGCCGTTCGAGAAAGTGTAGAAGTACATTTTGACAGAAAAAATCGTCCAAGAGTTTCTACTTATAGGCGTGTTATTACAAAAATACTGGTTTAGTATGCGCAGATTTTCAATATCTTAGAATGTATTTAATTCATCGGTAATTTATTGCTTATACAAGCTACGAGCATATTCGGTTGCAGGACATGGGTATCGGAAATCTCAACCGGCCGGCCGATCGAGTTGAAAGTAGAGGCATGCTTGTCGGGGTCGGCTGCGGCGAGACCGGCCCAACCGCGGTACCAAGGTGTGCGGCAGCCGTCAGGCAAGGAGAAGACTCTTGCGTCACCTTCGTGTGATCTCTGTTACCGCCACGACCGCTGCTTTTGGCATCGATTCCGGCAGCAGTTGGGCGCAACAAACCGGAGATCAAAGTAGCGTTCCGTTGGAATCCCTGACCGAGTTTCTGCTTTTCGATCCGTTCCTGGTCGCCGCGATCGTCATCGCATTGACATTGGTGATCGGCCTGGCACTCGACGCGCTACGCGTACGCCTGGGAAGGCATGAGAACGACGAAAACCCGGCATCGAATTGACCGCACGGCGAGTGCATTGAGGCCACCCGGGCAAAAATCGTCCCGAGCCGGGCCGGCACCAAAGATCTCCGCCCAAACCGTCAACCGTCCGACCCGGGCTCCGGCGCCGCCGGGGCGCCTGAAAAAACCTGTTTTCTGGCCTTACGGATCGTGGTGAATTGGACCTAGCGTGGCCACACCGCAGGTGCTTAAAGTTAATCCTCACAAGCACTGTTTGATAGGGACTCTGCGCCATGAACAAGGTCGTGCAGCTCGCCAATTCTCTCGAAGAGCATTGGATGCCGTTCACCGCGAACCGGCACTTCAAGGCCAATCCCCGGATGATTTCCGGCGCCAAAGGCATGTACTACTCGACGGAACGAGGTGAACGGATCCTTGACGGGTCGGCCGGGCTGTTCTGCGTAGCCGCCGGCCACGGCCGGCCGCAAATCGCCGAAGCGGTCAACAAGGCGCTGCTGGAGGTCGACTTCGTACCGCCGTTCCAGTTCGGCCATCCGGCGTCGTTCGAGTTGGCCCGGCGCATAGCCTCCATGACTCCGGGCGACCTGAACCACGTGTTCTTCGCCAACTCCGGGTCCGAATCGGTCGATTCCGCCTTGAAGATCGCCCTGGCTTATCACCGGGCCAGAGGGGAGGGGCAGCGCATGCGCCTCGTGGGCCGTGAACGCGCCTACCACGGCGTCAATTTCGGCGGCATCTCGGTCGCGGGCATGATCAACAATAAGAAGGCTTTCGGCCTTGGCCTGCCCGGTGTCTGCCACCTGCGCCACACCATGCTGCCCGAGCACAAGTACACCCTTGGCCAACCCGAGACCGGGGCCGAGTTGGCCAATGACCTGCAGCGGTTCGTCGATCTGCATGGCGCGGAGTCGATCGCGGCCTGCATCGTCGAGCCGATCGCCGGATCGACCGGCGTCCTGGTGCCGCCCAAGGGTTACCTGAACCGGCTGCGGGAGATTTGCGACCAGCATCACATCCTGCTGATTTTCGACGAGGTGATCTGCGGCTTCGGGCGCACCGGCAAGCCCTTCGGCGCCGACAGCTTCGACGTCGTGCCCGACATGATGACCATGGCCAAGGCACTGACCAACGGCGTGGTGCCGATGGGCGCCGTCGCCTGCAGCGAAAAGATTTACGACACCATCACGCAGGCCTCGCCGGAAACCTCGATCGAGCTGTTCCACGGCTATACCTATTCCGGGTGCCCGGTCGCCTGCGCGGCTTCGCACGCGGCGCTGACGATCTACCAGGAAGAGGGCCTGTTCGAGCGCGCGGCCAAGATGGCCCCGCGCCTGCTGGAGGCGGTCTATTCGCTCAAGGACCTGCCGGTGGTGACCGATATCCGCGGCTACGGCCTGCTGGCCGGCATCGATGTGGCGCCGCTGAACGGGCCCGGGCAGCGCGGCCTCGTTTTGACGCAGGAGCTCTTTGCCGCCGGCCTCATGACCAAGGTGACCGGCGATTGCATCCTGGTCTCGCCGCCTCTGGTCTGCGAGGAGAAGCACATCGACGAGATGGTGGACAAGCTGAGGGGTGTATTGAAGCACCATTGAAGCTTCGGACCGGCCAGCAGTCCGTCGAGTCCGCATGCCCAATTTCTACGCAAAGCGCCGTCACGGTTCCTGTCTGACCGTGGCGGCGCTTTCTCTTTGCGCTCTCTATGCATCTGAGTCACCGGGCGCCGAGCCGAGGACTCTTCGCGACGTCGTCTACGACCTGGCGGTGACAAGCTATTGCGGGCTGCTGACCCCGGAAGTGGAATTCGGATACCATCGCGAGATCGCCGATCTGACGTCCCGCGCGGGCCTCAGCGAAGAACAGGCCAAGGCCCTGCGCATTGCCGGATGGGTCGACGCGGACCGGGAATGGAGCAACCGGGGCCTGGGAGGCTTTCGCGCCTGGTGCGAAACCGACGGCGTGAAAGCGGCGAAGCACTTTCTGGGGATCGTCCGCGCCGCCAGATAACTTCGTGGCTGAAGGGGAGTTACGTCCTATGCCGCTTGTTACAACGACGATCGGTGCCTATCCCAAACCCGATTACGTGCCGATCCCCGACTGGTTCCGCAACGCCTCCGGGCCCGATACCCGCGATCCGACAGCCGGCTATGCGGCGGCTCTCGAGCGTCTGGGCGACGAGGCGGAGGCCCTGTTCGCGCGCGGCGCACAGGAGATCATCGACGACCAGGTGCACGCCGGCATCGACATTCCGACCGACGGCGAAGTCCGGCGCGAGAATTACATCCACTACCATTGCCGGCACCTGGACGGCATCGACTTCGACCGGTTGACCGCCAAGGAGGTACGCGGCGGCACCTACAAGGCCGATCTGCCCAGTATCGTCGGGCCGGTCAAGGCCGGTCAGCCCTTCTTGCCGCACGACTGGCGCGTGGCCCAGTCCTTCACCGACCGGCCGGTCAAGATCACCATGCCGGGTCCCATGACGATCACCGACACGACCGCCGACGTCCACTACAACGACGATCGCAAGCTGGGCGCCGATCTGGCTGCGGCCCTGAACGCGGAAATCCGCGCCTTGGCCGAGGCCGGCTGCATCTGGATCCAGGTCGACGAACCGGTTTTGGCCCGCAAGCCGAAGCAGGCGCTCGACTATGGCATCGAGAACCTCGACCGCTGCTTCCATGGCGTGCCGGCGGAGGTCCAACGGGTCATGCACATGTGCTGCGGCTATCCCGACAAGCTCGATCGCGACGACTATCCGAAGGCCGACCCCGGGAGCTATTTCCAGCTCGCCGACGCGGTCGAGCGGTCGGCCGTCGATATCGTCTCGATCGAGGACGCCCACCGGCCGAACGATCTCGCCCTGCTGGAACGTTTCGCCCAAACCAAGGTTATCCTCGGCGTCGTCGCGATCGCCAAGAGCCGTGTCGAGTCTGTGGCCGAGATCCGCGCCCGCCTGGAGGCGGCGCTTGAGCACATCGACGCGGCGCGCCTGATCGCCGCGCCCGACTGCGGCCTCGGCCTGCTGGACCGCGAGCGGGCGATCGAGAAGCTGAAGAACCTGGCCGAGGCGGCGCACAGCCTCTGAGCGGGCTAGGAACACCGGTCTCTAATAATCGGGCTATGAACCGGCCTCTTCGCGGATGAAGCCCCGGGCGCGCGAGCGGAAATCCCTGCGGTGAACCACGAAAACCACCCACGTGGCGGTGACCATGAACAGGATCGGGTGGACCAGCCAGCCGAGCGCGGCGAGGGTGAAGAAATAGGCCCTGACACCCTGGTTGAAGTGGCGCGCGGCCAAGATGTTCACGTTGGCCGCCTGGCCGGCCATCTTTTCCGCCTCGGGGTCGCCGGCCGCCTCGAGCGGCATGGCGCCGATCAGCACCGAGCAGTAGTTGAGCAGGCGAAACGACCAGGCGAACTTGAAGAAGGCGAACACCAGGGTGGTCACCAGCAAGAGCATTTTCAGCTCCAGGGCCGCGCGCGACGGCGCCACGGCGAACGGCAGGTCTTGCAGAATCGCGATCGCGCTGTCGGTCGCGCCCAGGGCCGCCAGCAGGCCGCCGATGGCAAAGATCGTGGTCGACGCGAAGAAGGCCGTGCCGTTCAAGAGATTGCCGATAATCGTGGTGTCGACCACGCGGTTCTCGCGAGCCAGCATGACCGACATCCAGCGCCGGCGGTAGCCGCCCATCACCGCGGTCATGGTGTGCCTGCGATAGGGGCTGTAATCGGCAAAGATCGTATAGCCGAGCCAGCAGGCCAGGTACCAGGCGACCGCGGCGTAGTCCAGGATGGTGAAATCCGGTGGCAACATGGGTCGGCCCGGCGGCGATTGGCACAGGATAGGCAGATTAGCGTCCAGATCGGCCGCCGCAAGGCCCCCTGTCAACCACGCGTGGCCCGGCCTTCGAACTGGTAGGTGAGGGGTCTTGGGCCCTTGATCAGATAGCCGGTCTCCAGATGGCCGATCGCAAAGCCCGCCTCGCGCACCAAGAGGTCGATCGGGCGGTCGAGGTTGCAGCCGCCGGCGATCCGCTGCCACAGCGGGTTCAGGCGTCGCTGCCAGGCCGCAACTCGCCGATCGGGCGACAGGCCGTGCTCCATGAAGATCAGCTCGCCGCCGGGTTTCAGGACACGCCGCATCTCGCCGAGCGCATCGCGGGCCTCGGCGATGCTGCACAGGGTCCAGGTGGTCACCACGCTATCGAAACTGCGATCTTCGAACGGCAAGTCCTCCGCGCCCCGTTCGACCAACTCGACGGCGAAGGGCACGGCCGGCGCGGCCCTATGGGCCATGGCCAAGAGTGCGCGCGACGGATCGACGCCGGTCACGGAGGTTACGTCGCTTGAATAGAACGGCAGATTGAGGCCCGAGCCGATGCCGACCTCGAGCACCCGGCCGCGCGCCGCGGGCAAGATTCGCTTGCGCTGATCGGACACCTCCCGGTTCTTCATGGCAAGGTGCAGCAGGCGCGGGAGAAGATAGCTCTGATATAGACCCATAAGCCGTTTCGCCACCTTCTTCTTATGTCATCTTATGTCATCGACAGTTGGTTTCTGGTACTTTTGCCGGCAAGGGGAATGACGTTCCAATCACTTTGCCGGGGGCAAGGATGCCGGTCACGCTTCACAGCATTACAAGATACACGGTGCAACTCCTGACCCGGAAAGACGGCGAGCACGGCCATTCCTACATGACCGTGCGTCTCTATGACGACGACAACGTCAATCGCGGGGTCACGGTGTTCGAGCGATATGACGGCGCGCAACCGCCGAAGCCGGTGGGCGACCACGCGGCGCAAAGCGTCACATCCTATATCGACATCGCGCACTATCGGGCCTATATGGACGTACTGCGATACGAGAGACCGGTATATCTCAAGATGAGCTGGACCCAGGCCGGCAGGAAGGCGGTGCTTTCCCAGGTGTCGATCGACACCAAGAAGGAGGTGATCGGTGAGTTCTTCAGGTAGCTTGTCACGCGCCGCTTCCCGACCGACCGCTCGCCACCGGCCTGAAAGCTTGGATTTAGCTCGATTGAGAGCCAGCCGGCCGGTTTACCTTTTAGTCACGATTTGGTGTCTTCTTGGCGAACGACCCATGGCAAGTTGACCTACCAACGTCCTACATAGCGAGGGGTAATATGAGTAGCAAAGACGATATGGCGGAAATCATCGCCGACGTGACCGGTTGCACCAAGACCGCGGCGCGCGAGGCCGTCGACAGTGTGTTCGAGAACATCATGATGACCTGCAAGAGAGCCGGCGAAGTTCAGGTTCCCGGCTTTGGTAAGTTCAGCGTCAGGAAGCGCGCGGCCCGCATGGGGCGCAACCCGCAAACTGGCCAGCAGATGAAGATCAAGGCCAGCAAGTCGGTCGGCTTCAAGCCGGCCCAGGCCTTCAAGGGCTCGCTCTAAGAAGAGGTAGGCCGGAGCCTGGCCAGCTAGGGCAGACGCCCCGCGAAATAGCTCGTCCGGGTTCCGGCCTTCGTCCTTTCCCGAAAGGAATTCCTCGCCTTCGCTGCGCTAGGCCGCGGCGATCGGTTTTGCCGTGAGCGCCAGATCAGCCGCCGCCTCCGCCCGCTTGGCCGCTTCCCGCGCGGCCTCTTCCCGGGCCATCTCCCGCCGCCGCAAGACTTCGTGAACCGATGCGCCGACCAGGGTGATGGCGATGATGATCACGGCCAAGGCGCTCACGTCGGGTTTCGTGCCCAGGCGAATCTGACCCGAAAGGACCGTGGTCAGCGTGCTCTCGGCCTGGATCGTGAAGACCGTGGTGTTGTAGTTCTCGAACGACGTCAGGAACGCCAGCACCGCGGCGGAGAAGACCGCCGGGCGCAGGAACGGGATCAGGATCTTCCAGAAGACCTGGGTGTGGGTCGCGCCCAGATCCAGCGCCGCTTCCTCCTGGGTCCGGTCGAAGCGCTGCAGGCGGGCCAGGAAAATCAGCATGCAATAGGCCGAGATGAAGGTCGATTGACCGACCACGGTGAGGAACATGCCGTTGTAGAAGATCGACTCATACTCGGCGTTCGCCAGAACGCCGAGCTTGTCCCAGAACACCAGGGTCGAGATGCCCAGGATGACGCCCGGCATGAGCACCGGCGAGACCACGATGACATAGTAGATCGGCTGCAGCCGTTGATAGATCTGGGTCATCATCAGCGCCGCCGCCAGGCTGATCGGGACCGACAGGCAGATCACGCCGAGTCCGATCCAGAGGCTGTTCACGATGCCCTCGACCATGGCGCTGTTGTCGACCAGGGCGCCGAACCACTGGAAGGTGAAACCCTCCCAGGGCGCGACCTGTGGAAAGCTGCTGACGTTGAAGGCGGAAGCCCCCATCATCAGCAATGGTCCGAAAAGGTAGGCGAAGAAAAGAAACACGTAGAAGCCGACCATGAGCTTCATGACGGTTTTGGAGCTCATTTCGCGATCTCCCCGAACCTGACCTTGAAGATCCGCATGACCGCCATGACGAAGACAATGCAGACCAGCAACAGGACGAAGGCATAGGCCGAGCCCCGAGGCCAGTTGCCGCCCGTGTTGAACCACTGATAGATGATCTGCGTGAACCACAGGCTGGAGGGGCCGCCAAGGATCTGCGGCGCCGCCAGGGCGCCGGCGCAGAGCATGAAGACCATGGTGCAGCCCGACGCGATGCCCGGCTTGGCGTGCGGCATGACCACCCGGAAGTGGATCCGCCACCACGGCGCGCCGAGATCGCGCGCCGCTTCCACCTGGTTGTGGTCGAGGCTTTCGATCGCGTTGAACAGCGGGAAGATCATCAGCAGGATGTAGGCGTAGCTGAGCCCCGCATAGAGGCCGACATCGGCCTTCAGGAAGTCGAACGGCTCGTCCAGAATGCCCAGCCAGATCAAGACCACGTTGGTCACGCCGCCGGTGCCGAACAGGATCTTGAAGGCAAAGGCGCGCAGGATCTCGTTGACCCAGAACGGCAGGATCAGACAGAGCACCAGCAGTCGCGCCTGACCGCCCTTGGCGACCTGCGCCATGTAGTAGGCGATCGGATAGCAGATCGCGAAGTCGAACAGGGTGACCAGCACGCTGACCAGAATGGTCCGGCCGAAGACCTGCAGGTGAAGCCAGTTCATCGCGTCTTCGTCGCCGGCCCGGCCGAACAGGAGATAGCGGTATTGCTCCAGCGTATAGGTGTCCTTTGGGCCGCCGATGTCGGCCGGCAGGAGATTGAAGCGGAACGAGAAATCGACCATGTAGAGCTGCGGCAGGATGATCATGACGACGGTCCAGGTCACCACCGCCACGATCAGATAGGTCGAGATGAAGACGCCGTTGCGCTGAACGAAGTTGATCCGCGTAACCGCGGCCCAGATTCTATCGGCATGCTTTTGCGCATGCGGCGCGATCAAAATCGCCAGCAGCACCGCCAAAAAGATGCCGATGAACTCACTCATCTGCCATCTCCCCGACCGGCAGGGCCATCGCGCGCGTCGCATCGAAGCCGACCCGCGCCGTCTGACCTGCCTCGGGCCGCGGGACTGAGCCGTCGTTGGTGACCGAAAGGCCGATGTTCTTGGCCCCTTCGCCCTTGAGGTAGATCTTCACGAAGTGGCCTTCGAACTCCTCGTTCACCACCACGCTTTCGATCACGTTCTCGTCCTTCGCCTCGCCGTTCATTAGCGATAAGGCCTCGGGCCGGACGAACATAATGGCGTTGTCACCGGTGGAGAGCCCCTGGTCGTTGCGCCCACGCAGCGGGCCGAATTGGCTGTCGATCACGGCGAACTCGCCATCCGCCTTGCTGACCCGGCCATAGAACGGGTTGTTCTCGCCCACGAAGGAGGCGACGAAAGCGGTCCTGGGATTGTTATAGATGGTCGCACCATCGCCAATCTGCTGAACGATGCCGGCGCTCATAACCGCAACCCGATCCGACATGGTCAGCGCCTCACCCTGGTCGTGGGTGATGTAGATGAAGGTGATACCGACCCGCCGTTGGATGGCCCGGAGTTCGCTGCGCATGTGCTGGCGGAGCTTCAGATCGAGCGCCGAAAGCGGCTCGTCGAGCAGAAGCACTTCGGGCTCCACGGCCAGCGCCCGCGCAATGGCCACGCGCTGCCGTTGCCCGCCGGACAGGGCGGAAACCAGCTTATCGCCTTGATCGGACAGGGCGATCAGGTTGAGCAATTCGTCGGCCCGCTTGCGGCGCTCGAACTTGCTGACGCCGCGCACCTCCAGCCCGAAGGCGATGTTGTCGGCCACCGACATCAGCGGGAACAGCGCCAGGTTCTGGAAGATCAGCGCGGTCGGCCGCTTGTTGGGGCCGATGCCCCACATGTTCTTGCCGCCGATCCTGACCTCGCCTTCGGTCGGGTCGAGAAACCCGGAGACCGATCTCAGGATCGTCGTCTTGCCGCAGCCGGACGGCCCCAGGAAACTGAAGAATTCGCCGTCCTCGATCCTGAGATTGGCGTCGCTTACCGCGGTGAACTCGCCGAAGCGAATCGTAACGTGGTCGAGTTCGACATCTGCGCTCATCTCGCCCTAGCCCCCAACGTTGAATCAGCCCGCCGCAAACGCCACCGAAGCAGCGCCCCGGTCCAAGAGGGACGGGAGCGCTGCCTGCCGGCGTTTCTAAAGCCTAGGCCGCGACGAACTTGTCGCGGAACTCGGCGCGCGCGGCGGCGTACCACACCGGCTCGGCCGGCCACCACCAGAGCTTATCGAGGGCGTCGTCCGGATAGGCCTCCTCGAAGGCCTTCTTGGAGGCCGCGCTGAGGTGATCGGAGGAGCCGATCGCGACCGGGTTGTAGCCGGTCTCGTTGCCCAGCATGCCGCCGACCTCGGGCGTAAAGACGACCTTGAGGAACTCGTAGATGGCATCCATGTTGCGGGCGCCGATCGGGATCGACAGACCGTCCAGCCAGGTGAACGCCCCTTCCTGCGGCGCCATGTAGGTGACCGGCTTGCCTTCCTTCTTGAGCTCCAGAGCCGGGCCGTCCCAGGTCTGGCCGATGACCACGCCGTTCTGCATGAAGCCGGATTTCTGGGAGTTGTGGTCGTTCCAGAACTGCTTGACCCAGGGCTTGTGCTCGACCGCAAACTTGGTGATCTCGCCCCAGATCCGGCGCATGTTGTCTTCGTCCTTGTAGGCATCCAGCATGCGGTTGGACGGCAGCTGGCCGATCCGGTCCAGATAGAGGCCGATGCCGGCCATCATGGAATGCGGGCGGCCCTGAATCTTGCCCTTCATCTCCGGCAGCCAGAGGTCGCCGTAGGTCAGGTCCTTGTATTCGCGCGACCACTTGTCGGTGCGCCAGGACATGGCCTCGGTGCCCCAGACATAGGGCAGGTGGTAGTTCTTGCCGTCCCAGGTCCAGGCATCGGTGGAGCCCTTCAGCAATCCGGCGACCAGCTTGTCGGTCGGCACCTTGTTCATGTCCCAGGGCTGCAACAGGCCGAGCGGCTGCCACTGCGGCTCGCGGTTCAGGGTCGGGCTGATGATATCGAAGCCGCGGCCCTTGGTGGCCTTCATCTTGTTGAGCAGTTCCTCGTTTGAGCCGTAGTTGGTGACCTTGATGCTGACGCCGGTGTCCGCGGTGAATTTCTCGCGCACCGATTCGGGGATGTAGCCGGTCCAGATCAGCACCTTGAGCTCGCCGGAGGCCGCCTTCGCCTCCGCGCTCAGGACATAGGGCGCGACCGCGGCCAAGGTACCGGCGGCGGCCGCACTTTTAAGTATCGTGCGGCGATTGAACGTCTTCGCCGCCTGCAGCGTCTTAGCGCCAGACGTTTTCTTCATTGTCTTGTCTCCCATGTTTGCAAGTTCCATTTTTTTGCGGTGATGGACATTGCCGATGTTTGCCATTTCCACCCGCGTGACCAATCCCGACACTGACTCTGACAGTCGCTATTTATCCGAGTCAAGGACCACGGTCTGCGTCCCAGGCAATGCGGCGTCGAGTCAACTTCCGCCTTCGCCTATGGGCGATATTCAAATCTCATTCCCGCTCCGTGGCGGGAGAAAGAGCCGATCGGTCGATATCTCCCGCGCGGATAGCCCCCGGCGTGCGAAAATTCTATGGCGTGCGGTGCCGTCGCTTGCGGGCCTCTACCCGGCTTTTCGGAGCGACGCCGGGAAAGCTCCGCCATTCGGGCCAAAGCGACCGGTCGTCACGACCGGACGGCACTTCCGGGTATGACCCGGAGGGGCCCTCGGCCCATTCGATCAGCTATGGCAGGCGGTCAGTAGCAAGGCTAATCTCGAGCCGACGGCAGGAAATTTCCGTTGGCCTCGCCGGTTGCTTGGAGTCCTACGATGTCTGAAAGCGACAAGGTATTTGCGGGTTCGATCCCGGAGCTCTACGACACCTATTTGGTCCCGTTGATCTTTGACGCCTTCGCGAAGGACCTCGCGGAGCGCACGGTCGCGTTCTCGCCCAAGTCGGTTCTGGAAACGGCGGCGGGTAGCGGCGTGGTCACGCGCGCCCTGGCGCCCAGGCTTGCTTCCGACGCCCGTTTCGTCGTCACGGACCTCAATCAACCGATGCTCGATCATGCCGCAAGCAGGCAGGCAACAGATGGCCGCATCGCCTGGCGACAGGCAGATGCCCTGGATTTGCCTTTCGACGATGCGTCGTTCGATGCCGTGTGCTGTCAATTCGGCGTGATGTTCTTTCCGGACAGGGTCGCCGGCTATGCCGAGGCACGGCGTGTCCTCAAACCGGGCGGCAGTTTCCTGTTCAACGTCTGGGACCGGATCGAGGCAAACGAGTTCGCGAAGGTCGTAACCGATGCAGCCGCCTTGGTATTTCCCGAGGACCCGCCGCGGTTTCTCGCTCGCACACCGCATGGCTATCACGATGTCGAGCTGATCCGTGAAGAATTGAGCCATGCGGGGTTTTCCCGAATCTCGATCGCAACGCTTGAGAAAACAAGCCGCGCGCCGTCGCCTCGCCACCCGGCCGTCGCTTACTGCCAAGGAACGCCGCTACGCAACGAGATCGAAGCGCGGGACGCCAGTCTGCTGGAATTCGTCACCGATCGAGCGACCAAGGCCATTGCGGAGCGCCATGGCAACGGCCCGGTATCCGGAAAGATCCAAGGGCATGTCATCATGGCAGTGACCTAGTGCTTAGCGAGGGCACCGCGACTCATGGGGCCCTTATGCCCGCCGCCTAGGCCGCCCGGGCGCCGTAGTAGAGCGTCACCGTGTGCTTCGCTTCGGCGAAGAACAGCCGGGGCTCCACGACGCCCGCGGTGCCGCAGGCGGCGGCCAGAAGCACGTCCGCTTAGCCTTAAGCTTCGGGCCTTCTGGCCGCGACGTCCGGATTCGAACTGATTCCTTCCAGTGTGCCCTCAGGTCCGGACGTAGCTGGCTGCGCCAGTGTACGGGGCAAGATGACCCGGAGCCGACCTACCGGCGATAGCGCTTACCGCCATGAGGGCTACGGCTAACCAGTGTCTTCGGCTCTACCTCACCAGATAGGCTTGGGCCGGGCTATTTGCCGTTATAATGGGCCTTGCTTCAAATGCATTCGGATTACGCGAACTAGGCGCCCGTGTCTGTTGTGGTTGGACACGTCCTCACAGCATGAACCATTCATCGTGCCGGTTGTTTGATCGCGAAATCCGCCCGACGAAGAAAGCCAATCCCTGACCGAACTGCCCAATCAGGGCCACATTCGCGCTCGACCTTCGGTAGGAGTTGCCAAATGTAGTCACCCCGAAAACTCTCCGCGAAGGCAGCTTGAACTGCGACATGTGAATTGAAATTGCGGCCGTTCTAAATCGCCTCTTCGGTTGTGCCAGATCAATGACATCCGGACCGTCTTCTTCTCCCATGGATAGCACAATCCCACCCAACCTGATTGCATGAGGAGGAGACGTCATGATCAGGAAACTCACCGTCGGAGCCTTTGCTTCGGCTGCAATCCTCCTTTGCTCCACTGCTGTCAGCGCCGGCTCCGGGGGAGGGCTGAGCCTGATCGAGCAGCTCGGCAAGGAATTGTTCTTCGACAAGATCTCGGATCCCCCTCGGATGGCCTGCGCCGCATGCCACGGCCCCACAGCGGGTTGGACGGGAGCAATCCCGGGGATCAACCTTCACGGCGGCGTGTATCGTGGCGCGGTTCCGCAGCGCTTCGGAAACCGCAAACCGCCGACCACGGCCTATGCTGCATTCAGTCCGGTGTTCCACCTCGACGAGTCGAGCGGTGAGTTCGTTGGCGGCAACTTCTGGGATGGCCGCGCTACCGGGGAAAGACTTGGTAACCCGGCCGCCGACCAGGCACTCGGGCCGTTCCTGAACCCGGTGGAGCAGAACATGCCAAGCACGCAGGCGGTCTGCAACACTGTGGCGGAGTCAAAATACGCTGGCCTATTCGAGGAGGTCTGGGGCCCCGGGTCCCTGGATTGCAGCGCCGCCGCGGTGGAAGCGACCTATGACCGGATCGGCCTCTCCATCGCCAGTTACGAGAAGTCGCCCGAGGTCAGCCCGTTCAGCTCCAAGTTCGACGGCTACTGGGCCGATTGCCTGGACGCGGGAAACACGCCGGAGGCTTGCGGGCTCGCCGAAGGAGACAAGGCTGTCCTCGACCCATTCGGAGTCCTGACCGACACAGAATGGGACGGTCTGATCGAGTACGGAGAGTACTGCGCGGTGTGCCACGTCAGCCATGTTCCCGGACCCGAAGGAACGCCGCCTCTGTTCACGGATTTCACTTTCGAAAACATCGGCGTGCCGATCAACCCCGAGAATCCGTTCTACGACATGGACGAGGTCCTGCTCGACGACGGCTCACCGATCAATCCACTGGGCGAGGCTTTCGTGGACTTCGGCCTGGGAGACTTCCTGCGAACCCGTGACGAGTGGGCGGACAAGGCCTACGACAACGACGGCAAACACAAGGTTCCCACCGTACGCAACGTCGACCGCCGGCCGGGCGGGCTGTTCCCCAAGGCCTACATGCACAACGGCGTCTTCAAGACGCTGAAGCAAGTGGTCCACTTCTATAACACGCGTGATGTCGCAGAAGAGAATTGGCCGCCGCCGGAGGTCGACCGCAACGTCAATCGTGACATCCTCGAGGGCGTGCCACTCGGTAACCTTGAGCTTAGCGAAGAGGCCGAAGACGCCATCGTGGCGTTCCTGAGAACCCTTTCGGACGGGTTCATGGAGCGTTAGTCCGCGCGGAAAAAGCCGGATCGAAGGTGCAAGCAGGCGGCAAAAAGTCTGTCTGCGGGCGTCCTCGCCTGCGTGACCGTGGCACTTGGCGCCGGCGGTGCCCTGGCTAAGCCGGGCATCGCCGGTACCCGGCAATCCGTTTACGAGGAGCCAAGGGGCATCTGCGGCGCCAGCTCCTGCGCCCTCGACCGTTGCGCATCCGCAGGAATCTTGGGGCTGCAATCGGAGCCTAAGAAGAGGATTCCCGTACACCCAATTTTCAAAACAATCGCAACCTATATTGTCGTTCGTAAGGTCCGCTCCTGATGCAGTGGACGGCTCCCACCACCGGCATCGCAATGTGCCAAAGTGCGGTTGCTGTATGAACCGCTAGGAAGGGAGCCGTCCTATGAGCGAAGTTACCACGATCGGATTAGATCTTGCGAAGAGCGTTTTTCAAGTCCACGGCGTTGATGGGTCAGGCAAG
>JBFJPL010000079.1:0-17972 GCA_041617155.1 Kiloniellales bacterium
CGGTGTTGGCCCTGCCGCACAATCGCCTTCGCGAACTGCTGGCGCGCCATGGCCGCCTGGGCGGATAGCCGGGCAGCGCCGTGTTTGACACTATTTTGACCTATGAGCCAGCCGGCCCCAAAGGCGAAATTGGGCGCGGCATAGTCCGACCTGACGCAGCCAGGCGCTTGGCTGGGTCAGATAGGGGTTTTTCGGCGCCTTGACCCAGGTCAATGTGCGGAAGCGCCCCTTCGTGGCCTCATGCGCATGTCCCATCTGTCCCCGGCTCGGGAAACTGTCACAGGAAATCTTCAATGCTTGCACGCCGTAACGCCGCGGATACGCCCGCCCCAAAACGCACCCTGGTGCGCCTGTTTGTGCTCGCCAGCCTGCTCGGCCTAGTGCTGCCGGGCACGGCCTTGGCCCAGAGCGAGGATGCCGAATACGACGACATGGGCTTTTATCAAAGCTATTCGACCTCGACGCCGGCCGACCCGAGCGAGGCCTGGCTGCTGGCCTACGGCGGGCGCCTTTACGACACCTGGTGGGCCTCGTTGCTGCTCGATCCGCCGGAGAGCACGCACCCCGCCTATCCGGAACAGGGCCGTTACCGCGGCGCCGACACCTGGCGTTGCGTCGAATGCCACGGCTGGGATTATCGGGGCAAGGACGGGGTCTACGGCGGCGGGCGCCACGCCACCGGCATCAAGGGGATCGCCGGCATGGCCGGCGCCGATCCGGCGAAGATCGCCAGGATCATCCGCAACAAGACGCACGGCTACACACCGGAAATGATCCCCGACGCCGCGGTTTCGGCGCTGGCGCTGTTCGTCAGCAAGGGACAGGTCGACTCGAAGGCGATCATCGAACCCCTGACCCGCGTCGTGCGCGGCGACCGGGACCGCGGGCGCATGGTGTTCCAGAACCTCTGCGCCATCTGCCATGGCTTCACGGGGCAGGCCTGGATCACCGGCGAGGATGACGACCTGCGCACCCTGGCCGGCGTCGCTTCCGACAATCCCTGGCGCGCGGTCCACAAGGTCATGAACGGCCAGACCTATGCCGACATGCCGGCGATGCGCGCCTTCGACCTCCAGATCGCGCTCGACGTGCTGTCCTACGCCCAGACCCTGCCGCGCGATTGAAGGCAATGCGGCGCCCAGCTCTTCCGTCTAGGGCCGCGACCATGGCCGGAGGCCGCGCCGCTTAGGCTTCGCTGAGATCGTGCTTGGCGATCGCCAGCGCGCGGATGCGCTTGCCGGTGGCGGCGAAGATCGCGTTGCACAGGGCGGGCGCGAAGGGCGGGACGCCCGGCTCGCCGACGCCGCCGGGCGGCGCCGTGCTCTCGACGATGTGCACCTCGACCTCCTTAGGCGCGTCGGTCATGCGGGCCACCGGGTAGTCGTGTAAGTTGCCCTGCTGAACACGGCCCGCCTTGGCGGTGATCTCGCCGAAGACCGCCGCGCTCATGCCGTAGATGCAGGCGCCTTCCATCTGCGCGGCGACCCGGTCTGGGTTGACCACCGTGCCCGGGTCGACCGCCATGACGATGCGCGGGATGGTGAGCTTGCCGTCCTTGCTGACCTCGGTCGCGATCACGGTCGCGACATAGGTCAGGCAGCTGCGGTGCACGGCGAGCCCCAGGCCGCGCCGCGCCGGCAGGCTTTGGCCCCAGCCGGCCTTCTGCGCCGCGAGCTTCAGAACGTTGGTCAGGCGGCCGGTGTCGATCGGATAACGGTCGATCGGACCGTCGTAGTTAAAGTATTCCGTCACGCCGCCTTGGGTCAGGTCGATATGCCGCGCCGGGCCGATCAGCTCGAGCAGATAGTCCAGATGGTCGCGCCCGGCCGCCGCGGCCAGCTCGCTGGTGAAGGAGTTGACCGCAAAAGCGTGGAAGATGTTCTGCACCGAGCGCTTCCAGCCGATCCGCACATGGACGTCCGCCTCGCCGCTCTCGATACAGATGCTGGGGATGTCGTAGGGCAGGTCTGTGAGGCCGAAGTCGAGCTCCCAGGTGCCTGGCTTTCGCTGGCCCGGCTCGAACAGCGACATGATCGGCGGAAAGACCGTGCGATGGTGCCAGGCCTTGGGCCGGCCCTTGTCGTCCAGCGCGGCCCGGACGTATTGCGCGGCGGCGGCATGGTAGTAGCCGTTGCGCACATCGTCCTCGCGCGTCCAGGTCACCTTGACGGGCGCCCCGATGGCCTTCGAGACGATCGCCGCCTCAGCGCCGAAGTTGGGCTTCGACTTGCGGCCGAAGGCGCCGCCCAGAAGCGCAACGCTTTCCGCACGAGGTTGTCACCCATGTCTTAGGTACGTTCTGTTACCTATGTCTCCGGTATGGACAATCAGGGGAGTGGTGCCGCCTGTAGGACTCGAACCTACGACCCCCGCATTACGAATGCGATGCTCTACCAACTGAGCTAAGGCGGCAACGAGGTGTTCGGATTGCGGCCGGAAGGTAATGCAGCGGCGCCGGCCCCGTCAATGGCCGGGTAAGAGCCTAGCGCCGGGGCGCCACGCTGACGTCGACCTGTCGCTCCGGCAAGCTTGGCTCGCCCGGCGCGACGGCGCGGGAGCTGCCGTTGCCGCCGGGCGACGCGATCTGGGCCCGCGGTGCGGCGCTGCCGCCGGCGCCATCGCCCGGCAGGGGCTCGGCCGCCACCTGCACGGGGCGGCGCCATTCCAGGCCGTCGAAGGTGCGGCAGGCGCCGCAGTGGGCCTCCCATTGCCTGGACAAAGCACCGCAGGTGCGGCACACCCAGGCCGGATCGCGCGGCGCCGTGCCGGCTCTGACGAGCCAGCTGCGTGCCTTCGCGCCGTCGCCGTGCTCGCTTTCCTCGAGCCGCGCCATCAGGCGGCAGATTCGCTCGCTGGGCGCGTCGCCAGCCGCTTCGCCCAGATAGCGCCGCGCCTCGCCCCACAGTTCCGCGTCCAGTGCCGTTTCGGCCAACGCAATTCGGCTTTCCGGGTGGTCCGGCGCTCCCGCCACCAGCTTACCGAGGCGGGTCATTTCCGCCAGGCGGTCGCCGTTAGGCGCCAGCGAGCGGTACAGCCGGACCAGGTCCGGGTGCGGCTGAGCCGGCCAGGCCCGTTGCAGCAGTCGTAGAGCGTCGCTGTAGTGTCCACCGGCGATCAAGAGCTCCGCCTCCATCACCGTGGCCGGCACCAGGGCCGGTGCCAGCTTGCGCGCGCGCGCCGCCAGCTTGCGCGCCTGCTCGCCGTCGCCGGCGCCGCGCGCCGCCTTGGCCTGCTCCAGCAAGACCACGGCGCGTTTGCGCTCGCCCTCGGGGGCGGGCAGGGCCTTGTGCCGCACCGCCTTCTTGATCGCCTGCTCGGCCGCGCCGAGATCGCCGGTCGTCTCCGACAGGTCAATCATCGCGGTCAGCACCCAGGGCGTCTTGGGTCGGATCGCATGGGCGTCCCTCAGATACCTGAGCGCGGTTTCGTTGTCGCCCTGGCGCATCGCCTGCATGAGGCAGCCGCGCAGGCCCATGAAGCGGGTCTCCTCGCGCTCCAGCATGGCCTCGAAATAGCGCTTGGCCGCCTGCTCGTCGCCGTTGAGCTGCGCCGCCTGCGCCGACAGCAGCAGGGTCAGCGGCGGCTCCTCCATCAGCACTTCCGCCTTGCGCGCCCAGCGCCGTGCCTCGTCCGGGTCGCCGGCGGCAACCGCGACCATGCCTTGGGTCAGCGCCTTGTAGCCGCGCCGACGCCGGCTCTCGCGGATCACCTGGCCGAGGTTGCCCGGCGCGCCGAGCAGGAGCCGCCAGTAGCGGTAGCTCAGAGTCGCCACGACGCTGATCAGGGCGACCACCAGCACCAGGATCCCGACCGAGGTATCGATCTTGTGGTCGAACAGCTCGATGGTGACATTGCCCGGCTGGTAGGCCAGCGCCACGGCTACGGCCACCACGACCGCCAGCTTGGCAATGAAGATAAGGGCCCGCAGCATGACCTAGCCGTCCGCCGGCGCCAGGCGGTCGATGACCTGCGTGACCACGGCGGCGATCGCCGTCTCGACGGAGAGCCGCGCCTCAGCCCGCGCCCGCCATGGCGCGGCGGCTTCGGCGGCCGCGCCGGACAGGCCGTCCAGCTCGGTCAGCGCGCCAGCCAGGTCGCCGTTCTGCAGCTTGACCTCCGCCCGTGCCACGATAGCGCCGGCGTCGTCGCCCTCGGCCTCGCCGACCGGGCGCACCGTGACCACATCGCTCAGGCGGCGCAGCACGCCGGCGATCACGCCGTCACCTTCGCCGCCAGCGCCCGCGACGACGACCTTGCCGGCGACCTCGGCGAAGTCGCGGCGCAGGGTGTCGAGCGACGGCACGCCGCTCGCCGCATGGCGGTCGAGCGGCGCCAGGAGATCGGCGAGCGCCACATCGTCGCCGAGCAAACCGCGCAATACATCCAGCTCGGCACCGAAGGGCGCCGGCCCACTTAAGCGCTCGCGCAGCTGCACCAGGGCCAGCATGACCGCCACGTCGCCCGCGGTGGCGCGAGGACCCGAATTGACTTGGGCGGTCAGGATGTTGAGTTCGCTTTCCAGTCGATCCAGGTCGCCGAGGCGCGCCTCGAGGTTGGCGAGCCGGCCGTCCATTGCCTCGCTGGCCCGGGCAACCATGGCAAGCTGATCCGACGAAGCAGCGGCCGAGGCGAGTTCCTGCTCCAGGCTTTTGAACCGCTTGGCGAGATCGCCCGCGTCGCGCTGCAGCGCCTGGAGCGCCGCCTCCACCACCGGCGAGGTGCCCGAGGTGGAATCGCTCGGCAAGGCCGCCAGGCGGGAGTCGATAGCGCTCAGCGCTGCGGCCTGATCGCTGAGCCGTTGATCGAGCTCGCTCAAGCGGCCCTCCGGTACGGTCGTCACCGCGCCACCGCCCAACGCGGGAAGCCAGGCGTCGCGCGTCACAACCGCGCCGCCGAAGCCCAGCGCCATCACGAGGGCGCCCAGGACCAGACCGCCCAGCCATGCCCTGGTGTCGGAACCGCCCTTCCAGCCCGTGGTCGGGCGCAGCGGTGACGCGGGGATCGCCGAGCCACCGGGTCCGCTGCGCGCGGCCTTTGCCGCCCCGGCCTTGGGTGTCTTGATGGGCGCGGCGGCGGCGGTCGGCTCCCGGACCTCGGGCGCCACGTTCTCGGCGCCCGACGGGGCGGGCCCGGCAAGCGTTTTGCCGCGCCGGGTTGCCCGCGCCTTCGATTTCGCCTTGCGGCCGGCGGCCGGCGCCGGCCCGCCCGCCGGGTGATCGCTCGCCGCCAGGGTTGCTTCGTCCAGCTCTATATCATTGTCACGGGCGGCCGCCAGGATCGCTGGATGGCGCGAGGCGGGGATCGCCTTGCGCTGCTTCCAACCCTGCACCGTGCTGACCGCCAAGCCGAGCCTGCTGGCCATGGGACGAATGCCGCCGAAGGCCGCGACGACCTGTTGCGCCGCGTCGGCGATCGCCGCGTCCTGCTCTCCGGGCTTCGAGTCCTTCGAAGCGCTGTCCTCCGCCATACCTTCCCTTCGTCCTTCGTCCTTGTACCGCGCCCCCATTTGGCCCGGTAGGATGCCATCGACGCTGTCCAACAGCGCCTGACGCTCCGGCCGGGCGGCAACGTGTACCCCCGCCCAATTCAGGGCCGCCAGTTCCCCCGCCACGGCGGCACTGAGGCAAACAGCATGGCAGCGCGCGCAAGCCGCTTCCAGTCCGTTTTGCGCGATCAACCTAACAAAGGTTCCGGCCGTGCGGGGAGAGAAAAATACCACGGCATCCAAGTGGCCCTCGCCGAGCGCGCCGCGCGCCGCCGCGGACAGGGCCTGGATCGGCCTGGCATCATAGAGGACGACCCGTTGAACGGCAAAGCCGGCCTTTTCGAGCGCTCCCTTGAGGTCGCCTGCGACCCGGCTGCCGGCGCCATGGAACAGACTTCCGGCAGACGGATCGCAGCGCCGGGCGACCAACGCAACCAAATCCTCGACCGTCCCGGCAGCGCTTTCGACCTGGCCAAAGCCTTCGTCGCGCGCGGCCTCGGCGGTGGCGTCGCCGACCGCGAAGACCGGCAAGCCACGCGCCTTTTCGACGGCGGTGAAGGCACGCACACCGTTCGCGCTGGTAAACATCAGAGCCTGCACGGCGTCGAGATCCAAAGGCAGCGGCGGCGCGGCCGGTTTGATCACGATCAGCGGCTCGATCAGGACCTCGTGGCCGCGCGCCGCCAGCTCGGCGACCAGAGCCTCGGCATCGGCTCGGGGACGGGTCACCAGAACGCGCATCACGACACACCCAGCGCGGTGAAAAACGCGGGTCCAGCGGTAGCGCGAAGCTCCGCCCCCGCATCACGGCCGAGCGCTTCGGCATCGTTTGCGGGCCCGCGCCGTTCGACACGGTGTGCCGTGCTGCCGTCGGGCAAGGCGACCAAGGCACGCAGCCAGATACCCGCGCCGCCGCCCTGCAGCTCGGCATAAGCCGCGATCGGCGTGCGGCAGGAGCCGTCGAGCGCCGCGAGGCAGGCGCGCTCCGCACTGACGCGCAACGCCGTTGCCTCGTCATTGAGCGCGACCAGCCAGGTGGCGGTGCCTTGGTCGCCAGACCGCGTCTCCAGGCCGATCGCGCCCTGTGCGACGGCCGGCAACATCTCTTCGGGCGCTAGGGCAGCCGTGATTTCGCGACCACGCCCCAGCCGCTTCAGCCCGGCCACGGCCAGCAAGGTTGCATCGACCTGGCCTTCGCGCAGCTTGCGCAAGCGCGTGTCGACATTGCCCCGGATCGGCACCACCGTGACATCCGGCCGCGCCAGCAATACCAGGGCCTGACGGCGCAGCGACGCGGTGCCGACCACGGCGCCCGCCGGCAGTTCGGCGAGGCTGCCACCAGCCCGCGCGAAAAGCGCGTCGCGCGGGTCCTCGCGCGGCAGCAGTGTCGTGATGGCGAGACCCTCGGGCAGCCGGGTCGGCATGTCTTTCATGGAGTGCACCGCCAAGTCGATGACGCCCGCCAGCAAGGCCTCCTCGATCTCCTTGGTGAAGAGCCCCTTGCCGCCGATCTCAGCCAGGGTGCGGTCCTGGATCTTGTCGCCGCTGGTCTTGATGACCACGGTTTCCAGCGCGCCCTCGACCGCCAGCTCCGGATGCGTTTCGCCCAGGCGCTGGCACACCTCGCGAGTCTGGGCCAGCGCCAGGGGGCTGCCCCGGGTGCCGAGGCGGAGCTGCGGTCGCGCCGTCATAATGGCGAAGCTTTAGGCCCGATGCGCCCGCCGCGCAAGGATGGTGGCGCCTGGCGGCACGACGCGCTAGTTTCCCGGCCATGATCGTTCTGGGAATCGAGACGTCTTGCGACGAGACCGCCGCCGCGGTGGTGAACGACCGGCGCGAAATCCTGTCCAATCTGGTGCTGTCGCAGCTCGCCGAGCACAGGCCTTACGGCGGCGTGGTGCCGGAGATCGCGGCGCGCAGCCACCTGGTCCACCTGGATTCACTGATCGCGCGGGCGATGGCGCAGGCGGAAGTCGAGTTCGAACAGCTCGACGGCGTCGCGGCGACCGCGGGGCCGGGTCTGATCGGCGGTGTCTTCGTCGGGGTCATGACCGCCAAGGCGATCGCCGCGGCACGCGGCCTGCCGTTCCTCGCCGTGAACCACCTGGAAGGCCATGCGCTGACCGTGCGGCTGACCGACGGCGTCGCCTTTCCGTACCTGCTGCTGCTGATTTCCGGTGGGCACTGCCAACTGCTGGCGGTCGAAAACGTCGGCCGCTACCACCGTCTCGGCGGCACGGTCGACGACGCGGTCGGTGAGGCCTTCGACAAGTCGGCCAAGCTGTTGGGCTTGCCCTATCCAGGCGGACCATCGCTGGAGCGAGCGGCCGAGGGCGGCGATCCCGGCCGGTTCGACCTGCCCAGGCCGATGGTAGGCCGCGCCGACCTCGACTTCTCCTTTTCCGGCCTCAAGACCGCGGTGCGGCACAAGGCGCACGACCTGGGCCTTCCTGTGAACGACACGGAAAACCAGGACGTCAAGGACCTGGCCGCCGCCTTTCAGGCCGCCGTCGGCGACGTGCTAGCCGATCGCTGCCGGCGCGCGCTCGCGCGGTTCGAAAGCGACACCGGGCAGGCGGGGCCTCTGGTGGTCGCCGGCGGAGTCGCCGCCAACCGCGCGTTGCGCGCGCGTCTGGCGGAGGTCGCGGAGACCGCCGGAACCCGGCTTGTGGCACCGCCGATAGTGCTCTGCACCGACAACGCCGCGATGATCGCTTGGGCGGGTCTCGAGCGGCTCGCCCTTGGGCTGCGCGATCCCCTCGACTTCGCGCCGCGGCCGCGCTGGCCGCTGGAAGCCCTGGCCGGCGCCGCATGACGGCTGCAACGGCAACTCAACGGGAGCTTCAGGCCGAGGTGCGCGGTCTCTTTCCAACGCCGGTGGCGATCGCCATGGTGCCGAAGGCCGAGCGGCTCAATGCCGAGCTGAGGTCCGTCATTCTGGCGCGTGAGCGGAGCGACCCGGGCACCCAGCACAGCAACCTGGGCGGCTGGCAGTCGACTTGGGACTTCGCCGAGTGGGGTGGTCCGGCGCTCGGCACTGTGCTCGATGCGGCCCGTGCGATGGCCGCGCGCCTGACGGCCGACCGTCAGGGCCGGTCGGTCGCGGTCGACTGGAAAGTCAACTGCTGGGCCAATGTCAACCGGCGCGGCCACGGCAACGAGTTTCACACCCACCCCGGTGCTTTCTGGTCCGGCTCCTACTACGTGACCGGCCCCGCCTCGGAGGCAGCAGGCGGCGAGTTGGAGCTTCAGGATCCACGCGGCGTGGCCCCGGTCATGTACGCGCCAACGCTGACTTTCGCCGGGCCGGGGGGCGCTTCGCTCGGCGCCTCCGAGCTGATCCGGCCGAAAAGCGGCATGATGATCCTGTTCCCGAGCTGGCTGCAACACGCGGTCAGGCCCTACAAAGAGGAAGGCGAGCGCATCTCGGTCGCCTTCAACCTGAGTCTATGATCATTCAGAGGATCGGCATCGTCGGCGCCGGCGCCTGGGGCACCGCGCTGGGACAGACCGCGGTGCGCGCCGGGCGCGACGTCATGCTTTGGGCGCGCGACCCGGTGCTCGCCAAGACCATCGAGGCGCAGCACGAGAACCCGCTTTATCTGCCCGGCGTCAAACTGGATCCGGCACTCCACGCAACCGGCGATCTGGCCGAAGCGGCAGCGGCGGACGCCGTGCTGCTGGTCACGCCGGCCCAGCATGTGCGCGCGACCGCCAAAGCGCTCGCGCCGCACCTTTTGCCCGAAACCTGCGTGGTGGTTTGCGCCAAGGGAATCGAACAGAAGAGCGGCGCACTGATGACCGAGGTGCTGGCCGAAACCCTGCCCGATCAGCCCATTGCCGTGCTGTCCGGCCCGACCTTCGCCATTGAGGTGGCGCGCGGCCAGCCGACCGCGGTGACCCTGGCGGCGACCGACGCCAAGCTGGGCGCGGCCCTGGTGGTCGGGCTCGGCAGCCGTGGGTTCCGGCCTTATCTTTCCAACGATCCGATCGGCGCCGAGGTCGGCGGCGCGGTCAAGAACGTGATCGCCATCGCCTGCGGCATCGTCGCCGGCCGCAAGATGGGCGACAACGCGCGTGCCGCGCTGATCACACGCGGCCTTGCCGAGGTCGTGCGCCTTGGCCTCGCCAAGGGCGGCCGGGCTGAAACCTTGATGGGCCTGTCCGGCCTTGGCGACCTTACGCTGACCTGCTCGGCCATGCAGTCGCGCAACTTTTCGCTCGGCGTCCTCCTGGGCGAGGGCCAGAAACTCGAGAAAATCCTGGCCGGCCGCCGGAGCGTTGCCGAAGGCGTGTTTTCAGCCGCGGCGGTGACCGCACTGGCCGAACGGCTGGCGGTCGAGATGCCGATCGCCAACGCCGTCGATGCGGTGCTCAACCAGGGCGCCGGCATTGTCGAAACCATCGAAGGCCTGCTGGCCCGGCCGTTCCGGGCGGAATAGCTAGTCATAAGGGGAGGCGCAAGAGCCATGCTGTTCGTCGTACTGACCACCGACAAAGCCGATTCGGCCCATATCCGGAGCGGCAACCGGCCGGAGCATCTGGCCTACCTGGAAAGCTTCGGCAAGCAGATCGTCGCCGGCGGGGCAACCCTGACCGACGACGGCGAGGGCATGACCGGAAGCTTCCTGCTGGTCGATATGGCCGACCGGGCGGCAGCCGAGGCTTTCGCCGCCGGCGACCCCTTCGCCAAGGCCGGCCTGTTCGAGAAGACCGAGATCCGCCGCTGGCGCAAGGTGATCTTCAACCCGCCCCAGGGCTAGTGCTCGCCTGACGCCGCTTGCCGGCCGGGCCGTCGTTCATGGTCATGCGGTGTTTTCTCGCCCGGCAAAAACGGTTAACAGTCTAGGGCGATCGGTTGGAGTCACGAGCGCGCGAGGAAAGAGGCTGAACATGGCCTATTGGCTTATCAAATCGGAGCCGGGTAACTGGTCTTGGGACGACCAGGTCCGCGACGGCGTCGCCGAATGGGACGGTGTCAGGAACCATCAGGCGGCCAACAACATGAAGGCCATGAAGATCGGCGACCGGGTTTTTTTCTATCACTCGGTCAACGAGAAGCAGGTCGTCGGCATCGTCGAGGTGGTCAAGGAATACTACCCCGATCCGACTGACGCCTCCGGCCGCTTCGGCATGGTCGATGTCAAGGCGGTCAAGCCCATCGCCAAGCCGGTGAGCCTGGCCGAGATCAAAGCCGAGCCCCGGCTGCGGAACCTGGCCCTGGTCCGGCAGTCGCGCCTCTCGGTCTTGCCGGTCCAGCCCGAGGAATGGCAACTGATCTGCGCCATGGGCCAGACCGAGGCGTGAACGCCGAGCCCGGCAAGGCCGGCCGGGTGCTTTGCCGGCTCGACGAGATCGAGGACGGCGAGGCCAAGGGCTTTGTCCTCGGCGGCGGCGCCGAACGTATCGATATCCTGGTGGTGCGCGAAGGCAAGGACGCCTTCGGTTACGTCAATTCCTGCCCCCATGTCGGCACACCGTTGGACTGGAACGAGGACGACTTCATGAGCGAGGACGGTGGCTACCTCATGTGCCACACCCACGGCGCGCTGTTCCGGATCGAAGACGGATTCTGCGTTGCCGGACCCTGTGCCGGCGCGACGCTTACACCGGTCGCGGTGGCGGTTGACGAGGAGGGCCGTGTGATCCTGCGACCCGATCCCGCGAGCGCGTCTTGACCCAGGTCAATTACCTGGGTGCGGCGGTTGTTGTATCACCTCGCCATTCCGTAAATAATCCTAGCAGGCGGAAAGGCGAAACCGCGGTGCCGTACGCCGGTCGGAACAGAAACATACTCTTTGAGGAGGGAGCCCCACAAAATGACGGAACACAAGGTCTTCCCCGTGCCCGACGACTGGGCCAAGTCAGCCTGGTGCGACGAAGCAAGCTATTTCAAAATGTACGAACAGTCGGTCAGCGACCCGGAAGGCTTCTGGGGCGAGCATGGCAAGCGGATCGATTGGTTCAAGCCTTACAGCCAGGTCAAGGACGTGTCCTTCGGGCCGGGCGATGTCCACATCAAGTGGTTCCACGACGGCACGACCAACGCCTGCCATAACTGCCTGGACCGCCATCTCGAGGAGCGTGGCGACCAGACGGCGATCCTCTGGGAGGGAGACGACCCGAAGGAGTCCAAGGCGATCACCTACCGGCAGGCGCACGAACAGGTCTGCCGTCTGGCCAATGCCATGAAGGCGCGCGGCGTCAAGAAGGGCGACCGGGTCACGATCTACATGCCGATGATTCCCGAGGCGGCCTATGCCATGCTGGCCTGCGCGCGCATCGGCGCGATCCACTCGGTGGTGTTCGGCGGCTTCTCGCCGGATTCCCTGGCCGACCGGATCCAGGACTGCGACTCCAACTGCGTCATCACCGCCGACGAGGGGCTGCGCGGCGGCCGCAAGGTGCCGCTCAAGGCAAACACCGATCGGGCCTTGAAGGATTGCCCTTCGGTGAAGTCGGTGTTCGTCGTCAAGCGCACCGGCGGCAAGATCGACTGGCAGGACGACCGCGACATCTGGGTCCACGAGGCCTGTGCCGAGGTTTCGGCGGACTGCCCGGCCGCGGAGATGAACGCCGAGGATCCGCTGTTCATCCTCTACACCTCCGGCTCGACCGGCAAGCCCAAGGGCGTGCTGCACACGACCGGCGGTTACATGGTCTTCACCTCGATGACCCACCAGTACATCTTCGACTACCACGAGGGCGAGGTATTCTGGTGTACCGCGGACGTGGGCTGGGTCACGGGACACAGCTACATCGTCTACGGGCCGCTCGCCAACGGGGCGATCTCGCTGATGTTCGAGGGCGTGCCCAACTACCCCGACGTTTCGCGTTTCTGGCAGGTCTGCGACAAGCACAAGGTCGACATCTTCTACACCGCGCCGACGGCAATCCGCGCACTCATGCGCGAGGGCGAGGAGCCGGTCAAGAAGACCAGCCGCAAGTCCCTGCGGCTGCTCGGGAGTGTCGGCGAGCCGATCAATCCCGAAGCCTGGATGTGGTATTACGAGGTGGTCGGCGACAAGCGCTGCCCGATCGTCGATACCTGGTGGCAGACCGAGACCGGCGGCATCCTGATCACGCCGCTGCCGGGCGCCACGCCGCTCAAGCCCGGGTCCGCCACCCGGCCCTTCTTCGGCGTGAGGCCGTTGCTGGTCGATGGCGACGGCAAAGAGCTGGAGGGCGCGGCGGAAGGCAACCTTTGCATCGCCGATTCCTGGCCGGGCCAGATGCGCACGGTCTACGGCGACCACGAGCGCTTCGTGCAGACCTACTTCTCGACCTATCCGGGCCGCTACTTCACCGGCGACGGCTGCCGGCGCGACGAGGACGGCTACTACTGGATTACCGGCCGGGTCGATGACGTGATCAATGTCTCGGGCCACCGCATGGGCACGGCCGAGGTCGAGAGCGCCCTGGTGGCCCATCCCAAGGTCTCGGAGTCCGCCGTGGTCGGCTATCCGCACGACATCAAGGGGCAAGGTATCTATGCCTATGTCACACTGATCGCCGGCGAAAAGCCCAGCGAGGAGCTGCGCAAGGAGCTGGTGCAGTGGGTGCGCAAGGAGATTGGCCCGATCGCCAGCCCCGACCTGATCCAGTGGGCGCCGGGCCTGCCCAAGACCCGCTCGGGCAAGATCATGCGCCGTATCCTGCGCAAGATCGCCGAGAACGACTACGGCAACCTGGGCGACACCTCGACCTTGGCCGACCCCGGCGTGGTCGACGACCTGGTCAAAAACCGGATGAACCAATAACCGGGTATTGTCTTTGAGGTTGATTTGATGGCGACGGGGCTGTTCCGGCCCCGTCGTTCGATTTTGCTTTATTGGCTGCCTCGGGACCACGTCCGCAGCCGGCGGAGCCAGGCCCGGCGTCGTTGGCCGCTGATTTCACGAAGAACGCCGGATCAATCTTCGAATATTCAGCTCGACATAGGCTGATCGACGATCAATCACGGCGCCAAGGCCTTCGCCAGGCGCCGCACGCCGTCATGGATTTCGGCCTCCGGCACGCCGGCGTAGCCGAGCAGCATGCCCTGGGCCGCCGGCCCTGCCATGAAGTAGTTGGAGAGCGGTGAGACGGTGATGCCGGCGGCTTCGGCCCGCTCGGCCGCCGCGCGGTCGGTCATGCGCCGGGCCAGGGCCGGCAACGGGCGGGCGAGCAGGTGCATGCCGGCATGATCTGGCTCCAACTCCAGCAGGTCGCCCAGATGGCGCCGGCCGGCGGCGAGCAGGACCTGCTGCCGGCGGGCGTAGAGCGTGCGCATGCGCCGCACGTGGGCAGCGAAGTGGCCCTCTGCGATAAAGCTGGCGAGCACCGGCTGGACGATCGCAGAGGGATGGTCGTCCAGCGCCGCGCGGGCCCGAACGAAGGAGTCGGCCAGCGCCGACGGCACGACCAGGTAGCCGAGCCGCAACGATGGAAACAAGACCTTCGAGAAGCTTCCGAGGTAGATCACCCGGCCGCCGCCGTCGGGCCGACGCGCGTCCAATCCCTGCAACGCGGCCAGCGGCCGGCCACCGTAGCGGTATTCACTGTCGTAATCGTCCTCCAGGATCCAGGCGCCGCGCTCGGCGGCCCAGTCGAGCAGCGCGAGCCGGCGGGCCAGGGTCATGGTCCGGCCGAGCGGATACTGGTGGGACGGCGCCACCACGGCGAGACGGGCGTCCGGCGCCCGTGCCAGACCGGCCTTGAGCGACAGGCCCTCGTCGTCGACCGGGACCGGGACGATGTCGAGGCCGGCGGCGGCCAAAGGGCCGCGGAGCCCGCGGTAGCCCGGATCCTCGATCCAAACCCGGTCGCCCGGCGCCAGCAACAGCCGCGCGGCCAGATCGACCGCCTGCTGCGCGCCCGAGGTGATCAGCACCTGTTGCGGACCGCAATCGAGCGCCCGGACCGCGGCCAGGTAGCGGGCGATCGCGGCACGCAACGGCGGATGGCCGGCCGGGTCTCCATGGCTCAGCAGCGCCGCGGCCGGCCGGCGCCAGACCCGGCCCAGCAGTCGGCCCCAGACGTCGAAGGGAAACTCCGCCAATTCCGGCAGGCCCAGCGCAAAGGCCCGGTGCGGCCTGCGCCGGCGCGGCAGGAGCTCGGCGAGCGCCTGACCGCGCGGCGACAGGCCGCGGTGCGTCGGCGCCGCGGCGGGACGGCGCGGCGCAAGCGCGGTCGGGGCCGCCAGCAGATGATCGGGCAGGACCGTCGAGACATAAGTGCCGGCCCCGGTCCGGCCTTCGAGATAGCCTTCCGAAAGCAGCTGCTCGAAAGCGTTGACCACGGTGTTGCGCGAGCAGGCGACCTCACCGGCCAGGCTCCGACTCGACGGGAGGCGGGTGCCCGGTGCCAGGCGGCCGCTCAGGACCGCGTCGCGAACCTGGCTGTAGAGCTGGCGGTGCAACGGCTCCGGCGCGCCGCGGTCGAGGGCGAGAGCGATCAGCGGGACATTGCGACGCGGCGCCATGACGGGGCTCCAGCCGACAAGTGGTTCCTTCTAATAGCGCAAAGTGGCCCTTTTGAGATAACCATTTTACGCCTAGCTTGAGGCTTAATCGACAAGCGTCGCCGCCATTGCAAGGAGCCCGGCACCATGGTCACGACCGAAAAGCCCCGCCAGCTGGACTTCCCGCCGACCGAGAAGACCCGGGTAAAACGCCTGTTCGAAAGGGCTTGTTACGATCGCGAAACGGTACACGCGGTGCTCGACGCTGGCCTGATGTGCCACGTCGGCTATGTCATCGAGGACCAGCCCTATGTCACCCCGACGGCCTACTGGCGCGACGGCGACCGGGTCTACTGGCACGGCTCCTCGGCCAGCCGGATGCTGCGCCGGTTGACGCAGGGTGTGCCGGTCTGCTTCACGGTCGCGCTGTTCGACGGTTTGGTGCTGGCCCGCTCGGGCTTCCACAGCTCGATCAACTACCGTTCGGTCATGGCCTTCGGCAGCGCCGAGCCGGTGACCGGCGAGGCCGAGAAGTTGGCCGCGCTGAAAGCCTTCAGCGAACGCCTGACGCCGGGCCGCTGGGCCGAGCTGCGCCCGCCCACCAAGCAGGAGGTCAAGGCCACCCTGGTCATGTCCCTGGAGCTCGACGAGGTGGTCGCCAAGGTGCGTAACGGCCCACCGTCCGACGACGACGCGGATTACGCGCTCGACGTCTGGGCCGGCGAGCTGCCGGTGCGCCAGGTGATCGATCCGCCGGTCGACGACCCACGCCTGAAGGCCGGGATCGGGGCGCCGGACTATCTGGCGCAATTCAAGGTCGGCTGAGACGGGGCAGGAAAACCGGCTCATGTCGCGACCCCGCATCCTGGTACTCCAGCACATAGCCGTCGAGCACCCCGGCGTACTGCGCGAATACGCGCGCGCAGACGGCGTCGAATTGGACGCGATCGAGCTCGACGCGGGTGAGTCGATACCCGATCTCGGCAGCTACGACGCCCTCTGGGTCATGGGCGGCCCCATGGACGTCTGGCAGGAGGAGGAGCATCCCTGGCTGGCGGCCGAAAAGGCCGCGATCGGGGAAGCGGTGGTCGAGCGCGGTCTGCCCTATCTCGGACTCTGCCTTGGCCACCAGCTGCTGGCCGCCGCGCTGGGCGGCGAGGCCGGGCCGGCCGGCGCGCCGGAGATCGGCATCCTCGAGGTGGCGCTGAGCGATGCGGGACGGGATAATCCGCTCTTCGCCGGGGTTCCGGAGCGCTTCAAATGCCTGCAATGGCACAGCGCGGAAGTGCTGCGGGAGCCGAAAGGCGCGCGTGTGCTGGCCACTTCGCCCGCCTGCCGGGTCCAGGCCATGGCCTGCGGCGAACGCGCCTTCGGCATCCAGTATCATGTCGAGCTGACCGCCGACACGGTCGGCCAATGGGGCGAGATTCCAGCCTACAAGGTGGCGCTCGAAAAGCACCTCGGCCCCGGCGCGCTCGAGGCGATGAAATCCGAAGCCGCGGCACACATGGCCGCGTTCAACCGGGATGCCCGTCGGCTTTACCGGAACTTCATGGCCGTCGTGCGCGGCGCCTGAACCTTCGCGGTGGGAGGAACCAAAGTTGGCGGATCGAAACCTGACAGTCGCTGAGGTCGCGGCCAGGCCGGGCCGCGCCCCGCGCAGAGCGGACCTGCCCGGCGCCTTCGTGCAGCTCGAGCCGGTCGACCCGGCGCGTCACGCCGCCGAGCTTTTCGCCGCCGCCACCGAAGACCAAACCGCCGGCCCCGAACTCTGGACCTACATGCCCTACGGTCCCTTCGAGGACCTCGCCGCCTTCACCGGCTGGCTGCAAGACCGCGCGGCCGGCGACGACCCGCTGTTTTTCGCCGTGCGCGACAAGGAGACCGGCCGGGCCGGCGGAATGGCCAGCTATCTCAACATCCATCCGGAGCACCGCTCGATCGAGATCGGCCACATCTGGTTCGCGCCCTTCCTGCAGCGCAGCCGGCCGTCGACCGAAGCGCTCTATCTGATGATCCGCCATGCCTTCGACGAGCTGGCGGCGCGCCGGGTCGAGTGGAAGTGCAACGCGCTCAACGAGGCCTCGCGCCGCGCCGCAGAGCGCCTCGGCTTCACCTTCGAAGGCATCTTCTACCAGCACATGATCATCAAGGGCCGCAACCGCGACACCGCGTGGTTTTCAATCCTCGACCACGAGTGGCCCGAGCTCAAAAGCGGCTTCGAGCGCTGGCTCGACCCGGGCAACTTCGATGGCGCTGGCCGCCAGAAGCAGGCCCTGCGCCACACGCCCCGGCGCGATGGACAGGCCCGTTAGAATCCTTTAGAGCCGCCGGAGCGATACCCCTGGTGTAAAGGCTTGCCCCCGTTTGACGACCGACCAGCCGGCCGCAAAATCTCGAAACGCCTGGACGACGGCCGCGCCGGCGGCCTTCGTGCTGTTGTGGAGCACCGGCTTCATCGGCGCCAAGCTCGGCCTGCCCTATGCCGAGCCCATGACCTTCCTGGCGCTGCGCTTCGCCGTCGCGTCGGGGCTGTTGCTGCTGATCGTGCTGCTTTGGCGCGCGCCCTGGCCAAAGTCCTGGGCGCAAGCGGGCCATATCGCCGTCGCCGGGCTTTTGCTGCACGGCCTCTATCTGGGCAGCGTGTTCGCAGCGATCGACTTGGGGGTCGAGGCCGGGGTCGCCGCGCTGATCGTCAGCCTGCAACCCCTGTTGGTCGCGGCGGCGGCGGCACCCTTGCTCGGCGAGCGGACCACGCGTCTGCAATGGCTGGGTCTGGCGATCGGTATCCTCGGTGTCGCCCTGGTGGTCTGGCGCAAGCTCGGCCTCGGCCTCGGCACGCCCCTGGGCATGGGCTTGTCAGTCGTCGGCCTGTTTGGGCTCGCCGCGGCGACGCTCTATCAAAAGCGCTTCTGCAACGACATGCCGTTTCGCAGCGGCAACGTCATACAGCTGGCCGCGGCCGGCCTGGTCACCGGCGGGTTGGCCCTGCTGTTCGAGACCCGCGCGGTGGTCTGGTCGGGCGAATTCGTCTTCGCGCTGGCC
>JBFJPL010000080.1:0-17648 GCA_041617155.1 Kiloniellales bacterium
CCGCCGCTCGAGCCGCCGGCCGGCGGTGCGATTCCACCGGCCCCCGAGCCGGCCGCCATCGCGGACCCGCCGCGCCCCGCGGACGGCCGGGACCAGACGGCCAGCCAAAGCGACGGGCAACAGCTTGCCGCCCGGCCGGCCGCGGCGCCCGGCGCGGCTCCCGTGCGGCTGCGCTTCGAGGCAGGCTCGGCCGAGCTGACCGAGCAGGCGCGCGCCAAGCTGGTGGCGCTGACCGACCTGTTGCTCGCCGATCAGGCTCAGCGGGTGCAATTGCGCGCCTACGCCCAGGGCGTCGAACAGCAGGCGAATGCCGCGCGGCGCTTGTCGCTATCGCGCGCGCGCGCGGTTCGCGCCTTCCTGGCGGAACGCGGCGTGCCGACCTCGAGGATCGATGTCCGCGCCCTCGGCGCCAAGTTCCAGGACGGTCCGCCGGACCGTGTTGATATCGTCTATGCCAAGCGTTAGTTGCCGTGGCCAAAGTCCCGCCGCAGTCGGTCCCGAGACCGCGGCGGTTTTTGAGAATACTTTGAGGCGTTAACACCGACCATGACACGTCTGAATCACTACCTCGTCAACATGCTGCTGGTGGTCGCCGGCACCGTCGTTCTCGGCGTCTGGCTGGCGCCTGTGCTGCAGGACGCCTTCCTGGCGAACGTCGGCCTCAACGGCATGATTCTGTTCGTCCTGGTGGCCGGCATCTTCTACATCTTCTTGCAGGTCATCAGGCTGCGGCCCGAGATCAAATGGCTCAATCACCTCCGCCGGGAGAGCCAGGGTGGGCTGATCTTCCCCGGCACCCTGTCGCAGGAAAGGCCGCCGCGGCTGCTCGGCCCCATGGCGACGATGCTGGGCGAGAAGCGCGGCAAGCTCAGCCTCTCGACCTTGTCGATGCGCACCCTCTTGGACGGCATCCAGATCCGCATCGAGGAAGGCCACGACCTGTCCCGCTATCTGATCGGGCTGCTGATCTTCCTCGGCCTGCTCGGCACCTTCTGGGGCCTGCTGACCACGGTCAACGCGGTCGGCGACACGATCGCCGGCCTGAGCGGTTCGGCGACCGATCCGGCGACTCTGTTCGACAACCTCAAGGCCGGCCTGTCGCGGCCGCTGTCGGGCATGGGCACGGCCTTCAGCTCCTCACTCTTCGGCCTGGCCGGTTCGCTGGTGCTCGGGCTCTTGGAGCTCTTGGCCGGACGGGCGCACAACCGCTTCCTGAACGATCTGGAAGAGTGGATGTCGGGCATCACCAAGCTCGGCGGCGGCGGCGCCATGGGCGACGGCGAGCAGTCGGTGCCGGCCTATCTCCAGGCGCTGCTGGAGAACACCGCCGACAGCCTGGACAGCCTGCAGCGCACCATGGCGCGCGGCGAGGAGGACCGGGCGCAGGCCAACCGTAACCTGGCGAACCTGACCGAACGCCTCGGCCTGCTGTCCGACCAGATGCGCGCCGAACAGGAGCTCATGCTCCGGCTCGCCGAATCGCAAACCGAGCTGAGACCGTTTTTCGAGCGGATTGCCGACCTCGACATGTCGAAGATGAACCTGGACGACGCCACCCGCTCCCACATCCGCAACCTCGACGGCCACCTGGAACGGCTGCTCGGCGAGGTGGCGAACGGCCGCGACCACATGGTCAAGGAGATCCGCAGCGAGATCCGCCTGTTGGCCCGCACCATCGCCGCGATCGCGGAAGAAAGCGAACAGGGATAAGGATAGCAAATGCGCGCCGTCGGCCGCGGCACGCGCCGCGCGATCAACATCTGGCCGGGCTTCGTCGATGGGCTGGCGACGCTGCTGCTGGTGGTCATCTTCGTGCTCATGGTCTTCATGATCGCGCAGTACTTCCTCAGCACCGCGCTGACCGGGCGCGACCTGGCGCTGCAGCGACTGGAACGCCAGATCGCCGAGCTCGGCGACCTCTTGGCCCTGGAGCGCTCGGCCGGCGCCGAGCTCAGGCTCAACGTCGCGCAGCTTTCCTCGGAGCTGCAGGCCTCGCTTTCGGCCCGGGAGTCGCTGAGCGAGCAACTGGCCGCGCTGGGCGAGCAGCGCGACGCCCTGGAGAGCGCCTTGGCGCTGGCCCGCGCGGAGCAGGAAAAGCTGAAATCGGCGTTGACCGAGTCGGAGGCCGGCGGCCAAGCGGTCTCCGCCCAGCTGGAAGACGCCTACAAAGTGATCGAGGCCGACAAGGAAAAGATCGAGGCGCAGCTGGCCGAGCTGGCGATCTTGAAAAGCCTGCGCGACGAACTGACCGCGCAGCTGAACGCGGCGGAAGCGGCCCTGGCGGCGCGCGACAAGCAAGCCGCCGAGCTCGAGTCGCAGCTGGCCGAAACCCGGGATGAATCGAAGGCCCTGGCCCTGCGCCTCAAGACCTCGCAAGCGGCGACCAGCGCGCAGGCCGAGCTGACCGACGAGGCCCAGCGCAAGGTCGACCTGCTGAACCGCCAGATCCTGGCGCTGCGCGAGCAGCTCTCCCGCCTGTCCCAGGCGCTCGACCTGGCCGAGACCAAGAGCCGCGAGCAGGAGGTCCAGATCAAGGACCTGGGCCGCAAGCTGAACCTGGCGCTGGCGACCAAGGTACAGGAGCTGGCGCGCTACCGCTCGGAGTTCTTCGGCCGGCTGCGCAAGGTCCTGGGCGACCAGCAGGGCGTGCGCATCGTCGGCGACCGCTTCGTGTTCCAGTCCGAGGTGCTGTTCGCCAGCGGCTCGGCCGAGCTCGGCGAGGAGGGCAAGCGGCAGCTCGGCCAGCTGGCTCGGACCCTGAACGACATCTCGGCCAAGTTTCCCAAGGACATCGACTGGATCCTCAGGGTCGACGGCCACACCGACCGCAACCCGATCAGCACCTTCGCCTTTCCTTCGAACTGGGAGCTGTCGACCGCGCGCGCGATCTCGGTGGTCAGATTCCTGGTCTCCAAGGGCATCCCGGCCGAGCGCCTGGCCGCCACCGGCTTCGGCGAGTTCCAGCCGCTCGACCAGGGCGAGGACGAGATCGCCTTCCGCCGCAACCGGCGCATCGAGCTCAAGCTGACCCAGCGCTGAACGAGTCGAGTCTTCCCCGAGCCCTCAAACGCCGGGCGAGCGCCTCCGCGCTCTTGGCTTCGCTCGCGCTGCTCGCGAGGCCTCAACGGCCATGTTTTGTCTGACGACAAAAAAGGCGCGGGTCGCGTTGCTCCCGCGTCACAGACTCGCCGGGCGATTTAAAGGTACAGGTAAAAACAAGCGAGGCGGACAGGCCGGCGCGAAGCGTCCGGCTCCGTTTTGTCGCCAGACAAAACATGGCCGTTGAGGCCCCGCGAGCTTATGCGAGCGAAGCCAAGGGAGCGGAGCGACCGCCCGGCGTTTGAGGGCTCGGGGAAGAGACTTGCGGAGCGACCGCCCGGCGTTTGAGGGCTCGGGGAAGACCCTAACCAACTCACCCGGCGCCGAGCTCGAGCGGGTCGGCGGCTTCCAAGCCGCGCGCCGCGTCGAACTGCAGGGCGGCCAGGCGGGCGTAGAGGCCGCCGGCGCGGATCAGCTCGGCGTGGCTGCCGGTGGCGACGATGCGGCCCTGATCGAGGACCACGATGCGGTCTGCTTTCAGCACCGTGGCCAGGCGGTGGGCGATCACCAGGGTGGTGCGGTCGGCCATCAGGCGGTCGAGGGCGTCCTGCACGGCGCGCTCGCTCTCGGCGTCGAGCGCGCTGGTCGCCTCGTCGAGCAGCAGCACCGGCGGGTTGCGCAGGATCGCCCGGGCGATCGCGATGCGCTGGCGCTGGCCGCCCGAAAGCCGGACGCCGCGTTCGCCCATGAAGGTGTCGAGGCCCTCGGGCAGGCGCTCGAGGAAATCCAGGGCCGAGGCCGCCTCGGCCGCCCGCCGCACCTCCCGGTCGCTCGCTTCCGGCCTGCCGTAGCGGATGTTCTCCCAGGCGTCGGCGGAGAAGATCACCGGCTCCTGCGGCACCAGGCCGATGCGCGCGCGGAGCGCCGCCGGGTCGACCGCGCGCAAGTCGACGCCGTCCAGGGTGATGCGGCCGCCCTGTGGGTCGTAGAAGCGCAGCAGCAGCTGGAACACCGTGGTCTTGCCGGCGCCCGAAGGACCGACCAGAGCCAGCGTCTCGCCGGGCACGACCTGGAGGTCGAAGCCATCCAGGGCCGAACGATCCGGGCGGGCCGGATAGTGGAACACCACCTGCTCGAAGCCGAGCGAGCCCCGCGGCGGCTCGGCCAGGGCCGCGGGCCGGGCCGGCGCGGCGATTTCGGGCTCGGTGGCCAGCAGCTCGATCAGCCGCTCGGTCGCCCCGGCGGCGCGCTGCAGGTCGCCGATCACCTCGCTGATCGCGCCGACCGCGCCGGCCGCCACCACCGCGTAGAAGACGAAGGCGGAGAGCTCGCCGGCGGTCAGCTCGCCGGCCAGCACGTCGCGCCCGCCGACCCAGAGCACCAGGCTGACCGCGCCGAACACCAGGAGAATCACCAAGGCGGTCAGCATGGCACGGGCCCGGACCCGCTGGATCGCCGTGCCGAAGGCGTCTTCGGCCCGGCCGGCGAAGCGCTCCCGGTCGATCGCCTCGTGGCCGAAGGCCTGGACCGTGCGGATCGCGGCCAGCGTCTCGTCGACCGCGACGCCCAGATCCGCGACCCGGTCCTGGCTGGCCCGGCTCAAGCGCCGCACCCGCCGGCCGTAGGTCAGGATCGGCAGCAGCACCAAAGGGATCACCAAGAATACCAGGCCGGTCAGCTTGGGGCTGGTGACCACCAGCAGCGCGGTGCCGCCGAGCAGCAGCAAGGCGTTCCTGAGCGCGATCGAGGCCGAGGTGCCGACCACCATCTGCAGCAGGGTGGTGTCGGTGGTCAGGCGCGACAGGATCTCGCCGGTCCGGGTCACCTCGTAGTAGGCCGGCGACAGGGTAATGACGTGATCGAACACGGCGCGCCGGATGTCGGCCACGACCCGCTCGCCGATCCAGGACACCAGATAGAAACGGCTATAGCTGGCCGCCGCCAGCAGCACAACCACGCCGAGCAGCACCAGAACCGCGTGGTCGAGCAGCGCCGCGTTGCCGCCGGCGAAGCCTTCGTCGATCAGCTTGCGCAGGCCGCTGCCCAGGCCCAGCACGGTGGCGGCGGCCACGCTCAAAGCGACCACGGCGCCGGCGATCTGCGGCCGGTAGGGCCTGACGAAACGCCACAGGTAGGCGAGCTGGCCGAGCTCGCGGCTGGTCGGCCGGTCGCCGCCCCGACGGCCCTCGTCGCCGGCCCGGCCGCTCACCGGCACACCCCCGGCGCGGCGCGCCCACGATAGGCTCTCGCCCAAGCCATCGACCACCCTTTCCCTGCGGTTCCGAACACCCGCTATCCCTAACCCAAAGGCTCCCGCGAGTCACTTCCCTGAGCCCCCACCCGCTTTCGCGGGTGGAGTCTTTCAAGCCCTCAGACGCCGGACGGTCGCATCCGCGACCTTGGCTTCGCTCGCGCGGCTCGCGAGGCCTCAACGGCCATGTTTTCTTGTCTCTCGACAAGAAAAAGGAGCCGGACGCTTAGCGCCGGCCTGTCCGCCTAACCGGCTTTGCCTGCGCCCTGGTTTACCGAGTATGTAACGGAGAGGCGGGAGCAAGGCGACCCGCCCCCTTTTTTTGTCGCCAGACAAAAAACATGGCCGTTGAGGCCCCGCGAGCTTATGCGAGCGAAGCCAAGCGCGCGGAGGCGCGCGCCCGGCGTCTGAGGGCTTGAATAACGACTTCTTCCCCTTGCCCCGGGCGTGCGGCTCGGCTATACAGCCCGCCGTCCCAAGGAGCAGAACGATGAAGAACGACATTCATCCGGACTACCATGAAATCACCGTGGTCATGACCGACGGCAGCGAGTTCAAGACCCGCTCTACCTATGGCAAGGCGGGCGATACCCTGCGCCTCGACATCGACCCCAAGACCCACCCGGCCTGGACCGGCGTGCATCGCCTGATCGACAGCGGCGGCCAGCTCGCCAAGTTCAAGAAGCGCTTCCAAGGCCTGGGCCTCAAGAAGGAAGACTGAGCCCCGCCGGGCTTCAAGCGTCCTTATTCACCGTCCAGCATGGCGTCCAGACGGGCCACGCGGTTGTAGAGCGCGTGGCTCGCCGTCATCAGCTCCGCCAGACCGGCCGGCAGGTAGTCGACCGCCAGCGCGTCGGCTTCGGCACAGATGTTCTGCCCGGCCAGGCGGAAGCGGGCTTCGAGCGCCGCCGCGCGGGCCAGCTCGCCGGCGTGGACCGCCTTCTGCACCAGCAGCCAGGCCATGATCTGGGACAGCCGGGTGACCAGCCGCATGGTCTCGCAGCTGGCGACCAGACGGGCCTCCGGCGCCAGCTTGGCCAGGTCGGTCGATTCCTGAACGGCCAGGTAGTCCCGCGCCTCCCGGGTCAGTTTCAGCGCCTCCTCGAAGGTGCCGTCGAGGAAGGCGATTGAATCGGCTGTTTCGCTCACGTCCTGGCCACCCATCAGAGTGCCGGGCCGGCGGCCCGACGCCAACCGCATAGTCTAGGAAATTGGGCCTTAACATATGGTGAGCCGCCACCCGCTGCGCGGGTGGAGTCTCTTCCCTGAACCCTCAAACGCCGGGCGGTCGCCTCCGCGACCTTGGCTTCGCGAGTTTCTTCCCTGAACCCTCAAACGCCGGGCGGTCGCCTCCGCGACCTTGGCTTCGCTCGCGTGGCTCGCGGGGCCTCAACGGCCATGTTTTTTGTCTAACGACAAAAAAGCGGCCGGACGCTTCGCGCCGGCCTGGCCGCCTTGCCAGTTGGTGCCTGGGCCCTCAGGGAAGGGAGACTCGCGAAGCCAAGAGCGCCGATGCGCTCGCCCGGCGTCTGAGGGCTCAAAAAAGGGCAAAAACCCCCTCTTGAAGCGCCAATTTCGGCGGCCTATATGCTTAAACGACCGTCGGGAATGCCTTATGAGAGGGGTCCCGAAAGGCGGTCGAAATGGGGTCCGGCCATGGTGGCGGACCCGGGTTGAGATCCATGTTGCTCAATGGAGGATATGGTTATGAGAAACGTCGATATTTCCCCCCTTATGCGCGCGACCGTCGGCTTCGACCGGCTGATGAACATGCTCGACGCCTCGGCGCGGCTCGATGAGGGCGCGCTCAGCTATCCGCCCTACAACATCGAGAAGACGGGTGAGGATTCCTACCGCATCACCATGGCGGTCGCCGGCTTCGGCGAGGACGACCTGGAGGTGACGGTTCAGGAGAACAGCCTGACCATCAAGGCCGGCAAGGCGAAAACCGAGGAGAAGAAGGAGGTCGAGTACCTCTACCGGGGCATCGCCGCGCGCGCCTTCGAGCGCCGCTTCGACCTGGCCGACCACATCAAGGTGACCGGCGCCCGCCTCGAGAACGGCATGCTGTCGATCGATCTGGCGCGCGAGATCCCCGAGGCCATGAAGCCGCGCACCATCAAGGTCGAGTCGCGCGGCAAGAAGGCCAAGGTGATCGAGAACACCGCCGCCTGAGCGATCGAGCGGCGGCGTGAAGCCAAGCTCTTAAGCCTCTGACCATCGGCCGGGCTGGCCCCACCAGCCCGGCCGTTTCATTGGCGCCCGACCCGTACAACGGCGAACGATCCATGAAAATCGCGCGCCGAAATCCCAAGGTACCAGCCCCATCGGCGGTTACAGCCAAGGCCTGCACGTCTCCGGATCCTCCCGCCTGCGCGGCGCGGCACCGTCCTCGCCCAAGGCCTTGAAAACGCGGTGCCGCCCGTGACCAATACTTGGACAGGCTCCTAAGGCGCCACGAGCCGCGCCAGGGCCGCCTTGATCGCTTCCGGGATCGCCACCGGCGTCATCGCCGACCGGTCCACGAAGACGTGCACGAAATGGCCCTCGGCGGCCGCCTGGTCGCTGCCCCGCTTGAACAGCCCGATCTCGTAGCGCACCGAGCGCCGCCCCAGGTGGCCGACCCGCAGGCCCGCCTCGACGGTTTCGGGGAAGCTGAAGGAATCACGGAAATTGCAGAGCGATTCGGCGCAAACGCCAACCACCGGGCCATCGTGGATGTCGAGTCCACCGGCGCGGATCAGGTACTCGTTGATCACCGTATCGAAGTAGGAATAGTAGACCACGTTGTTGACGTGGCCGTAGAGGTCGTTGTCCATCCAACGGGTCGGGATGGCCAGGAAGTGCGGGTAGTCCGCCCGGGTATCCGAGGTCCGACCAGGCATCAGAGGATCGACTTCAGCGCGTCCAGCGTGGCGTCCGGCTTTTCGCTCATCATCATGTGGCCGCAGTCGGGGATCACCTCGACGCGGGCGCCGTTGATGGCTTCGGCCAGTTTCCGGCCCGCCTTGGCCGGGGTCATGCGGTCCTCGCTGCCGAGCACCAGAAGCGTCCGGCATTGCACGGCGGCAGCCCGCGCGGGGCCGTCCTGATAGGCATTGCAGGCGGCCAGGTCGCGGGCAAGCACGCCGGGCGCCGAGCGCTCCAGCAGCCGCTCGCCGCCGCCCAGCAGCCACAGCCCCGGCGCCCGGGCGCCGCCCAGGTGGCCGCTCGGCCCATGGCCCCAGGAATTGACCAGCTCGAAGGCGCTGTGGTCGTCGGCTTCGGCGGCAGCCAGCAGGTCCGGGTGCACCGGCATCCTGGGCGCGGCGCCGAGGAGGGCCAGCGCGCCGACCCGCTCGCCGTGGCGCGCGGCGCTGTCGAGCACGGCCAGCGCGCCCATTGAATGGCCGGCGAGCGCGGCCCGCTCGATGCCGGCCGCGGTCATCAAACGGGGCAGCCAGTCGGCGATCGCCTGGATGGTCTCGAGCGCCGGCCCCTCGGAACGGCCGTGGCCCGGCAAATCGACCGCCAGGACCGAACGCCCATGATAGGCGAAGAAGCGGGTCTGCAGGGCCCAGACCGTGCGGTCCATGCCGGCGCCGTGGACGAAAATCACGGCGGGCAGGTGCGGGTCGAAATCCCGGCCGCCAGTGGCGGCGAAGACCACGCGGCCATCGACGGTCAGCTGCATCCAGGCCACCTCTCCGGCCAGCGCGGCCCACAGCTTTCACCCTTCGACGGGCTCAGGGTGAGGGAATCGTTCTTGAACGCTGGCGGAGCCTCATGCTGAGCTTGTCGAAGCATGAGGAAAGCGGGGCCTGGCCGGGGAGATCGTCTCACAGGCCTGGCCGCCTCAGCCCTTCTGCGCGGCGCGCAGCGCCTGGCGCAGGTCGTCGATGATATCGGCCGGGTCTTCCAGGCCGATCGAGAGGCGGACCATGTCCTCGCCGACGCCGGCTTCCTGGAGCTGCTCGGCGCTCATCTGCTGATGGGTCGTGCTGGCCGGGTGCAGCACCAGGGTCTTGGCGTCGCCGACGTTGGCCAGGTGCGAGGCGAGCCGGCAGGCCTCGATGAAGCGGGCGCCGGCCGGGCGGCCGCCCTTCAGGCCGAAGCTGACGATCGAGCCGGCGCCCTTGGGCAGGATGCGCTTGGCCAGCTCGTGATCCTGGTGGCTCGGCAGGCTGGGGTGCAGGACCCAGGCGACCGCCTCGTTACTCTCGAGGAACTCGAGCACCTTGGCGGTGTTGGCCATATGGCGCTCCATCCTGAGCGGCAGTGTCTCGATGCCCTGCAGGATGTGGAAGGCGTTGGCCGGGCTCATCGCCGCGCCGAAGTCGCGCAGCCCCTCCGCCCTGGCCCGCATGACCAGGGCCTGGGGACCGAACTCCTCGGTGAAGTCGATGCCGTGGTAGCCGGCGTAGGGCTCGGTCAGGGTCGGGAACTTGCCGCTCGCCTCCCAATCGAAGCGGCCGCCGTCGACCATGACGCCGCCGAGCGCGACGCCGTGGCCGCCCAGCCACTTGGTCGCGGAATGGATGACGATATCGGCGCCCAGCTCGACCGGCCGGCAGAGGTAGGGCGTGGCGAAGGTCGAATCGACCATCAGCGGCAGGCCAGCCGCGTGGGCGATCTCGGCCAGAGCCGGCACGTCGAGCACCTCGAGGCCCGGGTTGCCTAGGATCTCGGCGTGGATCAGGCGGGTCTCGGGCCGGATCGCGGCGCGGAAGCCGTCGAGGTCGCGCGGCTTGACGAAGGTGGTGGTGATGCCGAAGCGTGGCAGGGTGTGGGTCAGCAGATTGACGCTGCCGCCATAGAGCGACGAGGAGGCAACGATGTGCGCGCCCTGGTCCATCAGAGTGACGATCGCCAGGTGCATGGCCGCGTGGCCGGAGGCCGCGGCGACCGCGCCGACACCCATCTCGAGCGCCGCCACCCGCTCCTCCAGCACCGCGACCGTCGGGTTGGAGATGCGGCTGTAGATGTGGCCGGCGCGTTCCAGGTTGAACAGCGCCGCCGCGTGATCGGTGTCGCGGAACACGTAGGAGGTGGTCTGGTAGATCGGCACCGCCCTGGCGCCGGTCGCCGGGTCGGGCCGCTGTCCAGCGTGCAGCGAGAGGGTGTCGAACTTGAGAAACTTGGGATCCGCCATGCCAGCCCCTTTTCTTGTCCGCGTCGGCTTGCCCACAAGATACAGAAAAACGCCGGACCCGATAGGGCGGAAATGACCGACGCCGCCCGACCGGCGGTACATGAGGTTCTGATTTGGGAAGATCTATCGGGCGGAAACAACTGGAGGGTCATTCGGTCCTTCACCTGGACCCCGACCCTCCGTTGTTTAAAGCCTCACCCTGTCAACTTGCCGAGCAGGGAGCCTAGAAAGTTGTGACGATGCGGTCAAGCAATGAATCGTTAACTTTTACGAACAATTGGTGAATCAAGGCAAAGAAAAAGCCGCCGGACAACCCGGCGGCGAGTTAACAGGGAGGCGTTACAAGGAACGGATATAAAATCCGACCGACAATCAGATACCCCACGGGATGGGGTCTAACCATCACCAACCAGTCTAATCTCGACGCCCTAACAAACAGTTAAGCTTCGAGCCGGCTGGACCGCCGCTGCTCGAGCCATCGGGCCGCGCCGGGCCCCCTGCCGTGCGGCAGGACTCCCGGCGCGCCCGATCCGGAACCGGGTCCGGCCTATGGAACTGGCTACGAGGGCTCCCGGCGCGGCCCAGTCAGAGGGCGGCGGCGCTGCCGTTGGAGGGCTGCGCGGAGCCGCCGCCGCTGGCCGCGTCGGACAGCTTGGTAATGCTGGACCCAGCCGCCTTGGACGGCTTTTCCATCCCGCCGCCGCTGCCGCCGGCTTCGCCTTCGAGGCGGCGAACCCCGCCTTCCAGCGTGGCGCCGGCCTCGATCTCGAGGTTCTTGTGGGCAATATCGCCGTTGACCTTGGCGCTCCTGGCAAGCACCACCGAGGTTGCCCTGATCTCACCGCTGATCTTGCCGCAGACGCGCACGCGCTCGCAGCTGATCGTACCGTTGATTTCGGCGCCTTCGCCAACGGTCAGCGACTTGCTGTCGACGTCGCCGTCGATCCGGCCATCGATCTGGATATCGCCGTTGCTCTTGAGGTTGCCGGTGATCTGCAGATCGGCGCTGATGATCGACGGCGTTGCGCTGACCGGCATCGAGTTGCCGCTGAACGACGCGTCCGCGGAACCGCCGGACTTGTTCTTCTGATCCTTGGAAAACATGGACTGCCTCCTATTCTGTGCAACGAAAGATGGGGGTCCGTGCCGCCAGAGATAGACCCCGCATCGGGCTGTTAACACCGGGCGGCAGCTCGTCCCGGGACCAGTATTGATTCATTAAGGTTAACGCCCATTTAACGCGGCCGGCCGATGCCGACAAAAACGGCCGCCCGGCGACCGGATCGCGGCCTCGCCGCAGGTCGCTGCCGGCGACTATGGCCCGGGCCGCCGGAATCGGGCAGACTGGCGGGCATGATCGGACCTGTCGCAGCGTGGCTTTTGCTGGTCGGCGGCTTTCTTCTGCCGCTTGGCCATGTGGCGCTCTCGCGGAAAGGTGGGCCCTGGACGCCGCCGCCGGGCGCGCGCTGCCCCCTAGGGCCGCGGGTTGGCTGGCTGGTCATGGTGCTGCTGCTGGGCCCGATCGGCTGGCTGCTGTTCCTCTACGCCAACCGCAGGCCCCGAGCCTAGCTCTTGAACAGCCCCTCGGCGCCCGAGAGGTAGGCCTTCTTGGCGGCCAACTTCTCCTTGACCCGGGCCGCCTCGGCTTCGAGCTCGGCCAGGTATCCCTCCAGCTCCTCGACGCCCAAGACATCCAGGTCCTTGGGCTTCGGCTTGGTCTTCCGGGGCTCCAGGTCGTCCAGGTCCATGGCAGCGGCCTCCCGCGTCGCTGTCTTGCCAGTGAAGAGGCTTCATACTAGACATCGATCGACGCGCGCCAAACCCCCTTTTCGTCCAGAACCGGAGAGCCGCCATGAGCAAGACGCTGCCCGCCACGATGAACGTGATCGAGATCCGCGAACCCGGCGGGCCGGAGGTGCTGGTCCCGGGCACCCGGCCGCTGCCCGAATTCGGCCCCGGCGAAATCCTGGTCCAGGTCGCCGCCGCCGGCGTCAACCGGCCGGACGTGCTGCAGCGTCTGGGCGGCTACCCACCGCCACCCGGCGCCTCGGACATACCGGGCCTGGAGATCGCCGGGCGGATCGTGGCGCTCGGCCCACCGGGCGACGGGGCGCAACCGCCCTGGGCAATCGGCGACAAGGTGACGGCACTGGTGACCGGCGGCGGCTACGCCGAATACTGCGTGGCACCGGCCGCCCAATGCCTACCCGTGCCCAAGGGCCTGGATCTAGCCGAAGCGGCGGCCATCCCCGAGACCTTTTTCACGGTCTGGAGCAACGTGTTCGACCGTGGCGGCCTGGAGCCGGGCGAAAGCTTCCTGGTGCACGGCGGTTCCAGCGGCATCGGCACGACGGCGATACAGCTGGCGCGGGCGATGGGTGCCCGGGTTTTCGCCACCGCCGGTTCGGCCGAAAAATGTCAGGCCTGCGAAGCGCTGGGCGCGGAACGGGCGATCAACTACCGCGACGAGGACTTCGTCGCCGTGACCAAGGAAGCGACCGGCGGCACGGGCCTCGACCTGATCCTCGACATGGTCGGCGGCGACTACGTCCAGCGCAATATCGACGCCCTGGCGCCGGACGGGCGGCTGGTCTATATCGCCTTCCTCGGCGGCCCCAAGGTCCAGGTCAACCTGCTGCCGGTGATGCTCAAGCGCCTGACCATCACGGGCTCCACCCTCAGGGCCCGCTCGGTCGCGTTCAAGGCGGCGATCGCGGGGCGACTGAGGGAGACCGTCTGGCCGTTGATCGAGGCCGGCCAGGTCAAGCCGGTATTGGCCGAGCGCTTCGCCCTGGCCGATGCGGCGGCGGCCCACCGCCTGATGGAATCTAGCAGCCATATCGGCAAAATCGTATTGACGATTTAGTCGCGGCACGCCATAGAAACCTTTCATTTAAGCCCTTTCGGGGGCATATAGCTCCCAAGCCTTGAAAAAGTACTTGGAAAACGCGCCGCCAAGTTCCGGAGCACTGGACTGGCCGGCCGGATCCGACGCAGTTACGGAGTATCCATGGCACAGCCGCTCATGCCAAAAGCGACCGCCGTTTGGCTGGTCGAAAACACGTCGTTGACCTTCGAGCAGATCGCCGAGTTCTGCGAGCTGCACACGCTGGAGGTCCAGGGTATAGCCGATGGCGAGGTCGCCATGGGAATCCAGGGCATGGACCCGGTGATCAACGGCCAGCTGACGCACGAGGAAATCGACCGCTGCCAGGCCGACCCCACAGCCCGGCTGGAGCTCGCCAAGCAGGATCTGCCGCAACCGGCCAAACGCACCAAGGGGCCGCGCTATACGCCGGTCGCCAAGCGCCAGGACAAGCCGGACGGCATCGCCTGGCTGGCCCGCCACCACCCGGAACTCAAGGATTCCCAGATCGCCAAGTTGATCGGCACGACCAAGAACACGATCCAGTCGGTGCGGGACCGCAGCCACTGGAACTCGCCCAATATCCGGCCGCGCGATCCGGTACTGCTCGGCCTGTGCGGTCAGGGCGAGCTGAACACCGCGGTCGAACGCGCCCGCAAGGCAGCGGAAAAGGCCGGCAAGCCCCTGCCCCAGCCGGTCGAGTACGACGAGAATATCGAACTACCGGCCGATTCCTTGAAGTGATCCGCTCGCTGGTATTAGAACGCTAAGCGCGATGGATGGCGTAACGCCGAACCGCAAAGCCCCTGCCCTTTGGCACGGGCTTTCGGCGGTCGGCGGCGGAAGGCCGTGATGCGGCACCCGAGGCCGTTGACAACGAGCTTCGGAATTAACCAAACCTGCCGCCCTCGGACTCAAGGGGACGTCCTCCAATTTATTGATCTGATTGGGGTTTCGAGGAAACTGCGGGCGAAGTCACATGACTTTTTTCGCGGCAGCGGTTCACCACTTGTTCATTTAGTTGGCGTACACACGAGTTTCGGCATTTGCACCGTGAGTGATGTCGCATTCCGCTGGGGCCGCGCGGCGAGGTTCAGCCACGCAGGCGGACGTAGAGATCAACTTTGAGTTACCGGGCAAGCTCAGACAAATGGCGGGGTGGAGATGAAATCGCTAAAGATCTTTGTGGTGGACGACGATAAGGATGCCGCCGAGGGCCTGGCCGAGGTCCTGCAGATGTTCGGCCATCAGGTTCAACTGGCATTCACCGGCGAGGAAGCCGTCAAGATATTCCAGGAGCAGGATTTCGACGTCAGCCTCATGGATATCATGATGCCGGGGATGAACGGCGTCGAAAGCTTCATGGAAATCCGCAAGATCAAGCCGAACGCCAAGGTCTTCATGATGACCGGCTACAGCGTTCAGCAGCTGATGCAGCAGGCCATCGAGAACGGTGCGCTCGGCGTCCTGAATAAACCGGTCGACATGGAGGGGCTGATCAAGTCGCTGGAAAGCATCAAACCGGAGGGCATGGTACTGCTGGCCGACGACGATCCGAACTTCTGCGCCGGCATGAAGGACGTGCTCAAGCAGAACGGCTACAACGTCTGCGTCGCCAACACCGGCCAGGAAGCCCTCGACAGGGTGCAGAAGGACAACATCGATGTGCTGGTGCTCGACCTTCAGCTCCCGGTGGTCAGCGGCCTGGAAGTCTATATGAACCTCAAGAAGCAGGGTATCGCGGTGCCGACCATCGTGGTCACCGGTCACGAACACGAAGAGACCGAGGCCTTGGGTACTTTCCGCGATCTCTGCGCCACCGGCGTCCTGGTCAAGCCGTTCAACCCGTCGCAACTGGTCAAGGCGCTCGAGACCATCTCGCAGCAGAGCGACGCACCGGCCGAGCCCGCGGAAGCGGCGGTCGCCGAGGAGCCGCTCAAGGTCGCAGCCGCGGGCGGCGGCGCGCCGGCCCAGGCCGCGGCGGCAGCGGTGAAAGTACGGCCCACAGTGCAGAAGGTCTCCTACTCGACCGGCGCCGCGGGCTCGGCCAGCAAGGTTTCCTACTTCTCCGGCCAGAAGCCCCGCTGAGATTCTCTCTGAGCCCCCACCCGCTTCGCGGGTGGAGTCTCTTAAGCCCTCAGACGCCGGGCGCGCGCGGACGCGCTCGCCCGGCGTATGAGGGCTCAGGGAAGACTCAGTTCTCCACCACCGGTACCGTGTAGTTGAGCGCCAGACGGCCGCCGTCCGGATAGATGGTCTGGCCGGTGATGTAGCTCGAGTCGTCGCAGGCCAGGAAGACGGCGACCTTGCCGACCTCCTCCGGCTCGCCGAAGCGGCCCAGCGGCGTGCGGCAGAGCGCCCCGCGCCGCTTCTCCGGGTCGGCCAGCACGGCCTGTGCCAGCTCCGTCGCGATCGAACCCGGACCGATCGCGTTGACCCGGATGCCCTTGTCGGCCAGCGCGACCGCCATGACCTTGGTCAGCTGGTTGACCCCGCCCTTGGCGACCACGTAGGGCGTGATCGAGGGGATCGCCATGACCGCGTTGACCGAGGACATATTGACGATCGTGCCGCCCTCGCCTTGCGCCACCATCTGCCGGGCGGCCGCCTGGCCGGTCAGGAAGACGCCTTTGAGGTTGACCCGGATCACCCGGTCGAAGTCCGCTTCGGCCAGATCGAGGAAGTCGCAGGCGTGCACGATGCCGGCATTGGCGACGGCACAGTCGAGCCGGCCGAAGGCGGCCACGGCCGACTCGACCAGGGCGTCGACCTGGGACCTGTCGCCCACATCGCAGGCAACGAAAAGGGCGTCCGCCCCACCCGCCTGAAGGTCCTCGACCGCCTTCTCGCCGGCCGCCACCTCGATATCGGACAGCACCACCTTGGCGCCCTCGGCGGCAAAAGACTTCGCGCAGGCCAAGCCGATGCCCCTGGCGGCGCCGGTGACGACCGCGACCCTATCCTTCAAACGCATGGCTTCGATCCTCCCTCACGCGCATTCAAACGCCAAGCTGCCACGCCCGCCGGCCAGCTTCAAGGCGGCCATCGCGGCAGCCGCAAGGATCGGCCGAAAAGTGACAATCTTCACAGACCCGACCGGCGCGCCATTGCTAAGTTGGCGAGGCGCCGAGGCCGCCGGCAATCCGACAAGGCCCCGCCCGCGCCCTGCGACCTCTCCCGGCACAGCCGAACGGAGCAGCAGCGAAACATGAACCAGGCCAGAATAATCGCTTGGACCCGCGATCGCCGCGAACCGCCGAAGCCTCCTCGCGGCGGTGCTGGCGGCAGCCTTTCGGTTCGCCCATGACGCCGGCCACGCGCCGTGGACCCGCGGAGGACCGGAGCCACCCGGAACGGCTCGCCGCCGCGCTGATCGACTGCCTCGGCCTCGAGGATGCGATCCATGCCTGCCAGGCAAACGGCTGGGACGGTGTCCTCGACCACCTCCTGGCGTACCGAATGCATCCGGAAACCGCCTCCCGACAGTCCGGGCGGGGCCGCCGCGTCGGGTGGCGGGCGCCGCGCGCGCTCACTAACTTGGGACTTTGACCTCCGGCGGTACTTCGCCTAACCTGAGAGGCATGGACGGCGAAACGCCGGGTATCGGGCAGGGCCCGGCATGCATTTGCAGGTCAGTCAGCTGTTGCGGGCACCCGCCTTTCCCTTGGCAAAATCGGCGGAGGTCGGGGTATGCGCGAGACGGGCAACGCCCGAAGCAGAGGGCGCCTTTATGGGACGAGCGCCCTGGTGGCCGCGGGTGCCTTGATGTCGAGCCCGGCGGACGCCGCCGAGAAGATCAAGCTCGGTCTCGGCGGCTACATGAACAACTTCTTCGCTTTCGGTGACACCGATAACAGCAGCAACATCGACCGTGGCAGCACCGGCCTGTTCAGTGACGGCGAGATCTGGTTCCTGGGTGAGACCACGCTCGACAACGGCATCACCTTCGGCGCCAACGTCCAGCTGGAAAGCTTCGGCAGCAGCAGCCGCGGCGGCACCGCCGACGTGATCGACGAAGACTACGCCTACGTCGAAGGCAGCTTCGGCCGAATCAACCTCGGCTCCAAGAACTCGGCGGCCTTCCTGATGCACTACGCGGCGCCGGCGGTCGGCGTGCCCCTCAACTCGGGCTGGATCACGACCTTCGTGCCGGCCGACGGCGCGATCACCGGCGGCGGCGGGTTCCGCACGCCGCGGCTGTCGACCTACCTCGACTGGGGCAACGACGAGAACATCATCACCTACTTCACGCCGCGTTTCGCCGGCTTCCAGCTCGGCGTCTCCTATGCGCCGGTGGTTTCGGGCAGCGGCGACGGCGCCAACTTCCCGGTCCAGGCCGACAAGGACACCGAGTTCAACAA
>JBFJPL010000081.1:0-17258 GCA_041617155.1 Kiloniellales bacterium
CGTTCTGGTGCGCGAAAACGGCGCGTTCCGGCTGCTCGCTGTCATGGTCGGGGTCGCCAACGGGCGCTATTCCGCCGCCGTCGAGGCGGTGCACTGGCGGGCGTTGAGCAACGCGCCGGGCTGCCCGTGAGCAGGTTCTAGAGCATTATCCGAACAAGTCGATCCAGCCCGCTCCCCCTCCCGGCCGCCCACGGAATCGTATGATATGGGCGGCCGGGAGGGGGAAGGGGCCGGCACCGACTCTACGCGAACGGATAACGCGCTAGGCTCGGTCCCCAGCCAAGAACCCCCGCGTTTCGGCGACCGCTTCGGCGAGACCCACCCGTTGCGCCTCGACCCCGTGCGGGAAGGCGCCGAGCAAGCGCGAGGGCATCCTGGAGTCGAGTAGGACGAAGACCCCCAGGTCGTCGGCGCGGCGGATCAGACGGCCGTAGGCCTGCTTGAGGCGCAGGCGGGCCAGCATGTCGTCGTAGCGCCGGCCGCCGAAGGCCTCTCGGCGCGCCTTGTGGGCGATGGTCGGGCGCGGCCAGGGCACGCGGTCGAAAACGATCAGGCGCAGGGCGCGGCCCGGTACGTCGACCCCGTCGCGCACCGCGTCGGTGCCGAGCAGGCAGGCGTCCTCCTCGGCGCGGAAGATGTCGACCAGGGTCGAGGTGTCGAGCCCGTCGACATGCTGGGCATAGAGCGGCAAGCCGGCCTGGTCGAGCGGCCGGGCGATTCGGTCGTAGACCGCGCGCAGGCGCGAGATCGCGGTGAACAGGCCGAGTGCACCGCCGCCGGCCGCCAGAAACAGCTCGCGGATCGCGGCGGCGACCAGGTCCGTGTCGTCCTTGCGCAGGTCGCTGACGATCAGCACCCGGGTCTGGGCGCCGTAGTCGAAGGGCGAGGGTACCCGGGTCCTGAGCGGCGGCGCGGGCAGATGGTTGGCACCGCTGCGCTGCTCCGCCGCCGCCCAGTCGTTCTCGGGATCGCCGCTGCCGTCGGTCAGGGTGGCCGAGGTGATGACCGCGCCGCGCGTGTTGATCAGCACGGTTTCGGCGAAGGGCAGCGTCGGATCGACCCAGTGGCGGTAGAATCCCAGGTCGATCTCCCGGCCGTCGAGCCGCGCGACCGCCAGCCAGTCGATCGCCTCGGGCGGCGGGTCCTCGCCGAGCGCGCTCAACATGCTGCGCCAGGCGCCGACCTGGTGAGCGCGGCGCCGCTGAAGGCCCCGGCAGACCGCATCGATGCGCCGCCGCACGTCGCTGTCGAGCGTATTGCTCTCGTCGTCGAGCCGGGCCTTGAGGCGCCGCTCGAGCAGCGTCATCGGTTCGGCCAGCCGGCCGAGAGCCGCCGCCAAGCCGTTGGCGGCTTCCAGCAACTCGGGGACCGGCGGCCGGGCATCGGTCTCCAGGCTGTAGGGTCCGTCGGCGCCCCGGGCCCGGGCATAGACCTGTTCGCGGACCAGGCGCAGAAAGCCTTCGGTCGGTCCGCGCGGCGCGCCGTCGGCCAGACGTTGCTGCCAGCCCTCGCCGGCCAGAACGCGGGCGGCCACGACGATCGCCTCGAGGGCCCCGACGCTCTCCTCGTCTTCGCCCAGCAGGTCTTCGATCCGCCGCTTCAGTCCGCGCAGTCGGCTGGCGCCGCGCCGGGCGGTCTCGGCGCCGAGCAGCCAGCGTCGCAGCTCTTGGCTCTCCAGCCCGGTCAGGTGCGCGGCGAAGGCGCTGTCCGCCGCGTCGAACAGGTGGTGGCCCTCGTCGAACACGATGTGCGCCGGCACCTGGCTGTCGTCGCCGCCGCCCAGCGCCGCCTGGACCATCACCAGGGCGTGGTTGGCGACCACGATCTCGGCTCGGCGCGCGCGCCTGATACCGCGTTCGATGAAGCACTTGCCATAGTGCTGGCAGGCCGAATAGATGCATTCGCCGCGCCGGTCGGTCAGGCCCAGGGTCCGGCCCCGGCCGAGCAGGTCGGCCAGCCAGCTTGGAAAGTCGCCGCCGACCATGTCGCCGTCCCGGCTGCGCGCCGCCCAGCGCGCCATCAAGCCGACCGCGATCGCGTCCTGGGGCCGTGTCGCCAGGGCCCGGACCGCCTCCTCCAGGTTCAGCAGGCAGAGGTAGTTCTCCCGGCCCTTGCGGATCACCACCTTCTCGCTCTTCATCTGCGGCTGTGGAAACAGGCGGTCGAGCTCGGTGTCGATCTGGTGCTGCAGGTTGCGGGTGTAGGTCGAGATCCACACCGGCGCGCCGTTGCGTTCGGCCCACAGGCTGGCCGGCGCCAGATAACCCAGGGTCTTGCCGACGCCGGTGCCGGCCTCGGCCAGCACCAGGTTCGGTGCGTTCGCCTGATCGCGTGGCGCGAAGCCGAGCGCGACGGCCGAGGCGTAATCCGCCTGTTGCGGCCGGGGCTCGGCCCCGTCACCGAGCAGCGCCGCCAGCCGGGCGCGCGCCTCGGCCGGCTCGATCGGCACATTGCCGGGCGGTGGCTCCGGCGCCTGATCCTGCCAGGCGGGCAGGCCCTCCCAGACCCTGAGCCCGTTGTCCCGCCGCAGGTCCGGCGCGCTCGTTTCGCCGGGCCCAAGCGCGGCCAGCACGGCCGGTCCCCAGGACCAGCCGGCCCGGGCCATGGTCCAGGCGATGGTCCGGGCATCGGGGTCGCGCCGCCGATCTCCCGCGGCCAGCTCGCGCAACAGCCGTTCGGCGGCACTCCGCAGCCCAAGGGCCGCTCCCTCCAGGTCGCTCGCCGGCGCCAGGCCCAGGCTGGCGATCAGGCCGCGGGGCGTGGGCGTGGTAAAGCTGGCCGGCCGGACGAAGGCGAACAGCTCCAGAAGGTCAAAGGCCGGAAAGGGCGAGCATCCGAGCCGGCGCGCGGTGGCCCTAGCATGGCACAGGATGGGCGGCTGATTTCGGGCCGCCTCGACCGCCTGGGCGGTCGTCTCGCCCAGAATCTCGCCGTCGAGCGTCAGCCGGACCGCCCGATCCAGTCCGGCCACCAGGACTGGCGCGGCGGGCAGCTGGATGCGGCCTTGCGGCGAGTCCTCCGGGTCGGTCTTGGCGCTGGGGGCGGTCATGGCCGAAGGAGTATAGGGGCATGGCCAAGCCGGCGTCACGACGCGGAATCGCCTCAAGAAATTCGGCCGATTCGCGAACCGGCTTATGATCCAGAAACTGCCGGTTGTTTTTGCATGTAAATTTACATGCATTATAAGAGTTTGTTTAGCAACGACTTTCCAACGATAGCGGAAAATTTGCATACAGAAATGCAGATAACGAAATTATGAATTTATAAATGCATGCAAAAACGCTTGCAATTATGACTTCACCGGCCTATATTCGAGCCTGTTACCTGGTGGGCGAAAAGGGCGACGTCGATGTCCGAGGCATTGAAATACAATAACGACCAGCATCGGGAGTACCTGATCATGATAGATTCGATCTCCGCCAACTGGCTCGGTGTGTTCGACGGCAACGATGTGTTCTATTCGGCCCAGTACTGGGATCTCTTCACGAACATTTGGCGCAGCGACAAGCCGGTCACCAAGACCGAAGCCCTGAAATGCATGACCGGTATCAAGAGCCCCCATACCGCGAGCAAGTACCTCGAGACGGCGATTCGTGAAGGCCTGCTGGTCGAGGAAGACAACCCAGCGGACAAGCGGTCCCGGTTCATTTCCCTGTCCCCGGCGATGGCGCAGCGGCTCGACCGCTTCTTCGACCGCGCGATCAGCGAACTGCGCAAGTCAAATCGGAAAATCGAAATCGAAGGCCCCTCTCCGGTGGAGCCGTAGAAATGGAGCATCCCATGTCGGCTACCTGCACCCTCCAAATGGAGTCCCTGCAACGGAAACCGGACGCCACGCCGTCGCGGGTGCCACCGCGCGACATCGCGGCGGTGGCCCGTAGACGGGCCCAGGCGGATCCGGACGCAACGGACCTGAGCCGCCTGGTGGCAGGCGATAAGGCCGCCTGGGATGCGTTCGTCCAGCGCCACGCCCGGGTGATCTATGCCGCCGTCCAGCGCCGTCTCGTGCCGGCCGGCCGGGCCGGCGAGGCGGACGACGTGGCCCAGGACGTCTTCGTCAAGCTGTGCGGGAGGAACTTTCACCTGCTGCGCAACTACGATCCCAAGCGGGCCAAGCTGACCACTTGGCTGACCGTGATCGCGACCTCGACGGCGATCGACCACCTGCGCCGGCAGTCGGCCTCGACGACGGCACTCGACCTGGCGCCGGAATCGGCGCTCGCGGTCGAGCCGAAGCTGCCGGAAAAAATCAAGATCCCGGACGGCCTGCTGTCGCCGCGCCAGGCCCTGGTCGTCGAGCTGCTCTACCGGCGCGAGCTCGACGTGGCCGAGGCGGCCGAGGTGCTGGCGGTCGACCCGCAAACCGTGCGCAGCACTCACCACAAGGCCTTGGTCAAGCTGAGGGAGCATTTCCGCGAAGAGCTGCGTTGACGAACCGACCGCTCATGCCGGGCACCAAAAGCGGCGCGATGGCCCGACTCCGGACCATCGGCCCTTGGGCTCGTTGTGGGGATGTTTCCGTATCAATCGGCGTACTACGCTACAATCGGAAACACTGCTACAATGAGCGATATGAAAGACACCCCAATTCCGGACCGGAAGCTCGGGCGCCAAGATGAGGCCGCCCATCGGTCCGGCGATCCAACCGAAGGCGGCCCCGACAGCATGGAGCTGGCCGCCTATTTGGACGGCACCCTGGAGGATGCCGCGCGCGACCGGGTCGAGGCTTGGTTCGCCGCGGCCCCGGAGCGCCTCGATCTGCTGATCGGTGCCCGCCAGGCTCTGGCCGAACCGACCGTACCGGCGCCGGACCCGGTGGTGCGGCGGGCCGCCGGCCTTCTGCCCGAGCCCGGAAGCCTGCCGGTACCGGGTTTTTCGGCCGGGTTCGGCCGCCTTCTGGCCCTGGCCGGGCCGGTCCGGCCGCTCGGCTTGGTCGCCGTTTCCGGAGCCGTACTGTTGGCCTGTGTGGTCGGCTTCGAGCTCGGCCGTATGGGTTACCTCAGCACGCTGGCCATGGAACAGGTGGTGGCCTACGAGTCGGGTCTCGAGTTCGGTGAAATCACCGAAGGGTTCCTCTAGGTGGCTGCGGTGGCGAAGGCCAGACTGCCCTGGGTCTTGCTCACCGTCTCGCTGGCGCTCAACCTTTTCTTCGCGGGCGGCGCCATCTATACGAAGCTCACCGCCGAGCAATGGACCAGCGAATCAGAACAGCGTCTCGAAGTGGTGGTCGAGCGCCTCGAGTTGTCTGCGGACCGGCGTGCCGGGCTCGAGGCCTTGCGTGAGCGGGTGCAAATGCGCATGGCGAGCCTGCGCGGGGGATGGCGGGAAAGCCGCAAGGAAATGCTGGCCGAACTGGCCCGGCCGGAACTCGACCGGGCGCGCGTCAAAGAGTTGATGCAGCGGGGCATGACCGCCCGTGCGGCGCTGTTCGAAGAGCTATTGGTCGATCTTCACGCCTATCTCGGCACTCTGTCCGACGCGCAACGCCGTTCTTTCCTGGAGATGGCCGAGGAGCGCGGCTTCATGCGCGACCTGTTCGGCCCCGGGCGGCGGCGCCGGTAGCCGGGCTTCGGCCGCTGGCTCGACAGCGCGGTGCGGGCCATGGACAGTGTGACAGTTGCGGGCTAGTTTCCCGGCGCAAGATCTCATCTCAAACACGAGAGCGGTACCACCGGCCATGTCGAGCGAGCGGGAACTTGCCCTGGCAGCCAGGGCTTGGCCTTTCGAGGAAGCGCGCAAGCTGCTGAAGCGTATCGGCGGCAAGGCGCCGGACAAGGGCTATGTGCTGCTGCAGACCGGCTACGGCCCCTCGGGATTGCCGCACATCGGCACCTTCGGCGAGGTCGTGCGCACCACCATGGTGCGCCGGGCCTTCGCGCGTCTTTCGGATGTTCCGACCCGGCTGTTTTGCTTTTCCGACGACCTGGACGGGCTCAGGAAGGTGCCCGACAACATCCCCAATCAGGAGCTCGTGGCGCAGAACCTGGGCAAGCCCTTGACCGCGATTCCCGATCCCTTCGGCGAGTACGAATCTTTCGGTCACCACAACAATGCGCGGCTGCGCGCCTTTCTCGACGATTTCGGCTTCGACTACGAATTCCAGTCGGCAACCGAACTCTACCGATCGGGCCGCTTCGACGAGGCCCTTCTCAAGGTGCTGGAGCGCTATGACCAGGTGATGGAGATCATGTTGCCGACCCTGGGGCCGGAGCGGCGCCAGACCTACAGCCCGTTCCTGCCGATTTGTCCCCGGACCGGCCGGGTGCTGCAAGTCCCGGTGCTGGAACGCGACCCTCGGGCCGGCACCATCGTCTATCAGGACGAGGACGGCTCGAAGGTCGAGACGCCGGTGACCGGCGGGCACTGCAAGCTGCAATGGAAGCCCGACTGGGCCATGCGCTGGTATGGCCTCGACGTCGATTACGAGATGTCCGGCAAGGACCTGATCGATTCGGTCAAGGCGAGCGGGCGCATCTGTCAGGCCCTCGGTGGCCGGCCGCCCGAGGGTTTCACCTACGAGCTTTTCCTGGACGAGCAGGCCGAGAAGATCTCCAAGTCCAAGGGCAACGGTCTGTCGGTCGAGGAATGGCTGCGCTACGCGCCGCAGGAGAGCCTAGCGCTCTTCATGTACCAGAAGCCGCGCGCCGCCAAGCGGCTCTATTTCGATGTCATCCCGCGCGCGGTCGACGACTACCTCAGCCTCCTGACCGGCTACGCGTCCGAGGAGGACGCGGCAAAGCGCTTGGAGAATCCGGTCTGGCACATCCACGACGGCCAGCCGCCCGCCCCGTCGAGCAGCCTGAGCTTCGGTCTGCTGCTCAATTTGACCAGCGTCTGCAACACAGAAGACCCGGCGGTGCTCTGGGGTTTCATCTCGCGCTATGCGCCGGACGCCAGCGCCGAAAGCGCGCCGCTGCTCGACCGGCTGGTCGGTTACGCGATCGCCTACTACCGGGATTTCGTCAAGCCGCAGAAGCAGTACCGGGTGCCCGGCGAGACGGAACGGGCCGCGCTCGAAGACCTTTTGCGCGAGCTTCAGGCCCTGCCGGCCGATGCCGACGGCGCGACCATCCAGACCCAGGTCTACGAGGTCGGCAAGCGCCACGACTTTCCGGACCTGCGCGCCTGGTTCAAGGCGCTCTACGAGATCCTGCTGGGCCAGTCCCAAGGCCCGCGCATGGGCTCCTTCATCGCGCTCTATGGCTTGGAGGAAAGCATCGAACTGGTCCGCCGGGCCCTGGCCGGCGAGGACCTCAGCGCCGCGTAAGGCGCAAGGCGAGCTACCCGCCGTGGGCGAACTCCCAATAGAGCTCGCGTGCCTTGCTGTAGATCGGGCCTGGCTGCAGGTCGCGCTCTTCGATGCGGGTGATCGGCACGACCTTGTGCAGGTTGCCGGTCGAGAAGACCTCGTCGGCGTCGAGTACCTCGTCCCAGGTGATGGTGCGCTCGTGGACCGGTGTTCCGGCCTTTTGCAACAGGCTTGCGATGCGTTGCTTGGTGACGCCGTTCAGGAAGGTGCCGTTGGGGACCGGCGTGTGGGCCGCGCCGTCCTTGGCGATCCACAGGTTCGCGGTGGCGAACTCGGCGACGTTTCCGAGGCCGTCCAGGACCACCGCGTTGTCGAAGCCCTTGCCGCCCGCCTCTTGCAGGGCGCGGCCCGAGTTCGGGTAGAGGCAGGCCGCCTTGGCGTTGGTCGGCGCCATGCTGGGCAGCGGCCGGCAATAGCTCGAGAGGCAGGCCGAGAAGCCGGTCGGCTCGGCCATCGGCGCTTCGAACAGCGTCAGGCAAAAGCGGGTCGATTCGGGGTCCGGAGCGACGAAGAACTTGGCGCCGCTTTCGGCCCACAGCATGGGTCGGATATAGAGCGCCGTGCCGGGTGCGAAGCGGCCGATGCCGTCCTGGGCGATCTCCATGACCTCGCCGGCGGAGACCACGGGCTTCAGTCCGAAGGAATTGCCGGATCGGACCAGGCGTTCGCAATGAAGATCCAGGTCCGGTGACACGCCCTCGAAGTGCCGGGCACCGTCGAACACCACCGATGCCATCCAGGTGGCGTGGGTCAGCGGCCCCAGGATCGGCGGATTGCCGTCAACCCACTTGCCGTCAATGTAGTGGAGCGCATTCTTCATCGCCTTGCCTCTTCAGAAACGGCCGCGCCGAACGCGGCCGCCGATCAAAAAAAACTTAGCACAGCTCATCCTGCTGGCCAGACAAACCACACTGGCCGTTGCATCCCGGCTGGGTCGATGGACCTGTGGTGCTATTGGCTGGCCCAGATGATGCGCGACATCCAGGCGAGCTCGTCGGCCTCCAGCCAAAGGTCCGTTTCCGGCCGGTTGACCGGCCTGAACTCGATCTTGAGCGCGCTCCTGCGTGCCAGTTGCTTGGCCGCGACATCGCCTTGCCTGGTCTTGACCACGACACGATCGCCGCGTCGGATGCTGGCCGCCGGCGACACGATGAGAATGTCGCCGTCCCGGAAAACCGGCTCCATGGCATCGCCGCCGACCTCCAGGCCGTAGGCGTTCGCATCTGTGATATGCGGGGAAAGCACTTCGTCCCAACCATCGCCGGTAGGATGTCCCGAAGCGTTGAAAAAATCCCTAATGCCGGCCTGGCTGAAGCCGATCACCGGCAGGCGTTGTGCTAGGGCACCCGTGTTCTCTTCCCCGATCAGCGATACGAACTCGGCCAGCGACGCGCCGGTCGCCTCCAGGATCTTGGCGATCGACTCCGTGCTGGGCCATCGCCGCTTGCCGTCCTTGGTCAGCCGCTTGCTCTTGTTGAAGGTGGTCGGATCCAAGCCGGACCGGCGCGCCAAACCGGACGCCGACATGCCGTATTTCACCGCCAAACGATCGACCGCACGCCATATGTCGTCGTGTCTAAGCATGGGAACATGGTCATAACTGTACCGGCACCATGAACCAGAAGGCTAAATTGAACAAGGGAATTTCGCGTAACAAGAGTTATCGGCCGGGATTTGGATGACCGCCGCGGCCGACCGGCTTGCCGCCGTTTGGCCCGGATCGCTGGCAATCACCGGCCTTTGGTATAAGGTCGAGGCCATGGCGGGCGCGGCGATCTATCACATCTGCCGGCGGACGGAATGGGCGGCGGCCGAGGCCGACGGCAGCTACCACGGTTCGTCGCAGGACAAATCGGACGGTTTCATCCACTTCTCGACGGCGTCCCAAGTCGTGGCGAGCGCGGCGAAACACCGCGCCGGGCAAAGCGGTTTGGTCCTGCTGACCGTCGATCCGGCGCTGCTCGGCGACGCGCTCAGGTGGGAGGCGTCGCGCGCTGGCGCGCGCTTTCCGCACCTCTACGGCGCGCTGCCGCTGCGGGCGGTGCGGCGGGTCGAGGCGCTGCCGCTCGGGGCGGACGGCCGCCATGTCTTTCCGCCTTTCACCTGAGAAGCCATGCACGCCTACCGTTTTGTTGGCCCGCTGCTCGGCCTGCTCGACCCCGAGACGGCACACGGCCTAACCCTGCGGGCGCTCGCGAGCGGCCTGGTTCCGGTCAAGCCCGCGCCGGACGACCCGATCCTGGCGACCCGGGTCTGGCACCGGGACTTCGCCAATCCGATCGGTCTGGCGGCCGGCTTCGACAAGGATGCCGCGGTGATCGGGCCAATGCTCGATCTCGGTTTCGGTTTCGTCGAGGTCGGCAGCATCACGCCGCGGCCGCAAGCCGGCAACCCGAAGCCGCGTATCTTCCGCCTGCCGGAAGACCGGGCCGTGATCAACCGGCTGGGCTTCAACAGCCGGGGCGCGGCGGCCGTGGCGGAACGTCTCGCCCGATGGCGCGCGCGCCGGCGCGCCGGCATTGTCGGCGTCAACCTCGGCAAGAATCGGGACAGCAAGAACGCCGTCGCCGACTACGCCGAAGGCGCGCGGCTACTGGGCGCGGCCGCGGACTACCTGGTGATCAACGTCTCCTCGCCCAACACGCCGGGCTTGCGGGCGCTGCAGGGCCGGGGCGAGCTCGAAACCTTGATCGACGGCGTGCGCGGCGCCCTGCAGACGTCGGGTCGCGGGCCGCCGCCGTTGCTGCTCAAGATCGCGCCGGACCTGGAGCCGGCGGACCTGGCCGATATCGCCGCGGTCGCCGAGCAGCGCCGGATCGACGGCCTGATCGCCACCAACACGACGGTCGCGCGACCCGGGCGGCTTGTGGGACACCATCGCGGCGAGGCGGGCGGCCTGTCCGGCCGGCCGCTGTTCGAGCCGGCGACCCGCGTCCTGGCCGAGCTCTATCGCCTGACCGGCGGGCGGATCCCCATGATCGGCGTCGGCGGGGTGGCGAGCGGCGCCGACGCCTATGCCAAGATCCGCGCCGGCGCCTCGCTGGTGCAGCTCTACACCGGGCTGGTCTACGGCGGGCCGGGCCTGGTAACGAGCATCAAAGGCGAGCTCGCGGCGCTGCTGCGGCGCGACGGCTTCGCCCGGCTGAACCAGGCGGTCGGCGCCGATCAAGAGTCGGCGGCGCGCCGCTAACGGCCGATTAACCATCTTTCAAGACTAAGCGGTCACAGTCTTTACAGACTAGTAACTATAAGCGGAGCCGCGCGGCGGCGCCGCGCCGAAAGATGAATCACGCCTTGCGCCACCTCCTGCTGTTCCTGGGCTATGCGGTGCCCGCTCTCGTCCTGGCGCTCACCCTGCCGCATTGGCTGCCGGCGGTCGACCGCGGTCTCGTGCTGGCGGCCGGGGTCGGCGTAGTGGCGCTGTCGGCTGGCGGCCTGCTGCACGAGGTCCATCTCCGCGCCCGGCGTGACGGCGCGCTGGGTGAGCAGCTGCTCGAGCTGCGCCAGGCCGTCTACCAGATTCAAGAGGAGCTGACCTGGGCGCGCCGCGAGTCGCTGGCCCTGGGCGAGGCGCTGGAAGCCCTGGCGCGCCGCGGGCGGGCCGGCCAGGGCGCGCGCGCGGTCGAAGAGGTCATGGCCGAGGTGAAGGCCCTGAAATCGCTGGTCGAGCAGGTCTCGGGCGGCGCGTTCGGTCGGGCCAAGGCGCCGCTTGCGGTGGCGGCCGGCGGCGCCGCGCCCGGTTTGGCCGAGCTGGCAAGGCCGGCCAAGCCCAAGCGGGCACCGCTGATGTTGGTGCCCCTGCCGCGCAAGCTCGACGAAAACGCGGTGCTCGAGACAGTGGAGCGGGCGTTGCGCGACGACCGCGTCGAGTTGGTGCTGCAGCCGATCGTCAGTTTGCCGCCGCGCAAGCATTGCTTTTACGAGTGCTTCTCCCGCATCAGGAACAACGACGGCAGCTTGGTGCTGCCGGACGACTACCTGGCCGTCGCCGAGCGCGAGGGGCACATCACGGCGATCGACAACATGCTGCTGCTGCGCTGCATTCAGCTGGTGCGCGTGGTCCGGCGCCAGAAGGAACGCCTGGGCTTCTTCTGCAACGTTTCGTCCCACACCCTGCGGGACCAGGATTTCTTCAGCGATTTTCTCGACTTCCTCGAGCTCAACGAGGAGCTGGCGCCGAACCTGATCTTCGAAGCCGCGCAGGCCGATTTCCTCGCCCAGGGCGTGGTCGAGGCGGCGCACCTCGGGCGTCTGGCGACGCTCGGCTGCCGCTTTTCCATCGACCAGGTCACGGACCTCGATTTCGATGCCCCGGCCCTGGCCATGCGCCGGATCCGCTTCGTCAAGGTCGAGGCCGAGGTGCTCTTGGCCGAAGCCGCGGTCGACCAGCGCTCACCCGGCAACCTGAAACGGCGCCTGGCCGCCCAAGGCATCGATCTGATCGTCGAGAAGATCGAAACCGAAGCCACCTTGCTCGAACTGCTCGACCAGGAGATCGAGTTCGGCCAGGGCTATCTGTTCGGCGAACCGCGTCCGGCGCGCCAGGGCGAACAAGGCTCCTAGGAGCCTTTCCAACTTCCGCCCGCTGTGGCAGAACGGCGCGCCATGAGTTCCGTGCCGATCCATGCCGGCCTGTCCAGTCTCGCCGACGGCTACGATTGCTTCGTGGTCGATCTGTGGGGCGTGCTGCACGATGGCGTGCGGGCCTTTCCCGCGGCGGTCGACTGCCTGGCCGAGCTGAAGGCCCGCGGCAAGCAGGTCCTGATCCTCTCGAACGCGCCCAGGCGCGCGGCCTCGGTGGCCCGGCGCAACGTCGAGCTGGGCATCGCGCCCGAGCTGGCCGACGCGGTGATGTCGTCGGGCGAGGCGGCCTGGCGGCACCTGAAGGCGCGCAGCGACCCCTGGCACGGCGCCCTGGGAGAGCGCTGCTACCACCTGGGGCCGGTCCGTGACCGGGGCATGCGCGCGGGCCTTGACTACGACTTCGTCGACCAGCTGGCGCGCGCGGATTTCATCCTCAACACCGGCGCGCTAGCGGCCGAGCACGCGGTCGAGGCCTACGACGATCTGCTGCGCGAAGCCATGGCGCGCAGCCTGCCCATGGTCTGCGCCAACCCCGACCTCGAGGTGATCCGCGGCGGCAAGCGGGAGATCTGCGCCGGCGCCATCGCCGTACACTATGAGGGACTCGGCGGCCGGGTCCGCTACCACGGCAAACCCCATCGGGAGATCTACGATTTCTGCTTCGAGCTGCTCGCCCTGGGTCGGCGCGAACGCGTCGTCGCGATCGGCGATTCCCTGCGCACCGATATCGCCGGCGCGCACAACGCCGGCATCGACGGCGTCTTCATCGGCGGCGGCATTCACGGCGAGGCCCTGGGCCTGGTCGACGGCGCGCCGCTCGACCCGGTGCGCCTGGCCGGCTTGTGCGACCGGCGCGGCCTCTATCCGGCGGCGGCGCTCGCGGTACTGCGCTGGTAGCCGCCCGGCCGGAGCCGGTCATACCAAAGGACGTTGATCATGGCCCATTTGACCGGGTTCCCTTGGCCGCTCGTTAGGCGCGGGTCGCGCCGTTGTGCCAGCCCACCACAAGCGGGCCGCAACGCGGTGAGCGGACAAGAAAACCCGGACTGCGTCCCATCAAACGGGCCATTATCAACGACCTTCGGCATCACATGAGCAAGCTGCACAGCCGGAGCTGGAGCTGGCAATTCGCCGCGCCGCCGGAGCGGATCTGGCCGCTGCTGGCCGACACGGCGCGCTTCAACGAGGCCGCCAAGCTGCCGCGCCATGAGATCGAGGAACGGCCCCAGCCCGACGGCTCGGTGCTCTACTTCGGGCGCGCCAGGATGGGCCCCTTTCGCCTGGCCTGGCGCGAGCGGCCGGTCAACTGGGTCGCCAACCAGTGGTTCGAGCACGTCCGCGAGTTCGAAAGCGGGCCGCTCAGACGGCTGGTCGCGCGGTTTCGCCTGACCCCCGAGGCCGCCGGCTGCCGCGGTGACTACACCCTGGAGGCCAGCGCGGCGAACCTGGCCGGCGAAATCGTCCTGCGCGCCGGGTTCTTTGAAAGCGCCGGGCGCAGCTTCGCCACCATGGCGGAAACGGCGGGCCGTTGCGCACTCGGCGAGCGGCCGACCCCTTTCGACTACGAGGCGCCGGTGCCGACACCCGAGCTCAGGGCGCGGGTCGAAGAAATGGTGGCGCGGATCGAGGCCAGCGGCCACGGTCACGGGCTGGCCGCGCGCCTGGCCGAACACTTGCTGAGCGCCCAGGAGGTCGACCTGTCGCGGATCCGCCCGCTGCGCCTCGCGCGGCTCTGGGGCGCGGTCCCGCGCGAAGCGATCGAGCTCTGCCTGGAGGCGACCCGGGCCGGTCTGCTGGAGCTGCACTGGGACCTGCTGTGCCCGCGCTGCCGGGTCGCCAAGGCGGTGGTCGGCGCGCTCGACCAGGTGCCCAAGGGCGCGCACTGCGGCACCTGCAACATCGACTACGACCGGGACTTCTCGAAGAACGTCGAGCTCTCGTTCCGGCCGGCCCCCGCCGTGCGGCCGATCGGCTTCGGCGAGTACTGCCTGTTCGGCCCCATGTCGACGCCGCATATCGTCCTGCATCTGACCCTGGACGCCGGGGAGAGTCGCAGCGTGGCGGCGGCGCTGCCTCCGGGGCTCTACCGCCTGCGCAGCCTGGAGCCGGGCCCGGCGCTCGACCTCGACGTCACGGCCGACGGCTTTCCGGAGCTGATCGCCGAGCCCGCGGCCATGGTCGCCGGGCCCTTGGCGGCGCCCGGAGAAGTTCGCCTGAGCAACCGCACCGAGCGCGCGCTGACCCTGGTGGTCGAGGAGCGCCACTGGGTGCGCGACGCGTTGACCGCCGACCGGGCGAGCAGCCTGCAGGCCTTCCGCGACCTCTTTTCCGACCAGGTGCTCAGGCCCGGCGACGAGGTGGCGGTCGGCCGCGTCGCGATCATGTTCACCGACCTGAGCGGCTCGACCGCGCTCTACACCCGGATCGGCGATGCCCCGGCCTATCACCTGGTGCGCGACCACTACGCCTTCCTGACCGCGATCGTGCGGCAGCACAACGGCGCCGTGATCAAGACCATCGGCGACGCCATCATGGCCGCCTTCGCCGAGCCGGGCGACGCCGCCAAGGCCGCGCTGGCCGTGCAGCGCGAGGTCGCGGGATTCAATGCCGGGCACTCGGAGACGCCCCTCGCCATCAAGCTCGGCCTGCACGAAGGGGCTTGCATCGCGGTCACCCTGAACGACCGGCTCGACTACTTTGGCAGCGCGGTCAACCTGGCCGCCCGCCTGCAGGACGAAAGCCGCGGCGGCGACATCGTGATTTCCGGCACCATGGCGGCGGGCGCGGCCGTCGCTCCTCTGCTCGAAGGTCTCGAGGCCGTGCCCGAGGAGGCCGCCTTGCAGGGCTTCGACCAACCGATCCGGTTCCTGCGGGTGCGGGCCTAATGGTTCGATGCTGACATAGTATTCCCAAGGCTCTGTGGGTCATCTAGCTTGTCATGCGCGGGGCCCGGCAATGACAGTTGCGCGGGTATCAGGTGTTAGAGTCGATCCACTCGGCCCCGCATGGACTTGCGCGCTCAACCGGCGTATAATGCTGCACTGCAACAAAGACGCCGGGGCGCGGGGACATGACGGACTTTCCGAACAAGACGCTGGCCGACTGGCAGGCCCTGGCCGCCAAGGAGCTGAAGGACCGCACCGCCGAGGACCTGGTCTGGCAGACGCCCGAGGGCATCGCCGTCAAGCCGCTCTATACGGCCGAGGACCTGGAGGGGCTGGAGACTCTGGGCGGCCTGCCGGGCTTTCCGCCCTACCTGCGCGGCCCGCGCGCCACCATGTACGCCAACCGCCCCTGGACCATCCGCCAGTACGCCGGCTTCTCCACCGCCGAGGAGTCTAACGCCTTCTACAAGCAGGGCCTGGAGGCCGGGCAGAAGGGCCTCAGCGTCGCCTTCGACCTGGCGACCCACCGGGGCTACGACTCCGACCACCCGCGCGTGGTCGGCGACGTCGGCAAGGCCGGCGTGGCGATCGATTCGGTCGAGGACATGAAGATCCTTTTCGACGGCATCCCGCTCGACCAGATGACCGTCTCCATGACCATGAACGGCGCGGTCCTGCCGGTCCTGGCCGGCTTCATCGTGGCCGGCGAGGAGCAGGGCGTTAAGCGCGAGCGACTGGCCGGCACGATCCAGAACGACATCCTCAAGGAGCTCATGGTCCGCAACACCTACATCTACCCGCCCGAACCCTCGATGCGCATCGTCGCCGACATCATCGCGTACACGGCCGAGCACATGCCGCGCTTCAACCCCATTTCGATATCGGGCTATCACATGCAGGAGGCGGGTGCGACCTGCGTGCAGGAGCTGGCTTTCACCATCGCGGACGGGCTGGAGTACGTCCGGGCGGCGCGGTCCAGCGGGCTCGAGGTGGACCGATTCGCCCCGCGGCTGTCGTTCTTCTTCGGGATCGGGATGAACTTCTTCATGGAGGTGGCAAAGCTGAGGGCGGCGCGGTTGCTGTGGGCAGATCTGATGGCGGCGCTTTTCTCGCCGCGCGACCGGCGCTCGCTCATGCTGCGCACGCACTGTCAAACCTCCGGTGTGAGTCTCACCGTGCAGGACCCGTACAACAACATCATTCGTACCACGGTCGAGGCGATGGCCGCGGTGCTGGGGGGGACCCAGTCCCTGCATACGAACGCCTTCGACGAAGCGCTCGCCCTGCCGACGGAGTTCTCCGCCCGCATTGCCCGCAACACCCAGCTCGTGCTGCGCGAGGAGGCGGGACTAACTCGCGTCGTCGATCCCCTGGCCGGCTCGTTCTATGTCGAGAACCTCACGGCGAGCCTGGCCCGCGAGTCGCGGGTCCTGATCGAGGAGGTCGAGGCTCTGGGTGGAATGACCGAGGCGGTTGCGTCGGGCTTGCCGAAGCTGCGCATCGAGGAGGCGGCGGCGCGTCGCCAGGCGCGCGTGGATCGGGGCGAGGACGTCGTCGTCGGCGTCAACCGTTACCAGCCCGAGGAAGAGTCGGCGGTCGAGATTCTCGACATCGACAATGCGGCGGTACGCGAAGCGCAGGTCGCGCGCTTGCACCGCGTGCGAGCCGGGCGCGACGCGGCGGCGTGCCGGGCCGCGCTCGAGGCTCTGCGCGAGGCGGCGGCCGAGCGCCGAGGCTCGCTTCTCGCGATCGCGATCGAAGCGGCCAGGCGGCGGGCCTCGGTGGGCGAGATCTCCGACGCCCTGGAGCAGGTGTTTTCACGCCATCGTGCGGTGACCCACTCGGTGGCCGGAGTCTACGGGGCGGCCTACGAGGACGACGAGGGATTCGCTCGAATTCGGCGCGCGGTCGCAGGCTTCGCCGAGGTCGAGGGCCGAAGACCGCGGCTACTGGTGGTCAAGCTCGGGCAGGATGGCCACGACCGGGGAGCGAAGATCATTGCGACCGCGTTTGCCGACCTCGGATTCGACGTCGACATCGGCCCTCTCTTCCAGACCCCGGAGGAGGCGGCGCGACAGGCGATCGAGAATGACGTGCACGTCGTCGGCGTGTCCTCGCAGGCGGCGGGTCACAAGACGCTGGTGCCCCAGCTCCTGGAGGCGCTCAAGCGCGAAGGCGGCGACGACGTCGTCGTGGTGTGCGGCGGCGTCATTCCGCCTCAAGACTACGCCGAGCTCATGCAGGCTGGCGTGGCCGCCGTATACGGCCCCGGAACCAACATCCCGGCGGCGGCGGCCGAGGTGCTGGAGCTGCTGGAGAAGCAGCGACTGGCCGCCTGACTTGTCGTCGCTGCGAGTGACACGCGCGAGGTCGCGGCCGATGGCCTCGACGTCTCGGATTCGTGCAATCTTGCATAGCGCGTCGACGCCTCGTCGCCTCGTCGCATCCACCCGCCCGGCGCTTGCGGGGTCGCCCTGGGC
>JBFJPL010000082.1:0-17138 GCA_041617155.1 Kiloniellales bacterium
AAGGCGAGCAGGGCGAGGCCGGCGCCGAGCGGGACCCAGCGGTGGAGGCGCCGCGTGTGGCGCAGCCAGCTGACGGTGGCGACGATCCCCAGGGTGGCGAAGACCGCGGTCGAGGCGCCGATCGAGCTGTGCGCGGCCGGCTGGACCAGGGCGTTGAGCAGGTTGCCGAGCGCGCCGGCCAGGAGCAGGCCGGACCAGGCGAGGCCCCAGCCGACGAGCTGCCCGGCCAGGAAGCCGAACACCAGGCCGTAGAGCAGGTTGCCGGCCAGGTGCAGCGGATCGGCGTGCAGGCCCAGCGCCGTGAAGGCGCGCCACCACTCGCCGGCGCGGATCAGGCCGGCCTGGGTCCGGCCCGCGTCCCACCAGTCGAGGCCGAAGGCGCGGTGGCGCTGCGCCAGGTCGAGCAGCAGGATGGTCGCGCCGTAGAGGCTGGCGCAGTTGAGCCCGTCGGCCAGCCGGTGGCGCGGGTCGAAGCGCGGCGGCCGGTCGCGCTCCGGGTTCTCGGCGGCGTAGAGCTCGATCTGCCGGCGGGCATGGCCGGCGTCGCGGGGCCGGACCAGAAGCCCGAAGCCGTCGTCCAGCGGCTCGATCCGGCAGCGGATGCCGACCGCCTGCAGCACCAGGGCGTACTCCGCGCAGCGCTCGCGCGCGGGCGAGCGGAACAGCGTGAAGAGGTCGGCGGCGGCTTCGGACTCGTCCATGGACTCCCGCATCAGCGTATCTCGGATCCGGATAGTGTAGCCGTTAGACTCCCACGGGTCGCGCCTCCGGGTAGGGCGGCGTTAGGGCTTGGCGGCCTTTTTCTCGGTTTGTCATGGCCGGACTTGATCCGGCCATCCAGGGGTTGCAGGCGGCCAGGGCCATCCTGGATCGCCGGTTCAAGCCCGGCGATGACAATAGAGCGTTTCTACGCCCTTGATATCACGGGTTAAACCCAAGTCGGACCCGTCACTCCGGCAGCAGCAGCTGGCCCGCGTCCATCAGGGTCTTGCCGTCCACGGTGATGGTCGGGTCGTGCATGATGAAGTCGTAGTGACAGGCGGCCTTGACCGTGCCGCCCAGGGTGATGCTGGTGCCGATGCCGATGTGGCAGGTGCTGGCGACGCCCTCGTCCTCCAGCATCAGGCCGATCAGGCGGCAGTGCGGGTTCATGCCGATGCCCAGCTCCGCGATGTTGTAGACCTTGGGGTCGTTCATGGCCCGCCACGACCGACGCACGGTCTCGGCCGCGCGGCCGCCGGTGATCGAGGTCACCTGCCCGCCTTCCACCGTCAGGGTGACCGGCGCGTCGGGGATGCCGATGCCGAGATAGGGGATCGAGGCGTCGCACACGATCACGCCCTCGGCGCTGACCGGCGAGACCGGCGATTCGATGTCGGGCACGGGGTGGAACTCGCCCTTGCGCACGATGCCGGTCTTGGCGTGCGGCGTGCCGAGCCGGCCGCGGATGTCGAGCGTCAGGTCGGTGCCGGCCGCGGTCGTGACCCGCACCGTCTCGCCCGTGTCCCAGACCTTGGCGACCTTGCGCACGTCGGGCTCGATGGCCGCGAAGTCCGCCTCGATGCCGCCGCCCATCATCATCTCGGGGATCCACTGGGTCAGCGCCACGATGCGCGTGCCCCCGGCGCAGGCGTCCTTGACCGCGTGGGTGTGGGTGATCGAGACGCTGACCGGGCCGAACACCACGTCGGCCGCCTTCATGGCCTCGGCGACCGGGGCCGGCGGCTCGCCGGAATCGGTCTTCACGACCGAGGTGATCATGACCATGGGCACGGCCCCGGCGGCGGCAAGCGCCGTGACCAGCGCCTCGGCGATCGAGAAATCCTGCGCCATGTCGGTCACGACCAGCGCGTTCTCGCCCGGCCGCACGTCGGCGCAGACACGCACCAGCTTGGCCGCGCCCTTTGCCATCAAGGCCTGTTTCATGGCCGTTCCCCTGCCTGTCCCTCGCCGGCGATCATGCCATGCTGGATAAAGCCGGGGAAGGAAAGTAAGCTCGCGGGGTCCGAAAACACGGGAACAACGGCCGGACGGCAAGAGTGCCGGCCGAGTGAACCGACAGGGAGGAACAGACAATGATCAGAAGAGTGAGTTTGCTGGGCGCCGCGCTGGCGCTTTGCGTGGCCGCAACCACGCCGGCGCCGGCGCAGGACGACTCGCCGGTGCTTAGTCGCATCAAGGAGCGCGGCGTCGTCAACATGGGCCACCGGGAATCCTCCGTGCCCTTCTCCTATCTGGGCGCGGGCCAGGAGCCGCAGGGCTATTCCATCGACCTCTGCCACAAGGTCGTCGAGGCGGTCCGGGAAGAACTCGGCATGCCCGACATCAAGATCAACTACGTGCCGGTCACCTCGCAGACCCGCATCGCGCTGATGGCTAACGGCACGATCGACCTGGAGTGCGGCTCGACCACCAACAACCTGACCCGCCAGAAGCAGGTCGATTATCTGCCGGTCACCTTTATCACCGGCACCAAGATCGCGTCCAAGAAAGGCTCGGGCATCACCGAGATCGAGGACCTGGAGGGCAAGACCGTGGCGCTCTCGCTCGGCACCACCAACGAGAAGGCGATCAAGCGCGTGGCGGAGGAGAAGGGCATCAACATCAAGACCCTGATGGTCAAGGACCACCCGCAGGGCTGGCTCGCGGTCGAGTCCGGCCGGGCCGACGCCTATGCCTCGGACGACGTGCTGCTCTACGGCCTGATCTCCAAGTCCAAGGACCCGAGCCAGTTCCAGGTCACCGGCCGCTTCCTCAGCTACGATCCCTACGGCATCATGGTGCCGCGCAACGACTCCACCTTCCGCCGGCTCGGCACGGTTAGCCTGGCCGATCTGATGCGCTCGGGCGAGCTGCACAAGATCTACGACAAGTGGTTCAATCCGGGCCCGACCAAGATCGACATGCCGATGAGCGACACGCTCGAGAAGGCCTTCGAGATCCAGGCCCTGCCGCACTGAGCGGGTCCGGTTTCGCGAGCCGACGGCGGGCCGAGGGCATGACGCCATGACCCCCGGCCCGTCGCGGCGTTGCGGATTCGGGGAGAGAGCCGGGGCGCGCGCTTGGCATGAACTATAACTGGTACTGGGGGGTTCTGTTCGAGGAGCCCTATTTCGGCTGGATCGTCTCCGGCTTCGGCTGGACGATCACCGTGTCCCTGGCGGCCTGGGTGCTGGCCTTCAGCCTCGGCTCCGTGATCGGCATCATGCGCACGACCGACAGCCTGCTGCTGCGCGCGATCGGCACCGGCTACGTCGAGACCTTCCGCAACATCCCGCTGCTGGTCCAGATGTTCCTCTGGTACTTCATCTTCCCGGAGCTGTTGCCGGAAGCGGCCGGCCTTTGGGTCAAGCGCGGCATGCCGATGCCGGAGTTCACCACCGCCGCGGTCTGCCTCGGCCTCTACACCGCGTCGCGGGTGGCCGAGCAGGTGCGCGCCGGCATCCAGTCGATCGGCCTCGGCCAGCGTCATGCCGGGCTGGCCATGGGCCTGACCCCGGCCCAGGTCTACCGCTACGTGCTGCTGCCGGTCAGCTACCGCATCATCATCCCGCCGCTGACCAGCGAGTTCCTGACCATCTTCAAGAACTCGTCCCTGGCGCTGACCATCGGCGTGCTCGAGCTGACCGCCCAGGCACGGCAGATCGAGGAATACACCTTCCAGGGCTTCGAGGCCTTCACCACGGCCACGGTGCTCTACATCTGCGTCACCTTCGTCGTCATGGCCATCATGCGGGTGGTCGAGGCCCGGGTGTTGATTCCGGGCATGATCTCCCTGGGGGCGAAATAGATGTTCGGCGACTTTGATTACAAGGTGGTGGTCGACAGCGTGCCCTTCCTGCTCCAGGGCATGCAGGTAACGCTGCTGCTGACCGTCGTGGCGATCCTGGGCGGCATTCTGCTGGGCACCCTGCTGGCGCTGGCGCGCCTCGCGCCCTTCGCGCCGCTGTCCTTCGTGGCCGGCAGTTATGTCAACTTTTTCCGCTCCATGCCGCTGATCCTGGTGATCTTCTGGTTCTATTTCTTGGTGCCGATCATTGTCGGCCGGCCGGTCGGCGGCTTCTATTCGGTGCTGATCGCCTTCGTCCTGTTCGAGGCCGCCTACTACTGCGAGATCATCCGCGCCGGCATCCAGAGCGTGCGCAAGGGCCAGGTCCATGCCGGTCAGGCGCTCGGCCTGACCTACCGTCAGAACATGCGCTACATCGTCCTGCCCCAGGCCTTCCGCAACATGGTGCCGATCCTGCTGACTCAGGCGATCATCCTGTTCCAGGACACCTCGCTGGTCTACGTGGTCGGCGTGAAGGATTTCCTGGTCAGCGCCGACCTGGTGGCCAACCGCGAGAACCGGATCATCGAGATGTTCACCACCGTGGCGCTGGTCTACTTCGTGCTTTGTCTCCTCGGCTCGCTCGGCGTCAAACGGCTGCAAAGGAAATTCGCGACGTGATCGAGCTCAAGGACGTCAACAAGTGGTACGGCGACTTCCAGGTCCTCAAGGACTGCTCCACCCATGTCGCCAAGGCCGAGGTCGTGGTGGTCTGCGGGCCCTCGGGCTCGGGCAAGTCGACCCTGATCAAGTGCGTCAACGGCCTGGAGCCGTTTCAAAAGGGCACGATCACGGTCGACGGCACCTCGGTCGGCGACAAGGCGACCAACCTGCCCAAGCTGCGCTCCCGGATCGGCATGGTGTTCCAGAACTTCGAGCTGTTTCCCCACATCACGGTGGTCGACAACATCAAGCTGGCGCAGCTCAAGGTGCTGGGACGCGACGAAACCGAGGCGGCCGAGAAGGCCCGTATGCTGCTCGATCGGGTCGGCCTGGCCGATCAGACCGACAAGCACCCGGCGCAGCTTTCCGGCGGCCAGCAGCAGCGTGTCGCGATCGCCCGGGCCCTGGCCATGGACCCGATCGCCATGCTGTTCGACGAGCCGACATCGGCGCTCGACCCGGAGATGATCAACGAGGTGCTCGACGTCATGGTCGAACTGGCCGGCGACGGCATGACCATGATGGTGGTGACCCACGAGATGGGCTTCGCGCGCAAGGTCGCCGACCGGGTCGTCTTCATGGACGAGGGCCGGATCGAGGAGGACTGCCCGACGGAGGACTTCTTCGGCACCCCGCGCGGCGAGCGCGCCCAGCTTTTCCTCTCGAAGATCCTGCAGCATTGAGCCGCTAGCGAGTCTCCGCCGCCACCCGCCGGGGCGGCTGCGCCAGTGTCGAGAAGGCGGAGGCGGCCAGGCAATAGAGCGCCGCGGTCGCGGCGATCGCCGCCACCGTGACGCCCAGGTCGAAGGCCAGCCCCATCACCGCCGGCGCGACGCCGGAGGAGAACACCATGGCGGCCTGGCCGAAGGCGCGGATCGCGCCCAGGTGGGTGGTGCCGTAAAGCTCGGCCCAGAGCGCCCCCTTGAGCACCTGGGTCATGCCCGCGCTGACCCCGAGCAGGGCCAGGAACAGCGGCGCGACGAGGGCCGCGTCGCTGGCGTAGAGCGCCAGACAGGCCGCCGCCAGGGGCGCCAGAAAGACTGGCACCAGCCGGCGCGCCGTCAAGCGGTCGATCAGCGGGCCGGCGGCGATCATGGTCGCCACCGAGCCGACGGCGTAGGCAGTAAAGGACCCGGCGATCAGCGACAGCGGCCAGCCCTTGGCCTCGGCCAGGTGGACCTGGTGGAAGATCAGCCCGGTGAAGATGAAAGAAGGGGCAAGCAGGGCCGGCAGGCGCAGCCATAGGCCCGGGTCGCGCAGCGCCTCGCCCAGCGCCAGGTCGCGCAGGCCGCCTCCGCCGGCCGCCGCGCGCCGGGCCTTGAGCGCGTGGTCGCGCGCGCCGTGGCCCTTGAGCAGCGGGAAGATCAGCGGCAGGAGCGCGACGAGCGCCAGGCCCGCGCCGGTCCAGACCGACCGCCAGCTCATGACCGCGAAGGCGGCCACCACCAGGATCGGGAACAGCGCCTCGCCCAGCGGATGGCCGAGCGAGGCGACCGAGACGGCGCGCCCGCGCTCGGCGTCGAAGTAGCGGCCCATGGCGGTGATCGCGGTGTGGCTGGCCAGCCCCTGGCCGAACAGGCGCAGGCCGAAGATCGCCAGCGTCAAGGCGCCGGCGCTCCACACCGCGCCCATCAGCAGGCAGGTGGCGGCCAGCCCGGCCAGCACCGCCGCGGCGAAGACCGCGAGCGGCGTCCGGTCGATCAGCCCGCCGAGCCAGACCAGCACCGCCGCGCTGGTCAGGGTGCCGGCCGCGTAGATCGAGCCGAAGGCCCCGTGGGACAGCCCGAAGGCGCCCCGGATCTCGCCGCCGAACAGCGAGATGAAGAAGGTCTGCCCGAAGCTGGAGCAGAAGCACATGAAGACGCCGAAGGCGATCAAGCGCCCGTTGGCGCGTAGGAATGCGAGCGGAAGCATCCGGCCCTTCTACGCGCCTCACGGGTCCAGGGAAAGCGGGATTATCTGCCGGGCCGCGCCGCGCGATCCGGCTTGCCGGGAACCGCGGCGCGGGATTAGTCTACCCGCAGTCGTATTCATGAATTCTTGCACCAAAGCCTTTGCCGTCGACGAAGTCCCGCGAAGCCTCAAGGAGGCAAAGCCATGTCCACGGAAGATCGCAGCTACTTCGCGCACCGACATCTGCTGTCCCCGCCAATCCTGAGGGCGGCCTACTCGGACCGCACCGCCTGGATCATGGGTCAGCTGTCGCAGCTCGCCTACATCGAGTTCGAGGGCAACGACGAGGAAAGCGCCGCACATCTGACCGGGCGCCTGAGGACGGCGCTCGCGGCGGGCGGGTTCGAGCTGCTCGAGACCTTCGACGCCCAGGTCGCCTACCTGCAGGATCATGCCGAAAGCCAGGCGGCCAAAGGCTTGGAAGAGGCGGCCAAAACCGACACCCAGGCGATCCTGGTCCGCTCCGAAGACATGGCCGTGCTCGCCTTCCGCGGTTCGGAGCCGAACAAGGTCGATTGGCTCTACACCGACGCCGATGCCAAGTTCATCAAGTTGCCGGAGGGCGAAGGCAGGATCCACCGCGGCTTCTACGAGTCCTTCCTGTCCGTGCGCCAGGAGATCGAGCACGCCATCAACAGGCTGCCGGCCGACCTGCCGCTCTACGTGACCGGGCATTCGCTCGGCGGGGCGCTGGCCAACGTGGCCGGCATGGAGCTCGAGAAGCGCCGGCGCCTGGCTGCCATCTACAGCTTCGGATCGCCGCGCGTGGGCGACGAGGTCTGGGCCTCGCGCATGAAGGTGCCCCACTACCGGACCGTCAACGGCCGGGACATCGTGCCGCTTCTGCCTTTCAGCAGCCTGCTCGGCAACGTCCTCCGGCGCCTCGGGTTGGGGCGTTTGGTGCGGCGTCTGCGCCAGGGTGTCAGCGGCTATATCGGCTATCAGCACGTCGGCAATTTCCACCACCTGACCCAGGACGGCCGCATGCTGATCGGTTCCTCGGCCACGCTGTCGCGGCTCGGCGACGTCCTGCTCGACGCGCCCGTGGCGGTCGTGCGGCGGTCCCTGAGGTCGTTCGGCGTCGCCATGAAGTTCGGCACCGACCACATCATGTCGAACTACATCGCCAAGCTCGAAAAGATCGCGCTCGAGCGTAACCCGACGGCGGACGAGGCGCCCCGCTTGGAGCTCCCGGCGCGCGAAGAACAGGTGAAAAAGGTCCGTGCCAAGGTCCGCCGACCAAAGAAAACGGCGGCGGCCAAGCGCAAGGCGTAACGCCGCAACCGGAAGCCCGCACGTCAGACGTGCCGGGCCTCGCCGCCGTCGACGCGCAGGCTTTGGCCGACGATGTAGCCGGCCTCGTCGGACAGCAGGAAGGCGGCGGTCTTGGCGACCTCCTCGACCGTGCCGATGCGCCGGGCGGGGATCGACCGGCGCCGTTCCTCGCCATGCGCCAGGCTGTCGATCGCGCCCGGTAGCAGGCAGTTCATGCGGACGCCCGCGGCCGCGTAGCGCTCGGCATGGAGCTTGGTGAAGACGCCGAGGCCGGCGCGCAAGGTCGCGGAGAGGGGAAAGCGCAGGGTTGGCTCGAAGGTCGAGGCGGTGGTGATGTTGAGGATCGCGCCGCCGCCCTGGGCCTGCATGACCGGGGTCACCAGGCGCGCCATGCGGACCACGCTCAACAAAATGAGATCGAGGCCGGTGGCCCAAGTTTCGTCGGCGATCTGGAGCAGCTCGCCGTGCGGCACCTGGCCCGGGTTGTTGACCACCGCGTCGACCCGGCCGTAGGCCGCCATCGTCGCCGCGACCAGCCGTTCGAGATCGGCCGACCGCGCCACGGAGCCCCGGACCCCGATGCCGCCCAATTCCCCGGCCATCCTGATCCCGCTGTCCGACGGCGTCATCAGGGCCAATCGGTAGCCGCGGCGGCTCAGCTCCCGCGCGATCGCCGCGCCCATGCCGCGGCCGGCACCGGTGACGATCGCGGTCTTGGCTTCGCCCTTTTCCATATTCGCTTTCCCCGGGTATCGAACGGACCCGACCCCACCGGCCATTGGATCATAACCGGGCAAGCCATCATCGGCAGCGCCGTTTCCTCGAATCGGCCAAAACAAAAGCGGGCCCGTGAAGGCCCGCTTCGTTCGCCGTTCCGGCGGCGGCTTGAAGAGGCGACCTCTAGGCCGCCTTCTCCAGCTTCTTGACCTTGCCGGAGCCGTGGATCGGGATCTTCTTGCCCGCCGTCTTGGCCGCCGGGGTCTTGGGCAGCTCGACCGTCAGCACGCCCTTGTCGAACCGGGCCTCGACCTTGTCGGCCGCGACCTCGGCGCCGAGCGGGATCGAGCGCTGGAAGGCGCCGTAGGACCGCTCGCGATAGGCGAAGCCCTTGTCGCTCTCGTCCTTCTCAGCCTTCTTCTCGCCCTTGACGGTCAGCACGTTGTCTGCCAGCACGACTTCGACGTCCTTCTCGTCCATGCCCGGCAGTTCGACCGACACGAGGTAGCGGTTGTCCTCCTCGCTCAGGTCGATTCTCGGGGTCATGGCGCCGAAGCCACGGTCGAGGCGCCCGAACGCGGACGGCTCGAAGCCGGGCCGGTCGAAGCCGCGCCAGAAGTCGTCGAACAGACGGTCGAACTCGCGATGGAAGGCCTCCAGCGGATGCTCTTCCCCGCGCTCCCCGCGCCACAGGCCGAAGCGGCCGCGCCACGGAATCAAGCTGGTCTTGTTGAACATCGTCTCCTCCTTTCGATGCAGCCGATCAAGGCCACGGGAGGAAACCTGGGGCACCTGCTCCCTGATGGGCCGCGAGAGGCCCCCGGTCCCTGTCGTGGCGACCGTATGCCCCGGAAATAGTCGACGACGGATGGTTTTCAAGAGGCGCGCAAGGCCTTCGTGACGAAATTCGGGAGGCCGCTGGCGGGCCCGGCGGCGCCCACCGTTCCGGCGCCGGGCTTGACCCGAGCCGCCATCGCCCGACCTTACAAACTGGCTGCCCGGATCATGACCGGGCATGGCATACTCGGCAGCGCTGTATTCTCGTTTCGGCAAAGGCACCCATGCGCCCGACCACTTTCGACCCGACCAAGGCCCGCTTCGGCAACCAGCTGAGCACGCTCAGGCGGTTGATGCCCTACCTCTGGCCGGCGGAGCGGGTCGATCTCAAGTTTCGGGTGCTGGTGGCGGTCGGGCTGCTGATCGCGGCCAAGCTGGCCAACATCACCGTGCCGATGATCCTGCGCGGCGCGGTCGATGCGCTGACTCCCGCGGCCGGCGTCACGGGCGCCACGGTGGTGCTCGCGCTGCCGCTGGCGCTGCTGCTCGCCTACGGTACGGCACGGGTGCTGGCGATCGGTTTCGGCGAGCTGCGCGATGCGGTCTTCGCCCGCGTGGCGCAGCACGCGATCCGCCGGGTGGCGCTCGAGACCTTCCGGCATCTGCACGCGCTGTCGCTGCGCTTCCACCTGGAGCGCCAGACCGGCGGCGTCAGCCGGGCGATCGAGCGCGGCACCAAGGGCATCGAGTTCCTGCTGTTCTTCGTGCTGTTCAACATCGTGCCGACGATCGTCGAGATCGCGCTGGTCTGCGGCCTCTTGTGGTATTTCTTCGACTGGCGCTTCGCGGCGATCACGGCGGCCAGCATCGCCGGCTACGTCGCCTTCACCTTCAAGATCACCGAGCTCAGGATCGTCTTCCGCCGGCGCATGAACGAGGCCGATACCGACGCCAACACCAAGGCGATCGACAGCCTCTTGAACTTCGAGACGGTCAAGTACTTCGGCAACGAGGACCACGAGGGGCGGCGCTTCGACGACGGCCTCAGGCGCTACGAGAAGGCGGCGATCAAGAGCCGGACCAGCCTGTCCTGGCTCAACCTGGGACAGGCGGCGATCATCTCCTGCGGCATCACCGCCATCATGGTGCTGGCGGCGAGCGGCGTGGTCGCCGGCACCATGACCATCGGCGACCTGGTCATGGTCAACGCCTACCTGCTGCAGATCGCCATGCCGCTCAACCTGTTGGGCACGGTCTACCGCGAGATCAAGCAATCGCTGGTCGACATGGAGGTGATGTTCGACCTCTTGGCGGAGACGCCCGAGGTGACCGCCAAGCCGGGCGCGCCAGCGCTGAAGGTGGACGGCGGCGCGGTCGCCTTCGAAGCCGTCGACTTCGGTTACGACCCCCGGCGGCCGATCCTGCACGAGGTCAGCTTCAGCGTCCCGGCCGGCAAGACCGTCGCCATCGTCGGACCGAGCGGCGCGGGCAAGTCGACCATCAGCCGCATCCTGTTCCGATTCTATGACGTGGTGCGCGGCCGGGTCACGATCGACGGCCAGGACATCCGCGAGGTAACGCCGGACTCCCTGCGCGCGGCCATCGGCATCGTGCCGCAGGACACGGTGCTGTTCAACGACACCATCGGCTACAACATCGCCTACGGCCGCCCGGGCGCGAGTCACGCGGAGGTGGTCGAGGCCGCGCGTCTCGCCCGTATCCACGATTTCGTCGCGGCCCTGCCCGACGGCTACGACAGCCGGGTCGGCGAGCGGGGCCTGAAGCTGTCGGGCGGCGAGAAGCAGCGCGTCGCCATCGCCCGCACGCTTTTGAAGCGGCCGCGCATCTTCCTGTTCGACGAGGCGACCTCCTCGCTCGACAGCAAGACCGAAAAGCAGATCCAGCAGAGCCTGGCCGAGGTCTCGCAGAACCGCACCACCCTGGTCATCGCCCACCGCCTCTCGACCGTGGTCGCGGCCGACGAGATCCTGGTGCTCGAGGCCGGCCACATCGTCGAGCGCGGCCGCCACGACGCGCTGGTCGCCAAGGACGGCCGCTACGCCGAAATGTGGCGCCGCCAGCAGGCGGAACGGGACAAGGAGGGGGTGCCGGACTCGGCGGCCGGTGCGCAAGCGGCACAGGTCGTTTAAGACAAAACAATCACCGCGAAGATACAGAGCACACCGAGAGACTACGGGGCCATACGGATTTGACGCCATGTGCGTTGATCAGACCGCCCTTGCCGGTATTCCGTCTTGGCTTCGTGCCCCCGCGGCGACCGATTCTTCTTTTGCTCAATTCTCTTCCGGGTGGCAGGGCCAGGTGGCGGGGCGGGCGAGGCCGGCGGGCAGCTTGGTCGCGCCGTCGCCGCAAGCGGCGTCGAGCTGCGGCTGGGTCAGGCCGGCGGTCTGCGACAGGTCGGAGCCTTCCAGGCGCGCCAACAGCAGATAGGCGCCGCCGAGCCTGGCACCGGCGAGCGTGGCGCCGGTCAAATCGGTGCGCGCCAGGTTGGCGTCGCGCAGGTTGGCGCCGTCGAGCCGCGCGCCGGCCAGCACGGCGCGCTCCAGGCTGGCCTTCGACAGGTCGGCCCCGGTCAGGTTGGCGCGGGCCAACGTGGCGCGCGGCAGCTCGGCCTTGGTCAAGTTGGCCCGCGCCAGGTTCGCGGCCTCGAAGTCGGCGCGGCTGGCCATCGCCTTGGTCAGGTCGGCGCCGCCGAGATCGGCGCCGCGCAGGCGCGTCCGGGTCAAATCGGCGCGCGCCAGATTGGCACCGACCAGGCGCGCGCCGGAGAGGTCGCTGAAGCCGAGGTCGGTCATCTCGAAGCGGCCGCCGGAAAGGTCGCTGTCCCGCATCTGCTTCTTGTTCTTGTTGCATTTGGACCAGTCGACCCCGGGCCGCGGCGGGTCGCTGCAGCCGGCCGCGGCGGGCGCCGCGCCGAGCGCCAGGAGGGGCAGGAGCAGGATCGCAAGCTGCGGCAGAGACGGGCGTTTCGACATGACGGTCCATCGGGCGGTTGGTGGGCGAAAGGCTGGCGGCACTCTGGCGTGCCGCGATACCAAATATAGGTTGAGGCCGGGCGAACACCAACAACATCGATGGCCCAAGTCTCGGTCTCGGCGTTCCCTCCCCCCGTGCTATATAACTTCCCGCCATGACCGCCGCGACACAGGACATCAAGACCATGCAGCTCTACCGCAAGGTGGAGCGGATCCACAACGAGTTGCGCGCCCGCGGCATCAAAGATCACGAGGCGCTCCGGGTCGATGACCTGGTCACTCTGGACCAGTACCACTACCACGGAACGGCGGCGGTCGACGAGGCGATCGCCGCGCTCGCGGTCGGGCCCGACAGCCATGTGCTCGACGTCGGCGCCGGCATCGGCGGGCCAGCCCGCTACATGGCCTTCAAGACCGGCTGCCGGGTAACCGCCCTCGAGCTGCAAAGCGATCTCGACCGGACCGCGGCCGGACTGACCGAGCGCTGCGGGCTCGCCAAGCGGGTCCGGCACCTCTGTGGCGATATCCTGAGCGGCGGGATGGACGGCGGCGGCTTCGACGCACTGGTCTCCATGCTGGTCTTTCTGCACATCCCGGATCGTGCCAGCCTGCTCGGCCGCTGCCACGACGCGCTCAGGCCGGGCGGCGCCCTGTTCGTCGAGGACTACTACCAGCGCGGCCCGCTGAGCGCCGTGGAACGGCGCGCCCTTGCCGAGAAGGTCTACTGTCGCTACCTGCCGGATTTCGCGACCTACCGGGCCCAGCTGCGCGCGGCCGGCTTCACGGCGATCGAGCTCAGGGATCGGACCGAGTCCTGGGCGGGCTTCGTCGCCGAGCGGCTGGCCGGCTTTCGCGCCGAGCGGGAACGCCTGATCGCCTTGCACGGCCGAGATCTGGTCGACTCGCTCGACGATTTCTATGCGACGGTCGACGGCCTGTTCGCCGGCGGCAACCTGGGCGGCGTCCGAATCTTCGCGCGCCGGGCCTGACCGCCGTGTCCACGTGCCGCGGCAACACGGTGCTTCACCTGGCCAGCGGCGCGCGCTAGTTTGCCGGCCATGACGCCGAACCTGACCCATCTGGCGCTGCACGTGCGCGACCTGAACGCCTGTGTCGCTTTCTATCGTGACTACTGCGCCATGGTGACCGTGCACGAGCGCGGCGACGGCGACGAGCGCATCGTCTGGCTGGCAGAGCCGGGACGCGAGAAGGAGTTCATCTTCGTGCTGCTGCCCGGCGGGCCCGGCCGTGACCAGGCCGAGGGCGACTTCAGCCACTTTGGCTTCGCGCTGGAGAGCAAGCAGGCGGTCGACCGGGTGGCCGCGCGCGCCGAAGCCGCGGGCTGTCTGGCCTGGGCGCCGCGCCAGGAGCCCTATCCGGTCGGCTATTACTGCGGTCTGAAGGACCCCGACGGCAACTTCGTCGAGTTCAGCTACGGCCAGCCGCTCGGCCCCGGCGCCGAGGGGAGCTGAGGGCAGGTGGCCCGCGCCAAGGCCGCCTCGGCCAGAGCCAAGAGCAAGCCGAGGGCCGGCGACCTCGCCGACCAGGTGCTGGCCGGTGACCGGCGTGCGTTGGCGCGGGCGATCACGCTGGTCGAGTCGACCCGGGCCGATCACAGAGACCAAGCCGAGACCCTGCTGGCGCGGCTGCTCCCGGCGAGCGGCGGCGCGGTGCGGCTCGGCATCACCGGGGTGCCGGGGGTCGGCAAATCGACCTTCATCGAGCGCTTCGGCCTGCACCTGATCGCCGAAGGCCACCGGGTCGCGGTGCTCGCCGTCGACCCCTCGTCGCGCAAGAGCGGCGGTTCGATCCTCGGCGACAAGACCCGCATGCAGGAGTTGACCGCCAGGGACGCCGCCTTTATCCGGCCGTCACCGACCGGCGGCACCCTGGGCGGCGTCGCCCGCCGCACGCGCGAGGCCATGCTGGTCTGCGAGGCCGCGGGGTTCGACGTGGTGATCGTCGAGACCGTCGGGGTCGGGCAGTCGGAAACCGCGGTCGCCGATATGGTCGACATGTTCCTGCTGCTGTTGCTGCCGGCCGGCGGCGACGAGCTCCAGGGCCTGAAGAAGGGCATCGTCGAGCTGGCCGACCTGGTGGTGGTCAACAAGGCCGACGGCGAGCTGAAGGCGGCGGCCGAGCGGGCCGCCGCCGAGTACCAGGGCGCGCTCAACCTGCTGCGCCCGGCGAGCCGCAACTGGCGGCCGCCGGTGCTGCGCTGCTCGGCGCTGGCGGGCAGCGGCATCGCCGAGGTTTGGCAGGCGGTCGGCGGTTTCCGCGCGGCCCTGACCGCCAGCGGCGAACTCGCGGCCAAGCGGGCCGGGCAGGCGCGGGCCTGGATGTGGGGCGAGGTCAAGGAAAGCTTGCTCGCGGCGCTGCGGGCCAATCCCGAGGTCGCGCGGCGCCTGCCGACCCTGGAGCGCGACGTCATGGCCGGCCGCATCACGCCCGCCGCCGGCGCCCGTCAGCTTCTGAAGGCGTTTCTCGGGACCTGACATTTCTTGAGCTCTCGGACGCCGGGCGAGCGCCTCTGCGTTCTTGGTTTCGCGCGCATGGGCGCGCGGGCCCGCGATGGGCCGAATTGCCGCAGCTTGCCCGGTCCGGCGATTCCGGGGCATTTGCAAAGGGTGGCGGCCTCGCGCGAGAGCCGTTTCGGCTTGACCCGGCGGGCCGGCTGCCGTAGAAACCTGCCGCGACCGGGCGCCCTCGAGGCGGCCCGGCGGTTTGTTTCCCATCTGCCCTTTCGGAAAGCGGGATCGAGTCATGGCACGACGTTGCGAATTCACCGGCAAGGGCGTTCAGGCCGGCAACAACGTGAGCCACGCCAACAACCGGACGCGGCGGCGGTTCCTGCCGAACCTGCAGCACGCAGCGCTGCTGAGCGACGCCTTGGGCGAGACGATCCAGCTCCGCCTTTCGACCCGGGCCATCCGCACCATCGAGAAGCGCGGCGGCCTGGATGCCTTCCTGATGTCCACGCCGAATTCCAAGCTGGGCAAGAAGGCCCGCGTGTTGAAGCGGCGCATCGCCAAGGCCGGCGGCAAGCCCGAGACCGAGTCGGCCGCGCCCGAGGCCGCCCCGACGACCTGACCGGCCGGCGAGGGGTTTGGCCCCGAAGCTACTCCTCCAGCGCGAACATCAGCAGCAGCGTGTCCTGCAGTGGGCTGAAATTGTCGTCCGACACAAGATAGATCAGGGTCTCGCCGCGCGGCCCGCGGCGCGCCGCCACGCCTTCCAGGTTGTCCAAGGTGAGCGGCGGCTTGAGCCGGGCGACCTCTCGCCCTATGAGAATCCGGTTCGCGCGGATGTTCGCGGCCTTCAACCGGACAAGCCGGATCGCCAGGCCACCCAGCCAGTTGAAGTGCCGTTCCAGTACGATGACGTCGCCGTCAGGCAGCAGGGTGGCGCCGGTCGGCTCGAAGTCGCCCGGCCCGGCCCGGTAGCGCAACCTCGACCACTCGCCGGCGCGACGCAGGTAGGCGGCGAAGTCGCCGGCATCGTCCGCTCCTTGGGTGATCGCCAGGATGCCGCCGCCGGCCAGCACGGTGAGCGCCTCGACACCGTGGTTGTTCGGCGCGTCCTTCAAGCCGGGCGGCTTGGGCAGCGCGACCGGGTGCCGGGCGAAAGGCTCGAGCGCCTCGGGGTAACGCCAGATGCGGTGCTTGCGCTCGAAAGCCACCAGCAACGAGCCGTCGGCGGCGGCGGCCAGCGACTCGGCGTCGCGCCGTTTCTTGCCCTCGAGCGGCTTGCCGTTCTTGCCGGACAACGCGCCGATCCGGCCATCGGAGGCGCCGGCGAGCCGGCCCGCCTTGTCGTAGGCCAGGTGCACCGTGAACCAACTGCCCCGATCGCTGACCGCGATCATTCGGCGGCCATCGGCGCTGACCTCGAGGCCGGAAAGGCCGCCCCAGCGCTCGTCCGGCGAAGTGATCTTGAGGCCGCCGCGCCACAGCAAGGCGCCGACCCGCTGCTGAGCGAAATCGTCCGGGTTGAGGTGGCGGGCGCGCGCCGAAAGCGCCAAAGGCTCCGCCGTTTCGGCGGCCGAGCCAAACACGCCGAGCGCTGCGGCCAAAGCCCCGAATCCGAGAAGCCAGGTACGCATGGCCGCTTGTCTAACCCATTCGCCCGACCGGTGCAGGCTCTTTATCATTTTTGCCCGAGGCCACTCACGCAATAGGCAACTTTGCCGCATAGTTTGCCGAACCTGGCCGTCTGCCATTGCAAATCTCGGAGGAAAACCATGTCGTCGCTTGCCCGTCGCCAAGTCCTCACCGGTCTCGCCGGATTGCCGCTTGCCACCGTATTGGCCGATCCGCGCCTTGCCCGTGCCGCCGCCGCCGGACTCGACGACGTTTCCATCGCCACCGCCGGCGGCGCCACCGTCGGCGCCGCGCTCGCCCTGCCGAAGTCCACGCCGGCCTCGGCGGTCATGCTGGTCCACGAATGGTGGGGTCTCAACGACCAGATCAAGTCGGTCGCCGCCGAGCTGGCCAAGCAAGGCTACGTCGCCCTGGCCATCGATCTCTCTCGCGGAAAGGTGGCCGACACGCCCGACGGTGCCCGCGGGCTCATGAACCAAGTCGATGACGCCGCGGCCACGGACACGGTCGTCTCCTGGATCGACTGGCTGCGCGCGCACCCCAGGAGCACCGGCAAGATCGCCACGATCGGCTGGTGTTTCGGTGGCGGCTGGTCGCTGAATGCGTCGATCGCCGCTCCGGTCGAGGCGACCGTGGTCTACTACGGCCGGGTCAACCGGGAGATGGTCGCCGGCTTCGAGGCCGCCGTGAAAGCGGCCGGCCGGCGGGCCGAGAGCTATTGGTACGAGGCCGACCACGCCTTCGCCAACCCGACCAGCGCGCGCTACGACCAGGCGGATGCGCAGTTGGCCTGGCGGCGCACCCTGGATTTCTTCAAGTCCCATCTCT
>JBFJPL010000083.1:0-16845 GCA_041617155.1 Kiloniellales bacterium
CCTGGCCGCCGCCCGCGTCATCCGCTGGTAGGTCAGGGTCTTGATGAACTTTCCGGCGTTGAGACCGCCGGTGTAGCGGCCTGCCCCGCGGGTCGGCAGGATGTGGTTGGGCCCAGAGCATTTGTCGCCGAAGGCGACCGTGGTCTCCTCGCCGAGAAACAGCGAGCCGTAGCTGCGTAGCTTGGCCAGCCACCAATCCAGGTCGCGCGCCTGGACTTGAAGGTGTTCCGGCGCATAGCGATCGCAGACCTCGCAGGCCTCCTCGCGGGTATCGGTGACGATGATCTCGCCGTAATCGCGCCAAGCGGCTTCAGCGGCGGCCCGAGCGACCGGCGGCAGGCTGTCGATCACCCGCGGCATGATCTCGAGCACCCGATGGGCCAAGTCGGACGAGGTGGTCACCAGCCAGACTGGCGAATCCGGGCCGTGCTCAGCTTGGCCTGCCAAATCCGCGGCGACGATCGCCGGGTCCGCCGTATCATCGGCCGCGACCATCGATTCGGTCGGTCCCGCGATCACGTCGATTCCGATCCGGCCGAACAGCAGCCGCTTGGCTTCGGCGACGAAGCGATTGCCCGGGCCGACGATGATGTCCGCCGGGTGCCCGGTGAAATGGCCGTGGGCAAGAGCCGCGATCCCCTGCACGCCGCCGATCGCCAGGATGTGATCCGCGCCGGAAATCGACATGGCATAGAGAATGGCCGGATGGATGCCGCGATCCTTCTGCGCCGGCGTGGCCGCGATCACGTTCGCCACACCGGCGACCTTCGCGGTGCCGACGCTCATGATCGCCGAAGCGGCGTGGGCATAGCGACCGCCGGGCACATAACAGCCGGCGGTGGTCACGGGGATCAGGCGCTGACCGGCGACCAGCCCGTTGACCAGGGTGACCTCGAACTCCACCATGGAGTCGCGCTGACGCCGGGCGAAATCGCTGACCCGCGCATAGGCGAAGCGAAGGTCGTCCTTGACCGTCTCGGCCAGACCGGCCTCGGCGCGGCGGATCTCTTGTTCGGAAACGACGATCTCGCCATCCCAGCCATCCAGGCGCTCGGCAATGGCGCGGCTGGCGGTTTCGCCGCCTGCCTCGATCTCGGCAAGCAGATCGGCGACGATTGACGTGGTTTTTTCGTCGTTGGACGCAGGCGCTTTGGCCGCCTTCTTGAGATAGGTGACTGCCATGCTGCGGCAACATCCCCCTGGTCAGACGCCGGACTTGTGCCGGGTTGCGCAAATTATTGAAAGCGCTTGCATACATACATCGCTAACCTCGCAAGTCAAGCCGGCTTCCGGGCATCGTTCGTCCTATCGGATCTGTCACCTTGCCGTGCAGGCTGCGCAAATTTATGATTTTTTGGGCCTCGGTTTTAAAATGGCAATTGCTGCGGCGTTCATGAATCCTGAATGCGCTATCTTAGCGAACCAACAAAGGGCACCGACGATGGAAGACGTCGCGCGGGCGGCGGGCGTGTCACCGGCCACGGTTTCGCGCTGTATCAATAGCCCCGACATGGTTCGCGAAGACCGGCGCCTCCGCATTCAGGCAGCGATTGCCGAGCTCGGATACGTGCCGCACGGTGCGGCCCGCGCGCTTGCTTCCAACCGGTCGATGACCATCGGCGCGCTGCTGCCGAGCCTCGACAGCCTCCTGTTCAGCAGCTTCATCGCGCCGCTCCAGCGTAGCCTCCGGGCTCAGGGCTTTACACTGGTCGTCTCATCATCGGACACGACGACGCTGTGGAGCTGCAACAGCTTTCCAACATGGTGTCCAACGGTGTCGATGGTTTGGTACTGGTGGGCACCTGCCACAGTCCGCGGGTTTACGAGCTTCCGGAGCGCAAGTCGATCCCCTTTGTCCTAACCTGGGCCTGGGACGAGCATCTCGAGCATCCCCAGATCGGATTCTGCAATGCCGCGGCCGCGGAGGCCATGGCGAGCTATCTGATCGACATCGACCACCGCGACGCCGCGATGATTTCCGGCCTTACTCGAGGCAATGATCGGGCGTCGGCGCGGGTCGTCGGCGTACGCCGAAAGAAGACCCCGCAAGAGCTAAGCTGAGGCATTAAGGTGGAAGCGGCGGACCGGGTGTCTGCCGTTTCCGTCCTTCAGATGGCGAGAGGCACGTGGTGGCGGTCCAACAGATCAAACTCAAACGAGTCTACGAGCCCCGCGCTGGCGATGACGGTCCGAGAATTCTCGTCGAACGCTTGTGGCCGCGCGGTCTTTCCAAAGCCGCGGCCGAGATCGACCACTGGGTGAAGGACGTCGCACCGACGCCGCAGCTGCGGACCTGGTTCGGACATCGCGCCGAGAGATGGCCAGAGTTTCGCAAGCGCTACCGCGCGGAGCTGATGGCCAACGGCGCGGCGACCGAGGCCTTGAGAGAACTCTGCGCCGACCAAGCGGTGACCTTCGTGTTCGCGGCCAGAGACGTGGAGCGGAACGGCGCGGTCGTGTTGCGGGAATTCCTCTTGTCGCAGCCCGAACAGCCCAGAGCGAGGTCCAGGTCTTAAATCGTCACACTTTGTCGGTCTTCGTCACGGACCTCGACAGGCGACACGGCGGATATGGCGCCCCACCCCCCGCGAAATGCCCTAACTCACATCGCGACCCCGAGCTCCTGCGGATAACCATCAGGTGACTAGGGTCTCGCTACGGTCGGACAAGCGATTTGGCCGCACCGAGCCGGCCAGGACACTTGAGAACGAATTTCAACTTGATCTGCATCAATGGCATCCGGCGGGCCATCCCGGAGACTAGGCACCGAACAGGCGAGGATAGGGATGGTTATGTCACGTGGCTTGCTCGTCCGGCCCTTGGCGACCGAACAGATTCCGCTGGCATACCCGCTGCTTTCGGTGTGCGACCCCGGGCTCACTCTTGAGCAATGGACGAGCTATGCCGACGGCCTGCTCAACGGAAGCAACGGCAGCGACACGCGCAAGATCCTGACAGTTCAGACCTCGGAACGCCATATCTATGGCCTCTCCGTTTACTGGCTCAGACCCGACCTGTGGCGCGGTAGCGTCTTGGAGATCGACAATTTTGCGGTGATCGACCTCGTGCGCGGTCGGACCACCGCCGGTGTTCTGTTGCGCGCGCTCGAGAAGCTTGGCCGTCAATGCGGCTGCAGCTGCGTGTCGATCCAGCTAATCAATCCGAAAATGCGCCGCTGGCTGCGCGTTACGGATGGCCCAACGGCGGATATTTTCAGCGCCGCCGGTTTTCGCAGCGATCGGTTGCGGCTGCGCAAGTGTTTCTAGTCAACATTCCAGTAAAACGTTGATCCTCGAGGTGTCTCAACCCATGAAAGCCCGCGATCACGGCGCCGCGCGGCTCAGGCAGATTTGCGCGGCCGAAGCGAGCGGGCGGATCAGCAAGCTGAGCACCCAGGCGATGAAGGCGACGGTCAGTTGGGTGCCGACGGCCATGGTCCGGCCGGTGAACCTCAGCACGTAGGACAGCAGGCTCATGACCCGCTCGCCCAACTCGCGGGATAGCATCGCGGCCCGGTGGAGCAGCGTGGCCAGCCGGTCGAGCAGCGTGGCGGCGGCCACGACGGTCGTGCCGAACATTACCTCGGCCGTGTTCAGCAGGAGCCTGAGCGCCCGATCGAGCGCGTAGAAGGCAACCGTCGAGCCCGGGAAGCTGACGTTCTCGGCCGCCCGGTCGAGCCAGTCGTCGACGCTCAACCGGCTGTCGTGATCCTGCGACGCCGCTTGCAGCGCGCGCCATGAGTGTTCGCCGACCGCCGGCCTATAGGCGCTCATATAGTGGGCGTCGATCGCGATCAAGCCATGTCTCGAGCCGACCCGAACGCCGTCCGTCGTGGTCGCCGCGTGACGGAACAGAAAAACCGGCACCATGGGGACCGGGTCGCTCGGATTGTAGGCACGACGGATATTGCCGGCCTGCAACAGCTCCGTCAGGTTGCCAGCGAAGGAGCCGTGCCCGGCGCGCGGGGCGCCAAAGGTGTAGAGCTTGATCTCGCCCACGCCGGCCAGGTGCGCCGCGACCAGATTGGCGACCGCGCCGCCAAGGCTGTGTCCGATGCAGTGGATCGCCGAAGGATTGCGCCCGCGCAGGTATTCGACGATGCGATCGGCGATGCTCTCGTAGACCCGCTGAAAGCCGGCATGGAGGTGTGGCCGCGCGGGCCGCGCGCGATGGCGACGTTGAGGTTTGAAAGCCAGTCGTAAGTGGTCGCGGTGCCGCGTGTGACCACGGCGAGTTCGTTCGCCCTGGCACCACGGCCCGGCACGACCAACGCAAAGCCCGATCTCTGGGAAATGGCGCCGGCGCCGCTGGTGCCCTGGGCGATGATCGTTGCACCGATGTCGAAATCGCTCTCGAGGCCCCTGACGCCGCGCGCCGCGATGCCGCGCGCGAAGTTGGCGTCGGCGCGAATACCGTATACCGCGTCGGCCAGCTTGGCGGCGGTGGCCGAATCCAATGTCATTTCATCAATCCTCCCCCGGCGGGTCCGGACTCCCGGCTGTCGCCCGCCCCTCCTTTACGCCTCACTTCGCCTCTTCGCAGGTCCCCCAGAACAGGCCGTCCGCCGAAGGCTCCCGGTCGAGATGGCAGACCACTTCGATCGGCCGGCCGTCGAGCTCGCCGTCCATGTCGTAGTTGCGCTTGTTGGCATTCCATATCTCGACCTGCCGGCCGTCGGCGTAGGCCGTGATCGACTGCATCACCGAGGGCTCGTGCGGCGCGATCGAGGCGAACAGGCTGCTGCCCGTCACCTCTGGAAAGCGGAATCGCCCGTCGGGTCCGGTGACCGCGAAGTCGCTACCCGATTTGGAGTTCCAGCCCCATTGCCATGTGCGCTGGAGCTTGACGCGACCCACGGGCTTGCCCCCCTCGGTAACCAGGACGCCGGAAAAGGGCGAGCAAAGGACAAAAGTTTGCCGAAGGCCATGGAGGTCTCCATCACGATAAACAACGCGGCGAGCAGAGTAATACCTACGAGTAAGCATGTAACGGGCCTGATCTTGCGTCTTTTTTGCATCCGCTCGAGCCGACAAGTTCAAGCAAAACTGTCCACAATCAATCCGTTCAGAAGTGCCTCCGAACAGAGTCCTGGTAACGATTGTAAAACCGTGTTGCCGAGAAGCATTGGGCCACGGTGTTACGGCCCGCTTCGAGCCGGCCACCCGGTCAGGACAGCGGCAAGCCGAGCCCTCAGCTTAGGCACCAGGCTTTCCAATCCGTTCGGCAGGAAAAGGACGGACGCGATCAGGATCACGCCGTAAAACAGCGGCCGCATGGTGTCGACGCCCAGCGCCCGCAGCACCACTTCATTGATCACCGTCAGCACCACGACGCCGAGAATCGGGCCGTAAATGGTGGCGGTGCCGCCGACGATGGCCCAGACCAGGACAAAGACCATCTCCTCAACGCCGAACCGGTTCGGGTTGACCGTGCCGATATAGTGGGCGTAGAGCGCGCCCGCCACTCCCGCAAAGAACGACGAGGTGACGAAGGCCAAGGTCCGATAGCGGAAGGCGTTGATACCGACGGACTCGGCGAGCTTATCCTGCCAGTGAAGCGCATGGAACGTGAGCCCGATGCGCGAGCGTTCGATGCGATAGAGCAGGAACAGGCAGAGCGCGACCACGATCAGCGCAAGATAGTAATAGGTGACCGGCTCGTAGAAATCGAAACTGAAAGGCCCCAGTTCGAAGTCCGGGAAGCCAGGGATACGCTTGATTCCCTTCGGGCCGCCAAAGGGGTCGGAAAAGCGCTTCCATATTAAGCGGATGATCTCGCCCGCGGTGAAGGAGCCAATGAGAAAATAGAAACCCTTCATGCGGAACAGCGGGAAGCTGAGGACGAAGGCCACGAGCGCAGCCGTGACCGCGCCCAGCAACATGGCAAGCGGCACCGGAGCCCCGACCATTTTACTGAACAGGGCACTGCCATAGGCGCCCACCCCCATGATCACGACATGGCCGAGTGACCATTCTCCGGTCAGGGTCATCAGGCGGTAGCTGGCGACCAACAGCACGTTGATCACCAGCAGGACGGCGATCTCCTGTTGGGAAAAGCTCAAGACGTGCGGCAAAAGGATGAGCAAGGCGGCAAGCAGAACAAAGCCGAGGCCAACGGCGAAATTGTGGCGGGCCCGGGTCTCAGGCACGTTCTTTCGCCCCGAACAGGCCGTTCGGTCTCACCACGAGAACCACAAACATCAGGAACAGGCCCACCATGTTGGCTACGACGCCGTCATAGAAAGTGGTTACGAAGGTGTGGACGAAGGCGTAGAGGACGGCGGCCACGACGGCGCCCTCGAGGCTGCCGATGCCGCCGACGATGATGATGATGAAGGCGGTCACGATCACCGAGTGACCGATATAGGGCGTCGGGCTGACCAACGGCGCGGTGAGAGCACCAGCGACGCCGGCCAAAGCTGCGCCGATGAACATGGCGAGCCGGGCGGTATGGTTCATCGATATGCCCTGGAGTGCGGCAGCTTCCGGATCCTGCGCGCAAGCCCTCAGCGCCCAGCCGAACTTCGACCGCTTCAGGAATATCCACAGCGCGCCGAGCAGGATGACCGTGCCGATAATCACGTAAAGCCGCTGCCAGGTCAGGATGACGCCTTCCATGAGAAGGATCTTGTCCTGGGTCACCGGCGGAATATGCTCCATCCGCACGCCGAAACCGAGAACGGCAAGGGTCTGTAGTATGAGCAGGAAGCCGATTGAGGCGATCAGCCCGCCCAGCGGATTGTCCCGCAGCGGCCGGAACAGTACACGTTCCATCAGCAGGCCGAGGCAGCCGACGAAAATCAGGCCACCGGCCACCGACGCCAAGAAGGGGAAGTCGAGATCGGCATAGAAGAATACGATCGAATAGGCGCCGGCCATATAGAGCTCGCCATGAGCGAAATTGATCACCCCCATGACGCCGAAAATCAACACCAGTCCGACGGCGACCAAGGCCATATAGCTTGCCGCGTAGGTCGCGTTGACGCCCGTCTGTAGAAGCAGCTCCACCATCGCCCTTCAACCTGCCCCAAATCAAACCGGGACCGGATGTCCTCGCTCCGGTCCCGGTTCAACGAGAGCTCTGTCCCCGAAAAGGGTTTAACGGCGTGCGGATCAGCCGCGCTGATTCCACATCTGGCCGAGCGCGGCCATGTGCTTGGTCAAGAGGTCGCCGTGCTTAGCCCACCACTCGGGGATGCTCTTGTATTCCTTGATCACGGCCTTGCCGTCCTCGATCACCACGACCGGCCAGTTGCCGACCAGCGCGTTGTCGATGCCGAACAGTTCCGTGCCCCACCATTCGGCGTCGCCGAAGGCGTGCTTGCCCTTGCCGCCGGCCTTCATAGCCTTCAGCACATCGGTCGGCTCGACACTGCCGGCTTTCTGCGCCGCATCGGCCCAGAGATCCATGATCGAGGCATACTCCCAAGACACCGCACCCCATTCGCTCTCGCCATAGCGCTTGGCATATTCGGCGTAGAATTCGTTCGGCTTTTTAAAGTTGACGCGGGGATCGTTCAGCGCCGGATCGTCGAAATCGGGAAACTGGAAGATAAAGCCTTCCATGAATTCCTTCGAGGTCTTCTCGATGATCTTCGGATAGAAGTCGGCGGTACAGGAAATCATCTGCCCCTTGAAGCCTTGCTGAAAAGCCTGTTCGCAAAGCGGGTGAACATAGTCCGCATAACAGGTGTCCAGGCATAGGATGTCAGGCTTGGCGGCCAGCAGCTTGGTCATGACCGGCGCGAAATCCGTGGTCGCCGGATCGAAGAACAAGGGCGCTTCGACAACTTTGATGCCGGCCGCTTCGAAAGCCGCCAGGTAGGTCGCCACCGAGGGCTTGCCCAGGGCGTCGTCCTGCGCGCAGACAACGGCCGTCTTGGACTCCGGCTTGTTTTCGGCCAGCCACTGCACGCCGGTAACGTTGTAGATCGGGTGCACCTCGCAGGGCGCGAGCAAAGTCTTGGTGTCGGGCGTCAGGTCGCTGGGCAGTAGCGTCGAGAAGAGCATGCCTTCCCGCTCGGCGATCTTCTGGACGCCCGGCCAGGTATCGCCGCCCAGCATCATGATGAACTTGACGCCGTCTTCCTTGATCAGCTTGGCGGCGCCGGCCCGTGCTTTGCCGGCGTCGTATTCGTTGTCATAGGAAATGAACTCGACCTTGTAGCGGTCGCCACCGATCGTCAGGCCGCCGGCCGCATTGACCCAGTCCTGCCATATCAGGCAGCCGTCCAGTCCGGGCTTGCCCCAGGCGGCCACGTCGCCGGTCAAGGGTGCCAGAAAACCGATCTTCAAGGTCTTCCCGGCAGCGTGGGCAAATTTCGGCAACGAAGTCCCCGTCACCAATGCCACAGCGGCCGTCGTCGACATGAACGTGCGGCGATCGATTTTCCGGTTTGCGAATTGGTCTGTCATTGCGCCCTCCCCCGAGACAACAGCTAAAGGCCGGATAACATCATGAGCGGTCGTCGTTCCACCGAAGAAATAGAAGTTTAGTCCGAAAACCGCCGCCTCTCGATGTTGCTTTGTCAGCGTTATTTGAAACCATGCGAAAGACTAGACCTGATATTCACCTTAGTGCAATACTGATTCTGCTCAGTTTTGAGATATTGGTCTGAAATTGGTATGTATCGGCAAGAAAAGCCGATCGACATATCGGATCTGTGAAAATACGAACCGGGAGTGGGGCAATGACAACACGTGTGGCGATTATCGGGGCCGGTCCCTGCGGCCTTGGGCAGCTGCGAGCTTTTCAACAAGCTCAGGAGAAGGGAGCGGACATTCCGGAGATCGTCTGTTTTGAAAAGCAAAGCGATTGGGGCGGCTTGTGGAACTACACTTGGCGCACAGGCACGGACGAATTCGGCGAACCGGTTCACAGCAGCATGTACCGCTTTCTGTGGTCGAACGGTCCGAAAGAGTGCCTCGAGTTCGCCGACTACACCTTCGACGAACACTTCAAGCAGCCGATCCCGTCGTTCCCGCCGCGCGAGGTTCTGGCCGACTACATCCGGGGAAGAGCGCGCAACAGCGACGTCCGAAAGTATGTCGAGTTCTCCACCACGGTACGCCATGTCGCCTATGCGGAAGACGCCGGCAAGTTCGCCGTGACCGTGGAGAACCTGCCGAACCAGACCAGCCGGTCGGAAGTCTTCGACTATGTGATCGTCGCGACCGGTCATTTCTCCGTGCCGAACGTGCCCCACTTCGAGGGGATCGAGAGGTTTCCCGGTCGCGTGATGCACGGCCATGACTTCCGCGACGCCCAGGAGTTCGTCGGCAAGAACCTGCTGGTCGTGGGCGCCAGCTACTCGGCGGAGGACATCGCGCTGCAGTCAAAGAAGTACGGCGCCAAGTCCGTCACCATGTGCTACCGGACCGCGCCCATGGGCTTCGACTGGCCCGAGGGCATGGAGGAGCTGCCGCTGCTGAGCAAGCTCGACGGCAAGACCGCCCATTTCAATGACGGCAGCACGCGTGAAGTCGACGCGATCATCCTGTGCACCGGCTATCTGCACAGCTTCCCCTTCCTGGCCGATGACCTGAAGCTCAAGACGCACAACAGGCTGTATCCGCCGAAGCTCTACAAGGGCATTTTCTGGCAGGACAATCCCAAGCTCATGTACCTGGGCATGCAGGACCAGTTCTATACCTTCTCGATGTTCGACGCCCAGGCCTGGTACGCCCGTGACGTGATCTTCGGCCGGATCGAGCTGCCGTCGGCCGAGCGCATGGCCAAGGACATCACCGAATGGGTGACCCGTGAAGAGGCGCTGGAGAACCCCTTTCAGCAGATCGACTTCCAGGCGGACTACCTGAGAGACCTCTGCCACGCGACCGACTATCCGAAGTTCGACATCGATCTAACGGTGGCGGAGTTCAAGGAGTGGGAGCACGACAAGGAACACAGCATCACCGGCTACCGGGACAAGGCCTTCAAGTCGCCGTGCACGGGAACCATGGCGCCGGTCCACCACACGCCCTGGGCCGAAGCGATGGACGATTCCATGGCCACCTTCCTGGCCAGCAAGTAAGCCGGAGGCTGCCGGGCTGGCCAGGCAGGCCACGCGGCAACCACGGCGGGCCGCCCTTCGGGGCGGCCTTTTTTTCGGCCTCAAGCTTCGGGCGCGAGGAGGATGACGGCCGCCATAAGCTTGCGGGTGTCGTTCAGCATGGCCGGACGCTCGCGCCGCCAACGATCGCACAGTACACTTGCCGGCAAGGTGCCGCCGGCGCCGGCGGCTAGCGCCGCGATGCGCGCCCTCGCCTCTTCGGCAAGCTCGCGCCACTTTTCCCGCCAGCGATCCTCGTAGGTGTCCCGGCTCCGCTCTTCCATGCGCATATGGAACAGCGACGAGCGCGCGACCCGGGGCGCGCGAAGACGATCGATCCAGGGGCCGCAGGCGGCCCAGATAGAGCGGGCCTCGGTCATCAAGGGTGCCCCGGCTTGCTCGGGCAGGCGCAGCGCAAAATTGGCCAAGCTGGTGCCGAGGCGCGGGTCGGCGGCCTCGAAATGCGCCCGGGCAACCCGCAGCGCCTGGCCGGCACATTGCCTGGCGGCTTCCGTGTCAACGGCGGCAAGTGCTTCCGCAACACCGACCGTCAGCCGCTCCCACTCGAGATCGGCTTCCGACCATCCGGCATTCAATAGCTCTGCTGCCGTCCAGCCCTCAGCCACCGAGATAGGCCCGCTTGACGTGGTCGTTTTCATGCAGTTCATGCGCCGGGCCTTCGAGGGCGACGGTCCCGGTCTCCAGCACGTAGGCGAAGCGCGCCAAACGAAGCGCCAGTTCCGCGTTCTGCTCGACCAGCACCACCGGCACGCCCCGCTCGGCGATCTCCACGATGATCTGGGCGATCTCCTGAACCATGACCGGTGAGAGGCCCATCGAAGGCTCGTCCAGAAGCAGCAGCTTCGGGCGGCTCATCAGCGCGCGGCCGATCGCGACCATCTGCTGCTCGCCGCCCGACAGGGTTCGAGCCCATTGGGTCCTGCGCTCCCTCAGGCGCGGGAAGTGTTCGAAGACACTATGGAGATCGCTTTCGATCCCGGCCGTGTCGTTGCGCAGATAGGCACCGGTGCGCAGATTCTCCTCGACGGTCAGGCCCGGGAAAACCCGCCGTCCCTCGGGCACCTGGGCGATGCCGCGGGCGACGATCCGCTCTGGCGGCAGATGGTCGATTCGCGCGCCCTGGAAGAGGATCTCGCCTTGCGTCGGTTTCACAAGTCCGGAGATAGATCTCAGCGTGGTGCTCTTGCCCGCGCCGTTGGCCCCAATGATCGTCACGATGCCGCCTTCGGGCACGGTCATGCTGATGCCCTTGAGGGCGGCCACCTTGTGGTAGTGGACATGGACGTCGCGGACCTCAAGCAGCATGCTCGGGGCTTCCCAGATAGGCCTCGATCACGGCTGGATCGGCCCGGACCTCTTCCGGCGTTCCTTCGGTTAGCAGCGAGCCGAAGTTCATCACCGTGATGGTGTCGCACAGCCCCATCACCGCCTGCATGTCGTGCTCGACCAGCATGATCGTCACCCCTCGGCCTCGGACCAGGGTGACCAGCTCCATCATCCGCCTGGTCTCTTCCGGGTTCATGCCGGTGAAGGGTTCGTCGAGCAGCAGCAGCTTCGGATCGGCGGCGAGCCCGACCGCCATGCCCAGGGCACGCTGATGGCCATGGGGCAGGTTGAGCGCTAACTCGCCGGCAAGATCGGCGAGTGCGAAGAAAGTCAGAATTTCGTCGGCCTTTTGGTCGACCGAGGACTCGACCGAACGGTCGGTGCCGATGACACGGCTGAGGAAACCGGCCTTGGCCGAAAGATGACAACCGATCCGGACGTTGTCGCGCACCGTCAGCTCCTGGAACAAGGTGGTCCCCTGGAACGTTCGGATAAGGCCGAGCGCGGCCAGCGCACTCGTACCGTGCCCGGAGACATCCTCCCCTCGATAGATCACCTGGCCGGAAGTCGGCGCATAGAAGCCACTGATCAGGTTGAAGGTAGTCGTCTTGCCGGCACCGTTGGGGCCGATCAGGCCGTGAATGGTGCCCGGCATGATCTTGAAGCTGAAGTTGTCGACCGCCGTCAATCCGCCGAAACGCCGCGTCAGGTTGCGGGCTTCGAGAACCGGTGTATCGACCGAGGTCATGCGGGGTCCCTTGCTCCCAGGAGCCTGTCCGAATATTGGATAGACTCCTTGACCCGGCTGGCCGCGGGCCGACGCCCGAAGTGTGGAGATCGCGCCCCCTTCAGGTCAATAGAAAAGGCTCCGGCTAGAGAGCGCCGGTGCGTGGCTGTTCGGGGCGGCCCTTGGGAACACCCTTTCGGCCGGGAAGCGAACCGTGACGGTGGTCCCCACGCCGACTTCGCTTTCCAGTCGAATTGTGCCGCCGTGCAATTCGATCAGGCTGCGCGCCAGCGGAAGGCCCAGCCCGGTTCCTTCGTAATTGCGCTCGAGCTTTGCGTCGACCTGGCCGAAGTGGGACATCGCCTGGTCGGTGTCTTCGGCAGCAATACCGATCCCCGTGTCGATGACGCAGAGCTCCAGGCCGCCATCGTCCGCGATGCCGGCCGCAACCGAGATCCTGCCGCGGTCCGGCGTGAATTTGATGGCGTTGGACAGCAGATTGAGAAGGATCTGCTTCAGCGCTCGTTCCTCGGCATAGAGCCCGGGAAGCACCTCGGACAGCTCGACGGCGATCGTGTGATCCGCCCGCTCCGCGCGTTCCTTTACCAGACGCAGGCACGACTCGATCACTGCCTCGACATTCAGCTCTGCCTCGTTCAAATCCCGCTCGCCGGCCTCGATCTTGGAAACGTCCAGTATGTCGTTGATGATCGCCAACAGGTGCCCTGCGCTGTCGTGTATATCGTAAGCGTAGTCCTTGTATTGCGGTGACGCGAGCGGACCGAAGGTCTCCAATTTGAACATCTCCGAGAAGCCGATGATGGCGTTGAGTGGCGTCCGCAGCTCGTGGCTCATGTTGGCAAGAAACTCGGTCTTGCTGCGATTGGCCAACTCCATCATGTGCAAGGCTTCGCGGAGCTTCGTTTCCCGGCGTTTCGATTCTGTGATGTCCGCGTAGATCGCCACCGTACCGCCGTCGAAGGTCTTTCGTTCACCGATCTGGAGATGGGTTTCGTCGCACAGCAGAAGCTCGAAAACGCCGACCGGGTTCCGATGGTAGGCAAGGCAGGTCTCGAGCCATTCCTCGGTACGGCTCCCGGCCGCCGGAATCCGGCCTGCCTCGGCGGAGAGGCGCATGACCTCGGCAAAGCACAAGCCCTCGAAACTCGGCGGCTCGGGACCGAACAGGAAGTGCTTAAAGCGGCTGTTGCAGAGCACAAGGCGGTTGTGGCGGTCGTAGAGGGCGAAGCCTTCCTCGATACTCTCGATGGCATCGGCAAGACGTTGGCGGGCCTCGGACGCCTGGGCTTCCGCCCGGCGCGCGGCGACCATTTCGGTGAGCAGAAAGGCAATGAAGACCAAGGCGACACCGAAAAACCCAAGCAGCATCCAAATGTTGATATCGGTCAACCAACGCACGTTCTCGAGGTCGCCGTCCTGCAGTTCGAGGCGGATGTGCGCCAAGTCGAAGGCGAGCTTTCGCAGGCTGAAGGCAGGTTGCGCCAACAGATCCTCGACCCTTCTCAGCATTGCAAGGTCACCGCGAAAATCTGTCCGGCCGCCCAACCCGCGTGCCACATCGTCAAGTGCAGCGGTGACCAGGCCGGTCGTCTTCTTGATGTCCGCCAGCAGGCGAAACTCGTGGTAGTCAGGGTTTCGTTTGAGCAGCGGGATTGCACTGCGAGCGCGAACCAAGTGGTCCTGGACCATCGTCGAGGTCGCAACCGTCTCGCCGGCCACGTGGCGCGCGAAGACGGCTCTGAACTGCTGCAGTTCGTACTCGGCCTTTTGAACCGCCCAAACGTCCACGCGGACGTAGCGCGTCATGCTGTCCGCGCGCTGCTGGAGCACCGTGGAGAGATAGAGCGCGCCCAAGCCACCAGCGACGAGAAGAACAGCGAGCACAACGAGCTTGAGACGGCGCCAGTTCATCGCACACCACCTGATCTATTGCAGCAGAACGATGCCACGGCTATAGGCACTCGTTAGGGAGTTGCGACAGTTCGACTGCGTGATGTCGATCGATGCACCGCTGTTGGCCGAGAATTCGAGGCGGTCGGCTATGAGCACCACGCAGGACTGTTCGGGCGTGATCGAATTCCTGCTCTTTGAGGCCAGCTTGCCCGAGGGGAAATAGATCACCCCTTGAAGAAAGGTCGAGGATTGGCCGGCCCAATTGTGGGTACCACCGAACTCGCGATCCTGGAAGAACAGCACGCCCTCCATCGGCCCACTTGTCGGTGCCGCGAGGTCGATCGTAGAGCGGCCCAGGAATGACACGACCGCACGTTTACCCGTGAGAAAGATCGTCACACCGGACCCGGTGATGGACGACCCGGCGGCCACGACGAGGGGGCCGTCCTGAACGATATAGAGGCCCGGCGACAGCATGACGTGCGAACCCGCACTGATATCGAGCCCGCCGCAATAGACACCTGGATCGAGCGTTGCAGTGGAATCTCGGTAGGAGGCGCGGTGGTAGTCGCAGGCACCGACCTCCGGCGCTTGCAGGCCGGCCAAGGGATCGCTTATCCCAGGACAATATTCAGTCGGTTCCGGGCTTGCCGCGCCAGCTGCGTACTGGGCGCTCCCGCCGACGCAGATATCGCTAGACAAAAGAAAAGCGTCATCATTGATCTTGAGAGCGGGCGTTGCCGTAGAGTTGACCTGGACCCCGCATCCGATCGTCTTCACGGCGGCGGTTCCGGAGACCCGCATGGCCTCCGCCCCGGTGGGGTCGAGCGCCAGCACGCAGGGCGGACCGCCCCGGCCGGCGACGGCGCTCGCCGATACATCCATGCTGTCGTTGTCGAGGACCCAGGCAAAGAGCATGCCGAGCTCGTTGCCGTTCGACTTCGCCATACGAGTGGTCACGCGCACGGCGCTCGCTGTGCCGTCGTTCGTCGGCATGAATTTGCCGGTTTCGACATTCCAGGTGCCGAACTCGATGTCTTGCGAAACCAGGGTATTGCCGAATTTGGCGCTTGGCAGGTTCTTTTCCACATAGGCCAACGCCAACCGCCGGGCACTATCGAGATCCGGCAGGCTCGAGGCGGCAGCAAGGGCCGCCGTGTCGGCCGCTGTGTTCAGCAGTTGCCGCGACGTAATCGCCCTGGCATAGTCGACCGCGAGGGCAGCGGCACCGAACACGACCGAGAGGCCAACGGCCAAAATGATCGCCGAGCCACCGTCCGTGGCCTGCAAAAAGGCCCTCAAATCGAGCTTGGTGAAATATCCCCTGAGTATCACGAATATTTCCTGTCACAAGTATCGCCTAAAACATTTATATTACAAAAGCTATTAACTTTTGATAAAAGTACTAGAAATATTGTACAAGTCACTTTAAATCAAATTAGATATTTATTTGTCTTTCTATTTACTTCAAACCGATCACATTTCTTGTATCGAAAACTTGCCTGGGCGCGGGGCGCCGGTCAATTGTGCCGGCGGCCGAGTGGTAATCATCTAGGGAAAGATCACTTGCGAAGGTGAACGATAGAGGGCGAGCGATTGTGCCCGGTCGCCGAGCTTCGAGGCAGGTCTATTGCGGCACTTCTTGCCACATTGTGATCTGTGTTTTTAAAGAGCCCTTATTGAAGACGTTCAGGTTCTTGATACCGATGACGTCGATCGGGATCACGTCGGCCATGGGAATCGAGATCGCCACCGCTACGTCGGTCTCGCCGGCGTCCTTGTCCGGCAGTGTGGCCTCGACTTGCAGGCTATTGCCCAGATTGCCCAGCTTGTCGTGCACATAGGCTTCGGTCTGTTCTTCGGTCATCTGTCCCAGAGAGAGGGCACGGGCGGCATCCTGCGCGACCCTCACCATGTCGGTCTGGGTCAGCATGAGAGCGCCCACGTCGATCATGCCGGTAATCAGCACCAGGAGGATCGGCAGCACGAAGGCGAACTCGACGGCACTGACGCCGTCCTGCCCCTTCACCAGAGCAGTGCAGCGGCCGCGAACGGGAGGCAACGGATTGCCGCAGCGCTCGAGGCCATGAGCCGAACAGGCGCGAGGCCGCCGGATGTACCTGATCGGTGACGTTCGTTGCCGATTCATGGCTCCCATTCCCAACATCCATGCGCCTAGATCAGCGCACAATATAGTAGCAAACTCATAACCTAATAATTTTAATATCCAGATAATAATTTTAACTAGAATTTCTAAATCCTATCTTGTCTCAAATGAATGGCTCCGCTGTTGTATACCTAAAGCAAATCACGAAAACGGCGTGACATGCTTTCGGTGGTGGAGTCCACCGGCGCTCAGCCGGCCGGGAATTGCCCGACCACGTTGTCCCGCAGGCCGAAAGTGCTTGTCCCACAAATTTCGGCGGCTCGCACAGCGGAGTTGAGCCCAAGGTCAGGGCGTCATGCCCGCACATTGCCGAGCCTCGAACGATGTGACTCTCCGCTCCTTGCAGGCAAGCCGCTCGAGGAGCTGACGCTGCCTGTCGAAGGCGCCGCAGGTCCGGGCCAGAATGGGGCGGAACCGTTGCAGCGGGCCGAGCGAACTCCCGCCCGCAGGGTCGATCCTCCACGCTTGAGTTGGTTCATCGATCCGGAGCCGCGACCTTTGATTCGTCGCAGTTATGGACGGGCTGAAGTGCCGCGGCTCAAGGGAGGAAGGGTTCTTCGGCCAGTTCCGCGGTGAGGCCTTCCTCGTACGATTCTTCCGGCGTGAAGGCGTCGAGGGTTTCCGCCACCACCTGTTTCC
>JBFJPL010000084.1:0-16763 GCA_041617155.1 Kiloniellales bacterium
AAGCGGGCCCGGCGAAGACCGCCGAGGCGGTGATCGAGAAGCTGGGCTGCGCCGGCTGCCATGATCTTCAGGACTCCGGCGCCGATGCCGGCCCGCAGCTCGCCGGCATCACGGCACGGATGGACAGGGCGGCACTCCGACGGGCGATTCTCGATCCCAACGCCGAGATCGCCGAGGGCTTCGAGGCCGACCTCATGCCGAAAGACTATGGCGAGCAGATGCGGGTCAGCGAGCTGGAGCTCCTGGTCGATTACCTCGTGGCGCTGGCCAAACCGGATTCGAGCCAATGACCCGCATCGTCACGCATCCCCTGACCTTGGTGGTCCTGACGGTGGGCGGGCTCTTCGTCCTGTTCGCCTATTTCGTCGACCCGCCGATGCCCAAGTCGCTGCTGATCCAGTTCATGATTTTCAGCGTCATCGGCGTTCTGATGGTGGCGACCTTCGATGACGCCACCTGCCGGCGCCTGTTCGAGCCGGTTACGGCGCTGCTCGGTGCGCCGGGGCTCAGGCTGTGGCGCATGGTTGCCCTCGCCGCCTGTGTTTTGGGCAGCGCGGCGCTGGCCTATGCCTGGGCCAGTCCCGACCTCGAAGCGCCCGTCGAACTGCGCAGCGTGCATCCCGCCCCGCCCTCGAGTTTGCAGGTCTACGGTCGCAGCTACGACCTGGTGCAGCTGGAGAATCCGCTGCGTCTATCGGCGCCCAAGGGCAGCAAGGCCTACCGCGAGATCGTCGGACAAGGCCGCGAGCTTTATTACGAGAACTGTTTCTTCTGTCACGGCGACCACCTCGCGGGTCGGGGCCATCTTGCCGCCGGCTTCAACCCGCGCCCGGCCAATTTCCAGGACGTCGGCACGATCGCACAGCTGCAGGAATCCTACCTGTTCTGGCGGATCACCACGGGCGCCCCGGGCCTGCCGCGCGAGGGCGCGCCCTGGGCCTCGGCCATGCCCGTCTGGCACGAGATGCTGGAGGAGGAGGAGGTCTGGAAGATCATCACCTTCCTCTACGACTACACCGGCCACGAGCCGCGCTCCTGGAAGCTCGAGGAAGCCGGGGTCCCGGCGACCGCCGAGGCCGGCGAGGACGCCGTGCAGGCGGAACAAGGCGCCGACCGCGCGGCGGTCGAGCGGCTCTACCTGACGCGCTGCGCCCAGTGTCACGGCGAGGAGGGCGCTGGCGACGGCCCGGCCGCGGACTTCCTTTACCCCAGGCCGCGCGACTTCACGCTGGGCGTCTTCAAGTACAAGACGAGCCATGCCGACTCCGAGTTTCCTTACGACCGGGACTTGCGTAAGACGATCCGCGAGGGCTTGCCCGGCACCTCCATGCCGGCCTGGGGCGAGATACTCACCGAACCTCAGATCGACAGCCTGATCGGCCTGATCAGGGAGTTCGGCGAATGGGCGGAGGAGAGCGACGAGGATCTCGGGACCGAGCCGATCGAGCTGGGCGAGCGCGTCGAGACCACACCCGAGTCGATCACCCGCGGAGCCGAGGTCTTCAAGAAAGCCTGCGTCCAATGCCACGGCGAGAAAGGACGCGGCAACATCACCTCGGGCAAGAAGCTCAAGGACGACTGGGGCGACCGGATCTGGCCGCGCAATTTGACGCGTCCGGAAACCTGGCGCTGGACCAAGGATTCCAAGGACATCTTCCAGCGAATCAGCGCCGGCATCCGGGGCACGCCGATGCCCGAACACACCACCACCATGCCGATCGAGGACCGCTGGCACGTCGCCGACTTTGCCATGACCTTGAGAGAGGGGGCGGTGCCACTATCCACCGGCGAAACGGTGCTGCGCGGCGTGCGGGTCGAGGGCGCCTTGCCGGACGATCCCGACGATCCGGCGTGGCAGCAAGCGCGGCCGATCACCTTCCCGCTGGTGCCCAACGTCATCAAGGAACCGCGGCTGTTCCACTCGCTGAACGACACCGTAACGGTGCGGGTGCTGTTCAACGACGAAGCGTTGGCGTTGCGCCTTGATGTCGACGACCGCACGCTGTCGGTGCCCGGGCACGAAGAGGAACTGCGCTATCGGCACCGGGAGATTGAACCGACGCCCGATGCCGTGGCGGTTCAGCTCCCGGCCCGGATCCCGACCACGAGCCAAAAGCCCTGGTTCCGGCATGGCGACCCCTCGAATCCCGTCAATGTCTGGTATTGGCATGGGCCCAGCCTCGAGCCTGCGGCCGCCGGGCGGGTCATGCTGCTGGATGCGTCGGGACCGGACAAGGCGCCGGCGCGGCGTGAGGACCCGACCGGCCTCGCCGGCGCGGGCCGGTGGCAGGATGGGCAGTGGCGTGTCGTGCTGTCACGCTCGCTCGCGAGCGAAGATGCTCGTGACCTCCAGTTCGAAACGGGCCGCTACATCCCGATCGCCTTTGCCAATTGGGACGGCTGGGCGGGACAGAGCCGCGGCCGGCACACGTTGACCAGTTGGTACTGGCTTTTGCTCGAGCCCGAGGAACGACCTCTTGTGGTCTATGGCACAACGCTGGCAAGCGGTTTGGCCGTCGGCTTGCTCTTCCTCGCCGTCGCACGACGGCAGCGTCGCCGTTTCCTAGGGGACGGAGAACCTGATGAACCCGGACCGGACAATGGGATTTGATCTATGTCAAAGCGGAGGCCAGGCGCTGCCCATAGTCTCGCTTTGACGGACCGAAGATTCGCCGGGGGAACGTTATGCGGGCGGGGAAGGCCGGAAATGGGCGGAACAGGCGACCTAAGCGCTTCGCGGTGCGTCTTTGTCGGAAATTTGAGGATTCCAAGAACTGGCGCTGAGCCGGAGCGGATGGGCGATCGGGCGTGATCGGGCACCGTCTCCAGCGGAAGCGAGAGTGAACAAACCGGAGGGATCGGTTCATGGCTATCAGACAACGCGCACTGTCTCTCAAGGGTCTCGCCCTCGCGGCGATAGTGGGCGCGGGCGTGCTTGCCATGCTTGGCCCGAGCTGGGCGGCCGAGGAGTTCGGAAAGGTTCCGGCGCTTAAAGCGAAAGCGGCGGCAGCCGAACTGGGCAAGCGGCTGTTCTTCGACAAGCGGCTGTCCGGCGACGCCGCGCTGAGTTGTGCCTCTTGCCACGTCCCCGAGAAAGGCTTTTCGGACGGCCTGGCCTTGTCCGAGGCCTATCCCGGGTCGAAGGGCTTCCGCAACACTCCGACATTGATCAACAGCGCGCACAAGGCCGCGTGGTTTCACGACGGACGGCTCGGAACGAATCTGAACGACGTGACCCGCGAGATGATCACCGAGACCTACCTGATGAACATGGACATGCGCTTGATGCAGGAGCGCCTGAAGCAGGACCCCGTCTATGTCGACCTGTTCAAGAAGGCCGGTTACGGCGAGCCGAGCAACGGTGGGGTGCGCAATGCGATCCCCGAATATCTGAAGACGCTCGTCTCGCGCGGCGCGCCGTTCGACGAGGGCAAGATGTCCGAGTCTGCCAAGCGTGGGTTCGCGCTGTTCAAGGGCAAGGCCGGCTGCGCTCAGTGCCACGGCGGTCCGCGTTTCACGGACGACAAGCCGCACAACCTGGGCGTCCCCGAGAACACGAAGATCTTCGTCGATCCGCTGCGTCACGTGACCTTCGTCACCTTTGCCAAGTTCATGGGCGTCAAGAACTACATGAACATCCGTCGGGACGTCGGCGCCCATGTCCGCACGCACAAGGCGGACGGCTCGGATGTCGGCACGTTCATGACACCGACGTTGCGCGAACTGAACTACACGTCGCCCTACATGCACAACGGCGTGATCCAAACGCTCGCGGACGTGGTGGCGTTCTACAACAATGGCGGCGGCAGCGATCCCAACAAGGACGCGGCCCTGAAGCCGCTCGGCCTCACGACGCAGGAACAGATCGATTTGGTCGCCTTTCTCGAGGCCCTCTCGGGCGAAGCGCTGACCGGGCCTGACTTCGTCTGGCAGGACAAAATTCCAACCGAATACGAGCCTATCGAGAATTGGCTCGAGACCAGTAACTAGGAGCGGTGCCATGGAGATCGGCAGGAAGACCACGTTTGTTATCGCCGCCTCGACGATCGGTCTAGCCCTTCTGGCCTCGGCCGCGCGGGCCGAGATGAAGCCGCCGGCCCTGGCCGCCCTCGGCCCGCCGCCGGTCCCGGCCGACAATCCGCAGACGCCGGAGAAGATCGAACTGGGCAAGATGCTGTTCTTCGACCCGCGCCTCGGCGGCGACGCGTCGACAGCTTGCTCATCCTGTCACGAGCAGGCGCAGGGCTGGGGCTTTTCCGATGATCTCTCGCGCGGCTACCCGGCGACGGTCCACTGGCGCAACAGCCAGACCGTGGTCAACTCCGCCTACCTGGGCAAGCTGTTCTGGGCGGGGGCGGCGAAGTCGCTGGAGAATCAGGCGCCCTCCGCGGCCAGGGGCGCGGTCGCCGGCAACGGCGAGAACGATATGATGGAGGCCCGGCTCGCCTTTATTCCCGAGTACCGCAAGCGGTTCAAGCAGGTTTTCGGCGATGAATGGCCAAGGATCTCCCAGGCCTGGGCGGCTATCGCGGCCTTCGAGCGGACCTTGATCCACAACGATACGCCCTTCGACAAGTACATGCGGGGCGACGAGAATGCGCTCGACGATCAGCAAAAGCGCGGCCTCGAACTGTTCCAAGGCAAGGCCAAGTGCGTGACCTGCCACAACGGCGCGCTGCTGACCGATGAGAAGTACTACAACATCGGCGTTCCACGGGCGCCGCGCTGGGAGGAGGACGGGCTCGCCCAGGTGACCTTCCGCTTCGAGCAGTATGCCAAGGGCGCCACGGAGAAGATGTACCGCACGATCAAGGACGACGCGGGACTCTACTATCGGACCAAAGAGCAACGGGACATGGGCAAGTTCCGCACGGCACCACTCAGGTACACGCTCTACACTGCGCCTTACATGCACAACGGCGCGCTGTGGGACCTGCGCGAGGTGGTCGAGTTTTACAACGCGGGCGGTGGCGAGAACGAGTTCGCCACGAACAAGAGCAAGCTCATCGAGCCGCTTGGCCTGTCGGACCAGGAGATCGAAGACCTTGTTGCCTTTCTGAGCTCCCTGAGCGGCCCCGAAATCGAGATCGAGCAGCCCACACTGCCTGACTACGCGCCGCTCCCGGCAACCACGAACTGAGGAAGACGACATGAAACCGCAGACCGAAGGATCCGCGACCGCAACCGACGGAGAGATCCAGGCAGAGAGCGGCCCGGCCGACGAGCAGCGCGGCAAATGCCTGATGTCGCGCCGCAATTTCTTGCTGACGGCGGGTCTGACCACCTTCACCGTGATGGTGACGCTCAACGCCGGCACGCCGCGCGCGCAGCAGGTGCCGGCCGCCGTTGCGACGTATCCGCGCAAGCTGATCGCCAAACTGAGCCAGCTCAAGGTCGATAATCCGGTCGATTTCGCCTACCCTGATGAAGGCGCCTATTCCGAGTCCATGGTGGTCAAGATGGGCGTGCCGGCCGGTGGTGGGATCGGGCCGCAAAGCGATGTGGTCGCCTTCAACTACACCTGCACGCACCAAGGCGGCCCGTTGTCGGGAACCTACCAGGCTGCGGACAAGGCGCTGGGTCCCTGCCCCCTGCATCTTTCGACCTACGACCTGACGCGCCACGGGATACTGATTTCCGGCCAGGCCTATCAGAGCCTTCCGCAGGTGCTACTCGAGCTGGAAGGCGATGACATCTATGCCGTTGGCATCTTTGGCCTGGTTTATGGCCGTTTCGACAACCTGCAAGGCTAGGAGAACGGGACTATGGCAACGCCCTACTACATTCCGGAAACCAAGGTTCCGCTTCCGCCGAAAGATGCCGATGTGCTGTCGACGGCGTGTGACTACTGCGTTGTTGCCTGCGGCTACAAGATCTATCGTTGGCCCGTGGCCGGTGGCAAGGAAGGCGGGCCGAAGGCCGGCGAGAACGCCTTCGGATCCGATTTCCCGGTTGATCCCTTGGGTCCCTGGATCGCGCCCAACCAGCACAACATCGTGCTGCACAACGGCGAGCCGCACCACGTCGTGATCATTCCGGACAAGGACGCCAAGTTCGTCAACACGGACGGCGACTCCTCGATCCGCGGCGGCGCCATCGCCCAGAAGTGCTACAACCCGCAAACGCCGACGCGCGACCGGCTGAAGTCGCCGCTCCTGCGCATCTACGGCACACTGATGCCGGTGCCCTGGGATTTCGCGCTCGATATAGCGGCCGAGGTGGGCAAGCACGTCATCGCCAAGCATGGCGCCAATGCCTATGGCGTGAAGACCTACTCCTACCAGTACATCGAAAACACCTATGCCATCTCGAAGTACGCGCTGAGGCACATCAACACGGCGAACTTCACCTTTCACGACACGCCATCGGACGTGACCTCCACACCCGGGTTCCGTGACGCCGGTTTCGACAATTTTGGCGCCTCCTACGAGGATTGGCGCGATGCCGAGACGCTGCTGATCTGTGGCACGGATCCCTACGAGACCAAGACGATCCTCTTCACGCAGTGGATCATGAAAGGAATCCAGGACGGCCAGAAGGCCATCTTCATGGTGCCGCGTCGTACCGCCGGGGTGGCCTATGCCGAAAAGAACGGCGGGCTGTGGATCGACGTGACGCCGGGCACGGACCTGCTGATCGTCAACGCCATCGCCCGAACCATCGTAGAGAACGGCTGGGAGGACAGCGAGTGGATCCAGAAATGGGTCAACAACAAGTGGGAGTCCTCCTCCGGCTTCGGCCAGGGCACGCGCAACACGCCGTGGCAGTGGCGCACCACCTGGGGCAAGTTCCAGACCGCGGGCTTCGAGGACTGGAAGAAATGGCTGCTCAGCCAGGACGAGTTCAAGCTCAGGAACGCCGCCAAGATCGCCCAGGTCGACCCCAGGAAGATCCGCACGGCGGCAGAGTGGATGGCCAAGCCGCAAAACGGCAAGCGGCCCAAGACCTCGATCATGATCGAGAAAGGGTTCTACTGGTCCAACAACACCGGCAACACCGAGGCGATCGGCGCGCTCGGCATCATCTGCGGTGCCGGCGGCAGGCCCGGTCAAATGATCTCGCGTGCCGGCGGCCATCAGCGCGGCGGCCAGCGCGGTGGCAAGTACCCGCGCAACAAGTCGCCGATCAAGGTGCCGGGACGGCGGCGGCGGGCGCTTGATACGGATACCTACCTGATTGCCGGCAACACGCGCCTCGCCCATGTTATCGGCACCACATGGATCCAGTCCATGTGCGGCTCCCAAGTCCTGGCGCGGCGCTTCCACGAATTGACGGTCGCGAACCCGCACCAAGTGCGCTCCTTCGACAAGCAGGAGATGATCGACACGCTCAAGGCGCGCGCCGATTCCGGCGGCATGGTGGTGTTCAATCAGGACATCTATTTGGTCGACCCGATCGGAAACCGCTTCGCCGACATCGTCTTTCCTGCGGCCACCTGGGGCGAGGAAACCTTCATGCGGGCGAACGGCGAGCGCCGCCTGCGGATGTACCACAGGTTCTATGATCCGCCGGGCGAGGCCAAGCCAGACTGGTGGATCATCGCCCAGCTCGCCAAACGCATCGGATTCGACGGCTTCGACTGGAAGGACTCCAACGAGGTCGCCGAGGAGTCGTCCCGATTCTCGCGCGGCAGCCGCAAGGACTTCCACATGATCAAGGTGGCCGCCCACCGCGAGGGCAAGACCTTGCATCAAAAGCTGGCCGAATTCGGCACCGACGGCATCCAGGGCCCCGTGTTCATGAAGGAAGACGGCTCACTGGTCGGCACCAAGCGTCTGCACGACACCACGCGCAAGCTCGACGAAACGGGGCCGGCCGGGTCCAACGTGTTCAACAAGAAGCTGACCCACTTCAACAGCCAGACCGGCAAGTGCAACATCCAGAAGTCGCCCTGGTCGCTGTTCTCGGACTACTGGGAATGGCTGAGCCCCAAGGGCGACGAATTGTGGTGCACCTCGGGCCGGATCAATGAGCGCTGGCAGTCCGGTTTCGACGACCGCCGGCGACCTTACATCGTACAGCGCTGGCCGGAGAACTGGGTCGAGATCCATCCCGAGGACGCCAAGGCGCGGGGCATCGAGAACGGCGACTACGTCATGGCCTACTCGGAGCGCGTGCCGAGCATGAAAGAGACGATCCTCGGCGTAGAGGCTAATGACTTCCAGTTCAGCTCGCTGATGAAAAACGGCTACATCGAGCTGAGCAAGGCCGCGGTCACGGCGGTCGCGATGGTCACGCCGGCAATTAAGAAGGGGGTGATCTACATGGATTTCCTCCATACCCAACAGCCGGCCAACGCCCTCGAGGGCCGCGTCGTCGACTGGATCAGTGGCAACTACAACTACAAGATGGGCGTGGCCCGCCTGAAGAAGATCGGCGAATCGCCCTACAAGCGGACCTTCCGGTCCATGTCCTTCGCCCGGCGCGACATCGCCTGATCTGGCCAGCCGGGATCGACCAGCGATCTGAGTCAACGTGCTCAGCTCTGGAGCGGGGTAGCTCATGGTAACGACAGCCGAAGTTGGCCAGGCGCTCGTCCGGGTCTTGCGGGCGGGGCAGGATATTCACCGCTGTGCTGCGGCCCAGGCGCTGGGTGGGATCGGCTATGCCGGGGCGGTAGATGCTTTGGTTGAACGCCTCCAGGACGAGGACGAGGATGTCCGCGTCGACGCAGCCGAGGCACTCGGCCGGATGGACGCGCGGAGCGCCGGCGAAGCTCTGCTGACAAGCCTTGTGGAGGACCCCTGCGGCGATGTGAAGCTCGCCGCGGTGGTCGCGCTGGGGCGCCTGAAGGATGCGTCCGCCGTGCCCGTGCTCCGCGGTCTGGTGCGAAGCCGCGACGAAACGGTGGTCTGGGACGAGGCGGATTTTCTCAGCGAGGGCTGGGACGACTGGCTGGATCTTCAGCTCAAGGCAATCGAGGCCTTGGGCGACATGGGTGTTTCCGAAGCCGCCCAGGACATCATCGCCTCCCTGGACGACGAAATGGGTCAGGACCTGAGCGGCACGGCCTTCAGGGCGCTGGCAAAGCTGGGCCAACCGGGCGTCGTCGCCCTAGCGGCCTATCTCGACGCGAAGGATGGCCGGCTGAGGCGGCGCGCCGCCGAAGCGCTGAGGGAAAGCGGTACTTCGGAGGCTTGTGAAGTCTTGGCCGCGGCATTGGGCAATGATTCCGCGGAGGTCCGAGTTGCGGCCGTGCGCGCCCTGGCCGCCCGCGACGCAAGGGATCCGAGACTGGCGTCGTCGCTTGAAGACGGCGACGCGGCGGTGCGCGCGACGGCGACAGGCCTCTGCGCCCGTAGTTGGCCGGAACGCCTGGATTCGCTACTCGACGACCCGAGCAACGAGGTTCAGGCGTTGGCCGTCAAGATCTTCTGCTCGGATCGGCCGCCGCCGGGACCCGCGAACCTCGCGTTCCGCCTGCGTGTGAAGATGCGCGGACCTTCGGAGGCTGTTGCCGCAGCGGCCTGCCAAGCGTTCGCCAAGCTTGCTCCCGGCGACGCCTTGGCGGACCTGAGCGAGCAGCTGCAGGATCAAGGCTGCCCGAGCCTGGTCAGGTGTGCGGCCGCTGCAGCGCTCCAGCAGCTCGGCAGCGGGTCGGCGGCCGAGGCCCTCGGCGAAGCGCTGGCCGACGACGACCGGGAGGTGCGGATCTATTGCATGGCGGCGCTCGCGCGCATCGCCGCAGCGGGTTCGGGGGCCAAAGGCGCGAAGAAGCTTCTGCTCGGCGCGCTTAAGGGTGAGCTTGTGCGGCCCCCTGAAAGCATCGGCGAGAGCGAGGGCGTAAAGAGCGAGACAGCGTCGCCCGAGGCGCTGGAGCAAGTTGCCCAGGTTACAACAGCTTCGAGCCAGGTCGCGGATCCCGTTGCCTGGCCCACATCGACCCTGGCAGCGATCACGGGCGCCGAACCCGGGTCCGGCGAATCACCCATTGCGGCAACGACGGTTGAGCTCAACGAAACGGATCTCGAGTTTCTCGCCCTGACCGGCGGCAAGGCGAGGCGAAAGCACGTGCCGCTCAACCCGCCGCTGGTCCTGCACGAGGATGTCCGACGCGCCGCCGCTGGGGTGCTCGGCGACATTCCGGCGCGGGATGTGGCCGAGGCTCTGGGCGCTGCACTCGATGAGGAGGACTTGGAGCTTCGCCGCCGAACAGCCGACTCGCTGGCCCGGCTGGGCGAGCGCCTCGCTCTGCCCGCGACGGTTCGAGATGCCCTGCTTGCGATTGTCGGAGACGCGGACCGCGACGTTCGCCTCGCGGTGACGCGCGCCCTGGGCGGAACAGATAGGACCGCCGCGACGGTCCTGCGCGAGCGTCTCGGCGATCCCGACTGTTACGTGCGCGGTGAAGCCGCCAAGGCCTTGGCGGTGCTCGGTGAGCTGGGCGACGAAGTGGTGCCGCTGTTGTCTGACGACTATCCCGGGGTCCGTCTGGCCGGGGCGCAGGCCCTGGCGCGTCGCGGTGGCGCGGATGCTGTGGTGCGCCTCGTCGAGTTCGCCTTCGCCTACGACGGCATGCACCGGCGGGAGATCGCCGCCCTGCTGGGCGGTCTCGACAGGAGCAAGGCCGCTACGGAGATTCTTACGATCCTCGGAGATGTCGAACAGCAAAGGAAGTGGCGGATCGCCATAGATGCCCTGAAGGAGCTTTTCGGGCCGGATGGCGATCCTTCTGTGCGCTTGGTCGCTTGAGCGACACGTCGGAGCACAAGGAAAGGAGTTATTCGAGATGCATAAGATTCTGCAGGGACTCGCGGTCGCGGCGGCGTTCGTCTTGCTGAGCGGCCTGGCCCAAGCGGCCAAGTACAAGGAGATCGAGGTAAGCAATGGCGGCACGCTCTTCGGCAAGGTCGAGGTCGACGTTGCCAAGGCCGAATCCGAAGGGTTTCTGATCTCCAAAGACCCCGAGGTTTGCGGGACCGGCGAGCGCGCCGTCGACTGGGTGCGCACCAACGGAGGCGCGCTCTTGGATACGGTCGTCTACATCGACGAGATCGACGCCGGCAAAGCCTTCCCCGAGGAATCCAAGAAGGTCATGATCGACCAAAAGAAATGCAAATTTCTGCCCTACCTCAGCACCATGGCCAACGGCGGCAATCTAGAGGCCGTCAACTCGGATTCGGTCACCCACAACATCCATACCTACGAGCTGATCGGCCGGGCGCGGCGCAGCGTAATCAACGTGAGCCAATCCGAGCAGGGCAACAAGATCAACAAGATGATCAAGCTGCGCAAGGGTGTCGCCATGAAGGTCGAGTGCGACGTGCACAACTTCATGCACGCCTTCGTCTTCGTCGCCGGGAATCCCTACTACGCAGTGGTCAACGACAAGGGCGAATTCACCATCGAAGGGGTGCCGGCGGGCAAGTACACGGTCAAGAGCTGGCACGGACGCCTTGGCGACAAGGAGATGGAGGTCGAGGTCTCGGCCGGGGGCAAAGCTGAAGCGAAATTTGCCTACTGATCGCCACTCTCGCCCGGTTTTGGGCGAGGCCCCGATGAAGCCGCCGCCACTACCCGCCAGGTGGCTGCGGATCGGTGCTTTCGACGGCTTCGTCCTCGCCGGCGCCTTGGTCAATGTCGCCGTTGTGGTGATCCTTTTGGTCTACTGGATGGCGCAGTAACAAGACTAGGAGAGGTTCGATGCCTTCAGCCGTATCGATCGAGCTTCAGGATCAAGTGTCGCTCGGCGAGCGGGTTTCTTTGGGCACGGCCCCGGTTTCCCTGAGGCGCGTCCTGGTCGCCTTGGACGCTTCCGATCATGCCAACCGCGCACTGACCGAATCGGTGCGCCTTGTCGGCCTGGTCGGCGGCATTGTCACCGGCATCCACGCCTATGCGGCAAAGTTGCACGACCGGCGCTTTCGCCAGATGGAAGGCGGCCTGCCGGAGCGTTACCGCAAGGAAGACGAGCTCGAGCATCAGCGCGAGGTGCACGACGACCTGATCACGCGGGGTCTTGGCGTGATCAGCGACAGCTACCACGACGCCGCGCAACAGGTCTGCAAGGAAGCCGAGGTGACCTATCGGCGCCTCAGCCCGGAGGGCAAGAATTACCGCCGGCTGGTCGAAGCGGCGGCCAGCGGCGAGCACGATTTTCTCGCTCTGGGCGCGCTCGGTCTCGGCGCCATACCTGGAAGCTCCGTTGGTACTGTCTGTGAAAGGGTCGTGCGGCGCACGCCGATCGATACCTTGGTGATTCGCCACCCCGAACGCCCGATCGGCGATGGCCCCTTGGTGGTCGCCCTGGACGGGTCGCAGCGCGCCTTCGGCGCCCTCAAGACGGCGTTCAAACTCGGGCCTCCTTTGGGCGCTCCGGTGCACGCAGTCGCCGCCTACGACCCCTATTTCCACTACGTGGCCTTCAACAGGATCTCCGGTGTCCTCAGCGAGGAAGCCGGCCAGGAGTTCCGCTTCAAGGAACAGGAAAAGCTTCACGAGGAGATCATCGATTCGGGCATCGCCAAGATCTACCAATCCCATCTGGATGTAGCCCGGTCGATTGCCGAGCAGGAAGGGATCGATTTGACTTGTGAGCTGCTCGACGGCAAGCCCTACCACGCCATAAGCCGCTATCTAGAGCGTGTCGGTGCCAGCCTGCTGCTGTTGGGCAAGACCGGTATCCACGCCGACGCGGCGCTCGACATCGGCGGCAACGCGGAGAATCTTCTACGCACGGCTCCCTGCCATATCTGGTTCGGTCAGGTGATCTATACGCCGCCGCTGGAGGCGGTGGCGCAGGAAACCATCACCTGGAGCGAGGAGGCCGAGAAGAGCATGGCGCGGGTGCCCGAGACGGCCCGCAACATGGTGCGCATGGCGATCCTGCGCTTTGCCCAGGAGAGCGGCCACACCGTGATAACCTCCGCCGTGATGGAGGAGGCGACCAACCGCTTCTGCCCGGAGCGCGGCGGCAGCCTGGAAGCCGAACAGGAAATGCCATGGTCGGACGCGGCGACCCGGCTGCTTGATTCGGTCGGTGATTCCTCGGTCGCGGCCAGCATCCGCTTGCGTGCCGAAAAGAGGGCCCGCCGGGACGGCGGCGATGAAGTGACCGCCGATCACGTTCGCCCCTTCCTGGCCGATGGGGAGCAACCCGCGATTCCCTGGAGCGCGGCCGCCTTGGCGCGACTGGCGCGCATTCCGGAGCTGGTGCGCGGCTCGGTGCGCCGGCGGATCGAGGCTCACGCCGAAGAGGCGGGCGCCGCCGAGGTCACCCTCGAGCTTGCCGAGGCCGCGATATCCGAATCTCGCGATGCCATGGAAGGCGCGATGCGCGCCGGCGGCCACAAGCCGCTCACCTAGTGCCGAGGTGCTGGAAGATGAGCAGCACGGTTGAACCTCCCTTCCTAGTCGCGCTCAACCTGACGCGCCGCTGCAACCTGCGTTGCGCGCACTGCTATCTGGATGCCGGGACGCGCAAGAACGGCGGGCCGCGCGAGCTCGAGACCAGCGAGGTGGCCGGACTGCTCGACCAGATTGCAGCGCTCAGCGATGAGACCATGGTGGTCCTGACCGGCGGCGAGCCGCTCCTGCGCCCGGATATACTGCAGCTCGCCCGCCATGCCTCGGACCTTGGGCTGATGGTCGTGGTGGGCACCAACGGCACCCTACTCGACAAGGCGCGGGTCACCGCCTTGCAGGAGGCGGGGGTGAAGGCCCTGGGCATCAGCCTTGATTCCCTCGACCCTGCCCATCACGACGGCTTTCGCGGTCGGCCGGGCAGCTGGGCCAAGACCATGACGGGAATCGATGCCTGCCGCCGGGGCGGGCTCATGTTCCAGCTCCACTACTCCGTGACCGATGACAACGCCGACGAGTTGGACGACATGATCGCCTTCGCGCGCTCGGCCGGTGCCGCGGTGCTTAACGTCTTCTTCCTGGTCTGCACGGGCCGCGGCGAGTCCGTCACCAATGTCTCCGGGGAGGTCTACGACCGGGTGCTGCGCCGGGTCGCCGAGGCAGCGCGCGACGAAGAGGACCTGATCGTGCGCGCCCGCTGCGCACCGCATTTCAAGCGTATGGCCCTGGAGATGAATCCGCCGTTGCCGGTCACCCTGCGCGACGGCTACGAGGCCGGCGGCTGTCTCGCGGGAACCCGTTACTGCCGGGTGGCGCCGGAAGGCGAGCTGACGGCCTGTCCATATATGGAGTCGTCTGTCGGTTCGCTTCGTACGCAGGATTTCGCGACGCTCTGGCGTGAGGCACCGCTATTCCAGCGGCTGCGCGCGCCGAGCCTGGAAGGCCGTTGCGGTGCCTGCGAATATGCGAAGGTCTGCGGCGGCTGTCGGGCGCGACCCCTGGCCCGAGACGGCGACCTTATGGGCGAGGACTTTCTGTGCAGCTACGAGCCGCAGGGAGCGGCGATGATCGAACCGCTAACGGCGTCCGCCGCCACGGTTCGCTGGACCCCGGAAGCCGAGGCGCGCCTGCAGCGCGTGCCCGCCTTTGTCCGCCAATTCGTCAGACGCCGTGCCGAGGACTATGCCCGGGAGGTGAACGCGGAAGCGGTCACGACCGAGCACTTGCAAACCCTCGCCCAGCGACGCTTCGGCGCGGGCGGGCCACCCAGCGCGGCTGGGAGCAGCCCGTTCCCACGGCCGGAGAGGCCAGGCCAGAAAGCCAACTCATGACCTTTGACGTGGCCGTGATCGGCGGCGGTGTCTCGGGCCTTGCCACGGCTTATGCGCTGCTGTGCCGGGGGCACCGGGTGACGGTGCTCGAACGCCAGGTTCGGGCCGGCGGCAACGCAATTTCCGAGCGGATTGGCGGCTTCCTGATGGAGCATGGGCCAAGCTCGGTCAATGCGGCGGTCGTCGAAGCGGAAACCCTATCTCGCTCGCTCGGCCTCGACAGCTGGCGCTGTGAGCTGGGCCCGGGCGTGCGCCACCGCTATCTGCTGCGCGATCACACGCTCCATCGCATCCAAACCCATCCGCTCGGCTTTGCAACCTCGGACTATCTCCCGCCGCTGGCGCGTCTGCGCATGATGGGCGAGTTTCTGGTATCGCCGAAGCGGGACGGGCAGGAGGAAACCGTCGCCGGGTTTTGGGCGCGCCGTTTCGGCAAGGATTTCGCCAGACTGGTGATAGATCCCCTCGTCGGAGGACTCTTCGCCGGCCTGGCCGACGAGCTCTCCATGCCGGCGGTGTTCCCGGCCCTCGTCGACATGGAGCGCCGCTACGGTTCGATCAGCCGTGCGGTGCTCGCCAGTCGGCGTGCTGGTGGCCGCATGCCGGGCAGGCGCCTCTATTCCTGGCGCGACGGCGTGGAATCCCTGCCCAAGGCACTGGCGGCGGCACTTGGGAACGCCCTTGTGCCCGGTGTTGCAGTCCGGCGCGTTCGGCGCTGGACTGACGGCTTCCGGATCGAGTCCGGGGCCGGTGCGGTCGCGGCGCGGAGCGTGGTTCTTGCGACCCAACCGCAAGTGGCGGCCGACCTGCTCGACGGCCTCGACCCTGCCGGCGCAGAGGCCGCGGCGAACGTGGATGCGCCGCCACTGGCCGTCGTGTTCCTCGGCTATCGGCGCCGGCAGGTCGCGCACGCGTTGGATGGCCTCGGCTATCTCGTGCCCTCTTGCGAAGGGCGGCCGGTCACCGGGACCCTGTTCTGCTCCACTATGTTTCCAGGCCGGGCGCCCGAAGGCCACGTCGCTTTGGCCGCCTACTTGGGCGGCGCGCGCGCTCCGGCGTTGGCCCAGGCTCCGGCCGAGGAGCTGGTCGCCACGGCCAGAGCAGAATTCCGGGACCTTCTCGGTGTGGCCGGCGAACCGGTAGTCGCGCGTGTCCGTCAATGGCCGCGCGGCCTGCCTCAGTACCGACTGGGGCACGTTGAGAGGATGGCAGCGTTGCGGGGCGCGGAGCAGCGTGCGCCCGGTCTGTTCCTCACGGGCAACTACTTCGGCGGGCTCTCCGTGGCATCCTGCGTCACGCAGGCTTGCGAGACAGCGGAGCGCGTACACAGTTTCCTGATCTATCATGCCGCCGAAATCCGCAGCATCCTGGCAGGCCCCGAGTTCCCCGTTGCCATTGGGACTGCGAGAGCCGCGGAATGAGATTTAAATGAGAAATCTGAAGGAGTGAGTAGAATGCAGGCAAAGCTTCCGCCTCGGTTGACCAAGCTGACCGAAGACCACAGCGACGTCTGGCAGGCCTACCAAACCCTCGGCGAGGCCTGCGCGGAGTCTGGCCCTTTGGACGGGCGCACACGCAGACTGGTGAAACTTGCGCTGGCCATTGGTGCCCGCTCCGAGGGCGCTGTGCATTCCCACGCCCGCCGAGGACTAGACGAGGGCCTCTCCGCGGACGAGCTGCACCATGTAGCCATGCTCGCTATCCCGACGTTGGGCTTTCCGATCTCGGTTGCAGCGATGAGCTGGATCGACGACATCGCCGAGGGCTCCAAACCCAAATAGTTAAACAGTTGGAACCATCGTTGTTGGCAGCAGAAGACCGCAAGAGCGGAATTCGAACTGGCTTTCTTCAAGCCGATATTCGTGCATGAACCTGCGGCAGCTTGAATTAGTCAGATCCCCACGATTTGGTCGCTTATGCAGCGACATCGAACGGCTGAACAGCAACCTCGGAGAACACACCATGAATCTCGACCGGTAGGTTCCGGCGGTTGCGGGCCCCCGCAACCATGTGTGGACGGCCCTTGTATTGCAAGGGTCGTTCTTTTTTCACGCCTTGGGATCGGTGCTGTCATGTGTCCGGCCTGTTCACGCGGCATGACGGCCGCTGGCCCTGATGAAGTCCGCTGGC
>JBFJPL010000085.1:0-16409 GCA_041617155.1 Kiloniellales bacterium
CCGCAGTCGAGCGCTGTCTACGCACCCTTTGGCTGCACCGTGGGTGACGACTGCAATGTGGTCGGTGCCTCGCAGTTGGTGCGGGACAAACGTGGTGTGACAGCGACCATATGGACCACCGGCCTCGAAGGCGGCGGCGCCTATACCGTCTGGTGGGTGATATTCAACGACCCGGCCGCCTGTGCCGGCCCTTGCGACGGCGGCGACCTAGGTATACCCAAGGTCAAGGGGTCGGTCATCTGGGCGACCGGACAGTTGGTCGGCAGCGACGGCTTCGGCAACCTCACGGCCCGCCTGCGCGAAGCCGACACCTCCGGCGACCGGCCCTTCGATCTGCCGGGCGACGCGGTCGGCCTGATCGACGCCAGGAAGGCCGAGATCCATCTGGTCGTGCGCAGCCACGGGCCGGTCATTCCGGAGCTCGTATACGAGCAGGTCGGCACCTTCGCCGGCGCCTGCGACGTCAACGCATGCGAGGACCAGCAATTCGCGGTGCACCGCTAGCACCGGCCCGGCGGCGGCCATATCGGCACGGGCCACGCCTCTTGACCAAAGCGTGACCCGTGCCGGCCGTCGACCGCGAGCGGCTCAGAAACCGGGAACTTGCTGGTCCTCCGGATAGGTGACCGCGTAGCCGAAGCGGATCTCCCGCGACTCGCCGGGCTGATAATCGGCCACCCAGCCGAGCACGCCTTTGCGATCCTCGACATCCTTCTCGCTCGGCGTCGTCGAGTCCTTGAGCAGCTTGACTTCGATCAGTTCGTCTCGCGGCAAGGGAAGATTGTCGAGCACGGTGATCGCCATGATCCGCTCGTGGTGATTCGTCACCTTGGTCAGATAGCGCCGCTCCTGGCGCCGATCCTTGTTGATCAGGCCCTGGCTGGAGCGCTCACCCTCGACCAGCCGGTATTCGACCCGTACCTTGTCGTCGATGCCGAAGGAGAACTTCTGCTGCTCGCCCGGCCGCAACAGCGCCATGTGGCTGGTGCCGATGAAAGCGCCGTCGCGGAACACCGAGACCGGCCCCGGCAGCAGCGGCTGCTCGCCGCCGTAATCCACATCGGCGTAGAGGTAGCCCTGGGGCGCCACCTTGGGCACGACGCGAACCGCCAGTTTCGCAGCCATCGACTGCTCGGCGATCACAAATTTATGAGGCGCATTGTCGGACGGCACGTTGGCTGCGCCGGCGATCCGATATTCGCTGGCGAACTCGCCGGCCACCACCTGGGCAACCGGGGCCGGCGGCACGGCGTCCTCCTCTTTGGCGCCGGCATTCTTTTGCTCCTGTGCGCGATACTCCTCCTCTAACAGCTCGGAACTCGAACTCAAGCCCCCGCCCAGGCTCCGCAGCTTGGAGTCCCGCCGGCCGCGCTCCCGGGAAAAGTCGATGAACCACGAGTTCAAATCGGGCATCCGGGCGCTGACCGCGGGGCGGGCGGTCGAGAGAGTGAGCTTGACTCCCGACCAATCCTCGCCGGTGCGCTGGCGTACCTCGCCGATCTGCGTGAGGCCGATCCGTTGGTCCGCGGAAGCGAGCCGGGCGTCGTAGAGCGGTCGCCACGACGCGCCCTGGAGCTGATAGCTGAGCTCGAGGCGCTGGGGTCCGGCCCGATCCTGCTCCAGGTTGACCTGGGCGGTGACACTGGCTTTCTGGCCGGTGCGGATCTGGCCCAGCGCCTGTTTCAGCTGCTCGACCTTGCGGTCGATGGCGCGCTGCTCGAACTCGGCCGCGCGGATGCCGTCGAACGCTTCGGCGGCGCCGCCGCTGAGGCTCGACCAGGCTTTCTGCCAGGCGGCCGGGTCCATCTTGCCGCGGACCATCTCCTCGTTCGCGGTCTTCGGCGCCTCCTTGCCGATCGCGGCGATGAAGTCGAGCTGCACCTTGAACGCGGCAATTCGGTCGCCCAGCGCCCGACGCTGGTCCAGAAGCGCCTCGATCTCGCCGTTGAGGCGGCGTTCCTCTTCCTGGACCAGCGCTTCGGCAAAGATCTTTCGGGTCTCCACGGAACCGATTCGCGTGGCGCCCGCGCCGCGAACCCGTACCGAGTCGGGGATCAGACTGGCCGGCAGGCCGGCAAGTGCGACGGTGCTCTTGCCTTGCGGCAGGGTCACTTCGATGGTTCGGGTGATCTCGGCCCGGTCCGGGTAAACGGTTACCGAGTCGATACGGCTCTCGGCATCGATCGTCCGCGCGGCCAAGGCCGCGGATGTTGGCAAGGCAGGTAAAAGCGATAAAGCAAAGATCCAGGCGCGCATCTCCATGACCAAACTCCCTTGGCTCGGCGGGACCTCCATTAGCCGTGACCCCCGGCCAGCATTCCTTGGTGCCGGAACCGGGGCCGGTCCGGCCCCGCGTTTGGATTCGATTTTCGTCCCGGTGACATAGCGGCACCGCGTGGTGCCAATGGGGCAGAATGCGGCATTTGTGGGGCGCCCGCCAAACGTTGGCGCGGCCGGGTCTACTCGGTCGGGTCGTCCCGCCCGCCGGCCGGACGCGTACGGCGAAACGGCCAGCGGCCTGCCGGACGATGGCTCGGCTCTTCCCAGGGCTCGGTCAGGCATTTTGGCAACGATGCTCGCATCGGGTTGGGCCTGGGTGCCCAGGATGGCCGCTGGCTCCTCGGCACAGCACCGCCTCCGCGCAGGGCGCCCTGCGCCGAGTCGGCCTTGGGCTCGTCGGACGCCCCGCCCGGCTCTTGTTCTCGGCGCGAAACCGGGCTTGATTCGACCGCTCCGGCCGCATTCACATCCGTTGCGTGCGCCTTGGACGGAGGGGCGTCGTTGACCACCGGCGTTTGGTCGGTCCCCAGCAGCAAAGGCCCGGGTTCCGTGCCGTGGGCAGCGGTGGGCGGCGGAGCAGGCCGCGCCGGCTCGGCTTCGGTGCGCTCGGCCACGGGCTTGGCCTGGTGGCCCAACGGACCGTAGCCGCCGCCCTTCTTCTTCGGCCGCAGGAGCCGCGCGATCTCGATTCTCAACTCCGCCTCGGGATCGAGATCGAGGTCATTCTCCGGATCAGCGGCTGTGGCAAGCGCTGTATCGGCATGCGGCGAATTCGGCTCGGCCGCCTCGCGACCGGCCGGTTCGCGGGTCTCAACCTCGCTATCGGTGGTGTCTGCTTCCGGTGCGACGGCGACTTCTTGCGCCGGTTCGGCAGTGACTTGCGCCGCTGGAGCGGATGTTGCCGGCGGTACCGGTTCCCGGCGCGCGGCGTCGATCTGTGCCCAGGCCTGCGAGGACTCCGCGGGTGGCGCGGGCGCGGCCAAGTCCGCGGCCTCCGCGCTGTCGAGCATCTCCATGACGGCCAGGAGCAACGGCTTGACCGCTGCCCGCAGATCGCCGTCGGTGCCGCCCGACTCGGCGGACTTGGAGGCAGCGCCGGCAAGCAGACTTTCGATCCGCTGGTTCAGGTTGGCGATCTGGCCGCGCAGTTCCTCGCGCAGCTGCCGGTCTTCGTTCTGCTGCTCGAGAACCTGCCGAAGCTGCTGCTCCAGACGTTCAGTCTCGCGCGACAGAAGGTCGAGCCGGACGCGTTGAATCTGGTTGCGCACGGCCGGGTCGTAGGCGGCGTCCGCCGGCGTGGCCGTCGGTGACATTTCGTCTTTGGAAAAAAGGGGTCTGACTTCGGGCGAGGATGCATCGGAGGTCGGGCCCGCGTCCGCAACCTCCGGCGTGGTCTCCGCGGCCGGGGCGATCTCTTCCCCGTCTGGATTGGAAATAGGTTTCGTAAAGCTCAGCATGTCGCCGACATCGAACCTGCCACAGTGCGTTCCGAGTCGCCAGTCTGCACTGCGAAATCTTAATACTTGGCTAACCTTGATTACCTTGCAGAGAGCCGGCGCTGTCGCAAAGCGCGGTCGAATGGACCGAATCGGGGGTCTTGCAAGCCGAGACGAAGCCTGTCAGAGACGGTATCCTTTGATCCCGCTTTGGCCATTCCAGGAGCACCTTGAGGATTGCAGAAGCCACCGATCATCCTGACGCGCGGCGACCGCGTGGCAAACTTCGCCCTGCCGGACACGACCGATACTCAGCGCGTGTTCTATCTGGAGGTGACCGGCGGGCCGATCGTGCTGTTCGCCTACGACACGGTCCATGATCCGGAGCAGGCCGCGGCACTGGCCGCCTTCGCGGACGCGGCGCCGGCGCTGCGGCAGGCCGGTGGCGAGCTCTTCTCGGTCAGCGGCGACGATATCGCGACCAACCGCGCGACGGCGGAACGCCTTGGGCTGGATCTTACCCTGTGGTCCGACCGCGAGGCCGCCATCCTGCCGCTGCTCCTCAGCGCCGAGCCGCCCAGCTTTCCCGAGGTCCATGGCTTCAAGCCGAGCTTCGCAACCTATGTGCTGGATCCCAACCAGCGGATTCTCGATGTCGTCAAACGTCGCCCGATGGAAAATCACGTGGCCCGCGCCGGCGAGCTCCTGGAGCGCTGGGCCCACCCGGCGCAACCCGGTGGCGTGCTCAGCCGCGGCGCGCCGGTGCTGACCCTGCCCGACGTCTTCGACCCGTTGCTGCGCCGGTCCCTGATCGAAGCCTGGGAGAAGGAGCACCGGGAGGGCGGTCTGTCGGACGGGACGAAAAACGTCCGCGACTCCCGCAAGAAGCGGAATCTCGAGCACGTCGTGACGGATGTCGAACTGGGCCGCTTGGTCATGCGCACCTTGGCGCGCCGGATCGGACCCGAGCTGGTCAAGGTCTTCAACTACACGGCGCCCTACCGTTTCGAAGGCCTGACCGTGCTGTCTTACCGCGCCGACCGCCAGGACTTCTTCGGCGTGCACCGTGACAACCTGCGGCAAACCCGGCAACGCCGTTTTGCCATGTCGCTCAACTTGAATGACGACTTCGAGGGCGGCGCGCTGCGCTTTCCGGAATACGGGCCGCACGTCTATTCACCGGAAGCCGGCAGCGCGCTGGTTTTTTCCTGCGCGCTGCTACACGAGGCTCTACCGGTAACCCGTGGCCAGCGCTGGGTGCTGACCACCTTCTTCTGCGACCCCGAACCCAAACCGACCCAAGCCGCCAGTGGCGCAGGCTAGACCCGATCGGCCGCGCGGCTGCAGCCCGTGGATTTTAGCTCGAGGGAATGGCTTCCGCCGGTTCGACCTGGCGTGCGTCGGCCGACAGATCCCGCTCAAACGAGCTGAGGACACAGGCCAGCTTGATCGACAGCCACACCATCTCGGAAAAGGGATGTTCCGGACAGGTCTCTTCGAAGGTTTTGTCTTCTGCCATCTCTTGCCCCTATGCGTGTTTCCAGTGCGGCTTCGAAAAACCCCATCTATGCTCCGCCGAATACAAACTCACCGCACTTTGGAGGAATTGATAATAGTCTGAATATGTTTAGAAACTCTAAAAAGGAAGCGACAATATATTCAAATATTACCCCTAACTATTTGCTAAATTTTGTCTACAACAGTAAGAATTATTGGCAGATTATGGAATGGCCCGCCGTTGCCGCCGGTCGCAGCCGCAAGCAAGCGGGCGGAATTGCAATGTCGGCCAGCGTTGCTTAGCCTCCTGCTGCCCGGCGGCGGCCTTTGCCCGCGACACCCCGTTGGCTTTCGGCTCTGAACAGCGTGATGCTTAAGCTAAGGAAGATGGCGAAGCGCGGCGTGTGCAAGGTCATGGCGCCGGTTCTGAGGGGCGACAATCTCACTTGTCCCCTTTGCGGTGGCCAATACCGCAGATTCCTGCCGTTCGGCGCGCGGCTCAGGGCCAATGCCATGTGCCCTGGCTGCCAGTCTCTGGAACGCGATCGCCTCTTGTGGCTCATTTGGCAGCAACTCTGGGCGCAAGACCGGCTGCCGCGCTCGGGCAGGATGCTGCACGTCGCGCCCGAACCCGCCTTGGTACCGCACTTCGCGGCGCACTATGACTATCTGTCCGTCGATCTGAACGGCGCCAAGGCCATGCGGGCAATGGACGTTACCGACCTGGAGTTTCCCGCGGCGTGCTTCGACATCGGCGTTTGCAACCACGTGCTGGAGCACATCGCCGACGACCGCCGTGCCATGGCCGAGATCTACCGGGTGCTGAAGCCGGGCGGGTGGGGTTGCCTGCAGGTGCCGATCAAGGGCGAGGTCACACGGGAAGACCCCGCCATCATCAAGCCGAGAGAGCGGCTGAAGCACTACGGCAACAAGGACCATGTCCGGCAATACGGCCGGGATTTCACGGACCGCCTGTCGGACACGGGCTTTGAGACCGTTGCATTTCAGGTATCGGAGCTTCTGGAAGCCGGCCAGATCGCACGCGCCGCCGTGGCCGGCATGCGCCAGGTGATCCTGGCGCGAAAACCGGGTTAGGGATCGGCCTCAGGCGGTCAGCCTACCAGGACCGCGCGCATGGTCGCTCCGATCTCCGCCGCGGAGGGCGCCACCGCGACGCCCGCGGCCTCGAAGGCCTCGATCTTCTCCGCCGCGCCGCCCTTGCCGAAGACATTGACCGTGCCGGCATGGCCCATGCGGCGTTCGGTCGGCGCGTGGAGCCCGGCAACGTAGGCCACGACCGGCTTGCGGCTTTTCGCGCCCTTGAGGAATTCCGCGGCCTCTTCCTCGGCGGTACCGCCGATTTCACCGATCAGGATCACGCCCTGGGTTTTCGGATCGGCGAAGAACAGCTCCAGACAGTCGACGAAGCCGATGCCATAGACCGGGTCGCCGCCGATCCCGATCGAGGTCGACTGGCCGAGCCGCTGGGCAGTCGTCTGCTCGACCACCTCGGAGGTCAGCGAGGCCGAGCGCGAGACGATGCCGATCTTGCCTAGGCGGTCGTGGTGCGCCGGCATGACGCCGATCTTGCAAACCTCCGGCACGATGATGCCCTGCGAGTTGGGGCCGATCAGCCGGCTCTGCGAGCCTTCCAGCGCCCGCTTGACGCGGACCATGTCGAGCACCGGTATGCGCTCGGTCACGCAGACTAGAAGCTCCACCTCGGCCTCGATCGCCTCGATCATGGCGACCGCCGCGTTGGCCGGCGGCACGAAGACCGCCGTGGCCGTGGCCCCGGTCGTCTCGACCGCCTCGGCCACCGTGTCGAAGACCGGCAGGTCCAGGTGCCGGCGCCCGCCCTTGCCGGGCACCACACCGCCGACCATCTTGGTGCCATAGGAAATCGCCCGCTCCGTGTGATAGCTCGCCTGGGTGCCGGTCAAGCCCTGGCAGATGACCTTGGTCGAACCGTCAATCAGAATCGCCATCACGCCGCCCCCCGCTTTGCCGCCGCCACGACCATTTCGGCGGCCTCGGCCATGTTCCTGGCGAAGCTGACCGGAATGCCCTGGCCGACCAGGATTTTCTGGCACATCTCCATGTTCGTGCCGGCCGCGCGCACGATGACGGGTACCCTGAGGCCGACCTCGCGGCTGGCCGCCGCAATTCCTTCCGCGACCGTGTCGCAGCGCAGAATGCCGCCGCCGTAGACGTTGACCAGGATCGCCTTCACCTTGGGATTGTCCAGCAGCATCTTGAACCCGGTCGCGACCTGATCGCGGTTCGCCGTCGGCCGCACGTCCATGAAATCCGCCGGGTCGCCGCCGCGCTGCTTGAGCAGGTCGATCGTGGCCAGCGCTAGGCCGGCGCCGTTGACCATGCAACCGATGTTGCCATCGAGCTTGACGTAGTTGAGCTCGAAGCGCTGGGCCTCCAACTCCGCCGGGTCGACCTCCTCCTGATCCCTCAGCTGCTCCAGCTTCGGATGGCGGAACAGGGCGTTGTCGTCGACGATCATCTTGATGTCGAGCGCGCGCAGCAGGCCGTCATTAGTGGCCACCAGGGGGTTGATCTCGATCAGGCTGGCGTCCTGATCGAGAAACGCCTGATAGAGGCCGCTCATGATCTGGACCGCCGCCTCCGCCTGAGCGCCCAAGAGTCCGAGCTGCCCGGCGAGCTCGCGCGCCGGCCGGTCACGGAAGCCTGCGGTCGGGTCGATGACAAGCTTATGCAGCTTTGCCGGATCGCGCGCGGCGACCGCCTCGATGTCCTCGCCGCCTTCCTCGGCGGCGATCAGCGCGACGCGTCCGACCGAGCGATCGACCAGCGCGGCGAGGTAGAGTTCACGCACGTTCTCCGTGGCCTGCTCGACGTAGACCCGCCTGACCACCTTGCCCTCGGCACCGGTCTGGCTGGTGACCAGGCGGCTGCCGAGCAGCGCGGCGGCGGCTTCGCGCGCCGCTTCGGGAGAGGCGACCAGCTTGATCCCGCCGGCCTTGCCGCGCCCGCCGGCATGGACCTGGGCCTTGACCGCCCAGCGGTTTCCGCCCAACTCGCGCGTCGCGGCCTCGGCCGCCTCGGCGGTTTCGGCTACCGCGCCGGGCGGTGCCGCGATGCCGTACGCCTTGAGCAGGTCCTTCGCCTGGTATTCGTGGATGTTCATGCCGCCGTCCTCCCAGTAAGACCGTGCGCCGTCGGGCCGTGGTCCAACGGCTTCGAACCAGTTTCGGTTCCAATTGTGGCCTGCGGCTCACTTGTGGTATACCATATACCAATAAGCCGCCGCGGGCAATGGCTATTTCGTCCGCGACCCTTCAAGGAAGCCCCGCCATGCTGCTCAAGGCGGCCCGGTCCAGCTTGATCCTGGCGCTCGCCGGCCCGCCCGGCGGACAGGCGCTGCGACGCGCCGAGATCGTGGTTCGTGCGGCGGCCCGTTTTGAGGTGCCGCTGCTCATCTTGGAAGGCGACCTGGACGCAGGCGCCGCACTAGCCGGCGTCGGCGCGGCGGCGGTGCGCTTCGCCGCCACGGCCGCGGGCCGTCGGGCGCTGACCGCGTGGCTTGACGACCTGGGCCGGGAGCAGCTTGTGCTGGCGGGAGCCGTAGCCGCATTCGACGAGTTGATCGGCGGACCGCTCGCCGCCCTGCCCGGCCACAGCCGTTACCTGGTCGCCGATGCCGCTTGGCCCACAGGGGCGGCGGAGCCGAGGCCCGATCTCGAGGTCGTGACCAGCGAGATGGTCGTCTTCGAGTGGCTGGAGCGCGCCGACACTCAGGCGTTCCGCGACCTGCTGCCGCTGATCAAGTGAACCGCCGGGCGGCCAGGAGGCGTCGCAACGCTCAGGCTCGACTGCCGCTTCAAGCGCGCCACGCAAGGCGGTTTTCAGGTTTGGATGCCGCAGCCTTTACGCGGCCGTCATGTTCCACACGGATCGATCGGGGGGGGCGCAGACCCGCCATAGCACGAGAACAACGATTGCCGCATTGATAACGTTGGCAGAGAGGGCAAGAGGCGACCCGTAGAGCAGCGCAATTTGCATCGCGAGGATGCGTTCCGCGATCTTGTCTTTGCTCGCGCGCGGCTCCGGCACGGAGTGCGATCTGGGGCCGAACATTTGCATAAGGGTGCTTACGGCGGCTGCCCAATCGTTGTCGACGGTTGTGGTCCGAGCCGTTTGCAGACAGTGAACCTAGAGGCATTGGACGAGAGCGTAAATTTGTGGCCACCCCTAAGCTGCTTGGGGAACTCCCTGAGGTCCCGAGCGCTGGCCCGATCCGCGCTTTCGACCGCCGCGGCCTTCCATCGCCGCCGACGCTCGACTGACGAAAGCGGTGCAACCCTAGGGGGTTTCCCTAATGGAACCCTAGGGCTCTCCGTGACATAACCTGCGGTTGGTAGACTTCGAGCTTGTGCACCTTTCTTATCGCTTCGGCGGCTTAGAGATCCAGGAACTTGTCATGAGCGCCACCCTCTTAGCTTCCATTGTGATTCGAGCCTTGGCGCTGGGCTGGGCTTTGTCGTTGTTGCGTCGACCCACGGACTGGCGTTTCGGGTTCATGGCGGCGTTGATTGCGTACCTGACTTTCTGTCAGATATTCAGGGTTGATTTTGCGCCCGACTTCTGGACGCTGACGCTCGAGACCAACTTGGAAGAGCTTCGAATGTTCGGCGTCAGCCTGCTGGCATTCGCGGCAGCCTATCACCTCCGACGAATTCTCGACGACCGGATTGCGGCTCACGCAGCGCTGCAAACCAGCGAACAAAGGCTTAAAGATTTCATCGAAGCCTCGGACGACCGCTATTGGGAAATGGACGAGAGTTTCAGATTTTCTCGGATCGCCGATTCCGCAGGCGGTGATCGGCTCGCTGCCGTTCCGAGTCCGCTCGGACGCGCGAGATCGGATCTCGCCGACGTGGACCCGAAGAGTGACCAGGCGTGGCGGCGGCATCGGAACAATCTCGAAGCGCGGCGGCGGTTCCGCGGTTTTCATTACTCGGTTGCCGGCCAAGACGGTATGACGCAGCACTGGCGGGTCACCGGCAAGCCGATTTTCCATCGCGACGGTGGATTCCGCGGCTACCGAGGCACGTCGACGGACGAGACGGCGGAGGTCGAGCGCCGCCAGCGGCACGAGCAGGCGCGGCAGGCCTCGGAAGCGCGCTTTCAGGATCTCTACGACAACGCGCCGGCGATGTTTGTTTCGATCGAGGCAGAGACTGGCAAAGTCGTTCAATGCAAACGGACGCTCTTGAGGGCGACCAGCTATGCCAACAGCGAGATTATCGGCCGAGCCATAATCGACCTCTACCATCGGGCTTGCGCGGTGCAAGCGCACAAGTCCTTTCGCTGTTTCGCGGAGACCGGCGAGGTGCGAGACGAGGCGCTGCAGCTCAGGCGGAAAGACGGCAGCAAGATCGATGTCACACTCGACGTCTCGGCGGTGAAGGACGAACAGGGTCGTGTCCTGCAGAGCCGCTCGGTCTGGCGCGACATAACCGACCGAAAACAGGCCCGGGAAGCCCTGCGGCAGAGTCAGCAACGGTTCAAGGATTTCGCGGAAATCGCTTCGGATTGGTACTGGGAGACGGACACCGAGCTGCGCTTCACGTATTTGTCGGACCACATCATACCAGCTACGGGCCTGCGGCCGGACGCCTACCTGGGCAGGAGCCGCGCCGAACTTTCGGGGCTGCAAGTCGATCAAAGGAAGTGGCGAAGCCATCTCGGCGATCTCGAGGCGCGCCGTCCCATACGCAACTTCACCTATGCACAGCGCGTCGCGGACGGCCGGGTACTGCACTTCCGGATCAGCGGCAAACCCCGCTACGGTCCGGATGGCGTGTTCCTCGGTTACCGAGGCGTTGGCTCGGACATCACGGCGGAGGTCGAAGCCGAACAGCGCAGACGTGAGGCGGAGGTCCGGCTGGCGCGTGCGATCGAGACGATACCCGCGGTCTTCGCCCTGTTCGATCCATCCGATCGCTTGGTGATCTGCAATCAAAAGTATCGGGACATCTACGAGACGGAGAGCGTCCCGATCGTGCCGGGCGTGGGCTTCAGGCAGCTCGTCGAAGCTTTTGCCCAGCGCAAGGGTGTTGATGGAAGGATGCCGGATGCCGAGGATTGGAAAGCCAGGAGATTGGCGCGCAGAAAAACCCCTGCCTGTGCCTACCAGTACAACCGCGGTGACGACGAATGGGCCGAGGTGAGTGATTACGTGCTGGAGGATGGCAGCGTTATCTCCGTCGGCATCGACATCACCGAGCGCAAAAGATCCGAGGACACCTTGCGTCAGCACAATAGCGAGCTGGCGCAGCTCCAGCGCCGCTTTACCTTGGACGAAATGGCTTCGACGCTCGCGCACGAGCTCAACCAACCGCTGACCGCGGTGATGAACTATTCCAGTGGATGCTTGCGCAGGATTCGGTCGGGGAAGTTCGACGAAAGCACCCTCGATCAGGCTGTGGATCAAATCCGCGAGCAAGCTGAGCGGGCTAGCAATGTCCTGCGCCGGATCGGCCGCTTTGTCGGGCACGCCGCGCCCGAAGCCAGCGCCGTTGATTTGGTCGAGGTCACGCGCGCCGTATCCCAGCTCTTGGAACCGGAGCTGCGCTCCAGGCGCATAAAGCTGAAACTCGACCTGGCTCACGACGCACAAACCGTACTGGCCAATAGGATTGAGTTGGAGCAGGTCGTTCTGAACCTGCTTAAGAATTCGGCGGAAGCCATGGCGGAGTCGGCGAGCCTTTGCCCGAAGATCACGATCAGGTCCTTCGCGGTCGGCACGGACAAAATCGAGCTGGTTGTGAGCGATACGGGACCTGGATTTCGCTCCGACCTGTCAGAGCGGATTTTCACGCCGTTTGTCACGACCAAGACCGATGGCATGGGCATGGGACTGTCGATCAGCCGCACGATCGTGGAAGCCCACGGCGGCCACATAGCGGCGAACAACGGTGCCAACGGCGGGGCGGTTGTCCGTATCACACTCCCGAAACTCGAGGAGAGCTTGAAACATGTCGCCTGAACCGACGGTCTATTTGGTGGATGACGACGAGGCCTTACGCAGGTCCTTTGAATGGCTTATTGGCTCGGTGGACTTGAACGTCGAGACCTTTGCCTCTGCCTCCGAGTTTCTCGAAGCCTATGAGCCGGAGAATCCGGGTTGCCTGGTCGTCGATGTGCGTATGCCGGCAATGAGCGGCCTGGAACTGCTCAGTCGATTGGGCTTGGAGCGTGTCACAATGCCCACCATCGTGATCACCGGTTACGGCGACGTGCCGACCGCCGTGCGCTGCATGAAGTCAGGCGCCATGGACTTCATCGAGAAGCCATTCAATGACCAGCTGATCCTAGACCGTATCCAGCAGGGCATCGAGCGGGATGCGCGCCAGCGCCAGGAATACGCCAAACGCAAGGACTCGGTGAGACGACTACGAAGCCTGACGCCCCGTGAGCACGAGGTCATGACCCTGGTCGTCGCCGGAAAATCCAATAAGGAAGTCGCGCGCGACCTGAAAATCAGTCCAAAGACGGTTGAGGTGCACCGGGCAAATGTGATGTTCAAGATGCACGCCGAGTCATTTGCCGAGCTGGTCAGATTGGTCGAACGCTGCCCGGCAGATAGGGGAATGTCCTAGGAACACTAGGAGATCGCCCGAATTTTATACGCGAATCATTCAGCATAAATTTCGCTCTTGGGTTGGGGGCGTGTGCACGCGCCCGCAGATCGATCCGACATCGTTGCCACTCAGGAGTATTCCATGCGCGAGCTTCCCACCGTTGATCAGATGCTGTTGTCTTTGGAGTCGCAGGTGTTGCGGCTGGAGTCCGAGGCCAATGCGGCAAAAGACGATCGAACGATCGAGGCTCTAGGCGCAAAAATCTGCGGTCTCGAACAGGAAATTTCAGCAACTCTCGCGCACAGCCCCGCCGGCGTTGCGGTTAAGGTTCGACGTCTTTGGGCCGGGATTCTGTGCGATGGCGACCCGGTCAAGGCGAGGAACCTCCGCACGACGATCGAGTCGCTGGATCATCTTCAATCCGGTTGGGGTGGCAATCTGGCGCGAAGCGACTAGGCCTGCGCGTGTCGGCTGACCGCAGGTGACCTTGCGAATTTTCTCGAGGTCCCGCAAAGCCGAGATTTCCGGAAATTGCACCTCCGGACAGAGGCTGGAGACCTGAATTTGGCGTCAAGTCCTGGGTGAGTGTTCTTACTCGCATAATTCTAAACGCCGGGCGCGATCAGTGCGAAACTCACAGACCTCAGCCTGGCCTCTGCATTGGAGAGCCGCAACTACGACGGTAGTTCTTACGCTCGTGGCTGCCGGCGTCGCTGCGGCGATCTGGCATCGGCTCGAGGATTCGGCGGTTGAGCCCGCGGCCCTCGAGCGCATGGCTCTGCCGCTGCCCGATAAGCCGTCGATCGCCGTGCTGCCGTTCGAGAACCTTGACCGCGACCCGGAGCAGGACTTCTGGGTAGCAGGCATCACCGAGGCGCTCATCACTTCACTTTCCAACACGCCCAAGATTTTCGTGATCGCCCACCACTCGATTGCCACCTATGGGAGCCATCAGGTGGAGCCCCGTAAGGTGGCGGAGGCGTTTGGCGTTCGCTACGTCTTAAAGGGTGACGCCCAAGGCTCGGCTGGTCGTGCCAAGGTCAAGGCGGAGCTGTTTGACGCTCTCAGCGGTCGGCTCGTCTGGGCCGCGCAGTTCGAGCGCGCCTTCGAGGACCTCTCGCTGCTTCAAAGTCAGCTGACCCGCAAGGTCGTGGGCGCCCTCGAAGTCGAACCGAGCGAGAGCGAATGGACTCGCATGGTGCGCCAGCCGACGGACAGTCCGGAGGCCTACCGGCTTTTTCGCGAGGGGCTGGTGCACTACCGTCGTCAGACAAAGGCCGACAACGACGAAGCCAGAAGGCTTTTCGGCGCGGCCGCGATGATCGATAGCGCTTTTACGGACGCCCTTTGCTTCGAGGGTTTCGCGCTCTTGAGAGCGGGCCTTCAAGGTTGGGGGGAACAGCCCGAGCAGGCCTTCGGTCGTGCCGTCCTGCGCGCGCAAGCGGCCATCGCGCATGACCCGGACCATGCACCCGCTTACGCCCTCTTAGGGTTCGCCCACCTCTGGCAGCGGCGCCATGAGGAGTCGATTGCCAATTTTGAGACGGCGCTCCGACTGGAGCCCGGGAATGCCAACTACGCCGTCGGCCTCGGCATGAGCCTGACGTTTGCCGGCCAGCCGCAAGGCGCACCGGAATACATCAACCGGGCCCGGCGCCTGGGCCCTTACTATCCGGACTGGTTTCTCGGGGCGTTGGGCCGCGCGCACCTCATGCTTGGGCGCCACGATGAGGCGATCGCTGCCTTTAGCGCCCGTCGTAAGCGAAATCCCGGATCGAGCCTGGCCACCCTGGACCTGATAGCAGCTTACAGCCTAGCTGGGCAAAAAGAGAAAGCGCGAAGTTTGGCCAGCCAACTGCTCGCGCGCGACCCGACATTCGAATTGACGGCCTTCATCATCCACATGCCCTACAAGGACCCGGCGTGGACGGAACGGATCTTCGGCGCATTGCGCTCGGCCGGCTTGCCGGCGTGACAGCAAACACCTTGGCGATTTGAACGACATGGTGGTCCGCTCACTGGTTCGCCCGCGCCGCGTGCGGTTCGTTGCCAGCGGTGCACGGACGGCGCCTAGAACAGCCCTTCGATCTGGCCCTGGTCGTTCAAACGGATGTTGTTGGCCGAAGGTTCTCGCGGCAGGCCCGGCATGGTCATGATCGCGCCGGTCACGGCGACGATGAAGCCGGCGCCGTTGGACAGCCTGAGCTCGCGGATCGGCACCTCGAAGCCCGAAGGCGCACCCTTCGACTCCGGGTCGGTAGAGAAGCTGTACTGGGTTTTGGCCATACAGATCGGGAAATGGCCGTAGTCGGCCTGCAGCTCCTCGAAGCGCTTGGCGATGACCCCGTCGTAGGAGATGTCCTCGCCGCCGTAGACCTTTTGCACCACGGTACGGACCTTGTCGACCAGCGGCATGTCGTCCGGGTAGAGCAGCTTGAAGTCGGCCTTGCCGCTGTCGGCCAACTCGACCACGTGGCCGGCCAGATGCTCCGTGCCGGCGCCGCCGTCGGCCCAGTGGCTGGCAACGAAGGCCTGGACGCCCTCGGCCTCGGCCGCCGCCCTGACTGCCTGCAGCTCGGCCTCGGTGTCACCGATGAACTGGTTGATCGAGACCGTGACCGGCACGCCAAAGGACTTCACGTTCCTGATGTGGCGAACCATGTTCTCGCAGCCCTTCTTGACCGCCGCCACGTTCTCCTTGCCGAGATCGGCCTTGGCGACGCCGCCGTGCATCTTGAGCGCACGCACCGTGGCCACCAGCACCGTGGCGTCGGGCTTGAGGCCGGCCAACCGACACTTGATGTCGAAGAACTTCTCGGCGCCCAGGTCGGCGCCGAAGCCGGCCTCGGTGACCACGTAGTCGGCCAGCTTGAGCGCCGTCTTGGTGGCGATCGCCGAGTTGCAGCCGTGGGCGATGTTGGCGAACGGACCGCCGTGCACGAAGGCCGGATTGTTCTCCAGGGTCTGCACCAGGTTCGGGGCAACGGCCTCCTTGAGCAACACGGACATGGGGCCGGGGCCCTTGACGTCGCGGGCATAGATCGGCGCGCGCTGGCGGTTTTGGGCGATCACGATCCGGCCGAGCCGCTCGACCAAGTCGTCGAGGTCGGTGGCCAGGCAGAAGATCGCCATGATCTCGGAGGCAACGACGATGTCGAAGCCGTCCTCGCGCGGGAAACCGTTGGCCACGCCGCCCAGGGAGTTGGTGATGACCCTGAGCGCCCGGTCGTTCATGTCGACCACGCGCTTCCAGGCGACGCGCCGGGAATCGATCGTCGGCTCCAGTCCCCAGTAGATGTGGTTGTCGATCAGGGCCGAGAGCAGGTTGTGGGCGATGCCGATGGCGTGGAAGTCGCCGGTGAAGTGGAGGTTGATGTCCTCCATGGGCACGACCTGGGCATAGCCGCCGCCGGCCGCCCCGCCCTTCATGCCGAAGCAGGGGCCGAGCGATGGCTCGCGCAGACAGATCATCGCCTTCTTGCCGATCCGGTTGAGGCCGTCGCCCAAGCCCACGGTGGTCGTGGTCTTGCCTTCGCCGGCCGGCGTCGGGGTGATCGCGGTCACCAGGATCAGC
>JBFJPL010000086.1:0-16375 GCA_041617155.1 Kiloniellales bacterium
CCGTCGTCCGGCACCGCTTGCGATGCGCCCGGCAGCGCGGCGCGGCACCGTCCTAGCCCAAGGCCTTGAAAACGCGGTGCAGCCCATGACCAATACTCGGACAGGCTCCTAGGGCCGGACCGCCAGCAGGAACAGCCGCCGGAAGGGAAACAGCGTCTGGCCGTCGGCCCGTTTCGGGTAGGCCTGTGCCAGCTGCTCGGCGTAGCGGTTCAGGAAGCTCTCCAATTCGTCGCCGTCCAGAGCCTCCAGCACCGGCAGCAGGGCGGTGCCGCGCAGCCAGTCCAGCACCGGCCGGTCGCCGGTCAGGACATGGAGGTAGTCGGTCTCCCAAATCTGCAGGCTGGCAACCCGAGGCGCCAGGAGGTCATAGTATTGCTCGGGTGAAAGAACGGGCGCCTGGCGCAAGGTAATGCATTCGGCCCATGGCTCCTCGGCCGCCAGACTTCGCAGCTGGCGGTGCGACGGCTGGTCAAAATTCCGTGGCATCTGGAGCGCCAGGACGCCGCCGGGCTTGAGCTGATCGACCAGGTGAGGAAACAGGGTCTCGTGGTCGTCGAGCCAATGCAGCGCGGCGTTCGAGAAGATCAGGTCAAGCGGCTCGCTGGCGGCCCAGCCGGCGATTTGCTCGCGGCGCCAGTGAAGCGACGGCCAGTCGGCGCCCGACAAGTCCTTGACCGCGATGGCAAGCATTTCCGCCGATTGGTCGAGCCCGACGACCTGGGCCGACGGCCAGCGGCGGGCCAGTAGGCTGGTCAGATGCCCAGTACCGCAGCCCAGGTCGACGATGCGGCTGGCGGCAAAGTCCGGTATCCGGGCGATCAGGTCCAGGCCCGGCTGCATCCGCGCGCCGGCGAACTTGAGGTATTGCTGAGGGTCCCAGGCCAACCGGGCTATACCCACGTCATCGTCGAAACGCTTGGCACCGTTTAATTCCCCTGTTCGCCCGGGTTCGCATTCGGTTGACCGCCCAGGCTGCGCACCAGCTCCTCGACTTCGCTTTTGGCCGCGTTCAGCCGATCGGACTCGATCGAACGCAGCACCAGACGCACACCGAAGACGCCCATGCGGTGGAACGGGTAACTGCCGATCTCCACCTCGGGATTGCGATCCTGGATCGCAGCCAGCCCAGGCGCCAGATAGCTTTCCGGCATGGCGGCGGTGACCGAATCGGAAAGCATCGGCCGGCCGCCGCTAAGACGGTGCTTGATAGCCTGGAACATGGCCTGCATGACCGATGGGATGCCGGCCATGACAAAAACGTTTGCGATCTGGAAGCCTGGGGCCTGACTCACCGGGTTCTCGATCAGGGCCGCGCCTTGCGGCGTATTGGCCATGCGCAACCGCGCCGGGTTCAGCTCGTCCGGACCGTAGTGCGATTCCAGGATGGCGCGGGCTTCAGGGTTCTGGATTAGCGGCACGCCAAACGCCCTGGCCACGCACTCGGCGGTGATATCGTCGTGGGTCGGCCCGATCCCGCCGGTGGTGAAGACGTAGTCGAAGTCCTGGCGCACCTCGTTCAGCGTCGCCACGATGACGTCCGGCTGATCGGGAATCACCCGGGCTTCCGTCAGGCGCACGCCGATCTCGTTGAGGCCCGCGCCAAGGTAGGCCAGGTTGGCATCCTTGGTCCGGCCCGAAAGGATTTCGTTGCCAATGATCAACAGACAGGCGGTAACAACTTTATCGGGCATTGCGTAGAGTCATCCGACCATCAGGCCCGGACATCACTCCGGACTGTATCCCTTGGCCTGCATGCAGTTTTCGAGCCGCACGATACGCTCCTTGCGGTAATAGTAGCTGTCGGCCTGCCGGGTCACGGTGTCGAGCCGGGCGAATTCGCTGCCCCGCTGGCCGCGCGCGGCGGCGATATCATCGTCGATCCGAATGTCGTTTTTCACCTGAGCCCAGGCATAGTTGTAGCAGGCCTCTGTGTCGGCCAACTGTTGGTCGCTGGTGACATCCGGCTTGATCCAGCCGCCGATATAGGCGCGGTCGCCCCGATTGCCGACGCGGCGCGCGCGACCGTCCCGGCCCGTCTCCGCTGCCGACCGGCCCTTTCCATCCGGCTCGAAGATCGACAGGTCGGGCGGCGGCGCCGGTGAGCGACCCGGGAGACTCCCGCCACTGCATGCCGTCAATAACAAGCCGGCGGCGAGCCAAAACGACAATGTCGGATTTTTCATAGACCGAATCCTAAGCCGCGCGGTGCGGCGTCACCGCCTAACTTGGAACCCATGACCAGGAGTTGCAAGACCGCATGTGTTGAAAGCGGCGGGACGGAGGCCTAATTTGACGCCATGAGATTTCCCGACCCCTTGATCCGTGGCCGTCTGATCCGGCGCTACAAGCGTTTTCTATCCGATATCGAGCTGGAGTCCGGCGAGACCGTGGTGGCGCACTGCGCCAATCCCGGCTCGATGATGGGCCTGGCCGAGCCGGGCATGGCAGTCTGGCTCTCGCCGTCGCGCAACCCGGCGCGCAAGCTGAGGTATTCCTGGGAACTGGTTGCCGCCGGTGCAAGCCTGGTCGGTATCAATACCAGCCACCCCAATGGCATCGTGGCCGAGGCCTTGGCCGCCGACGCCGTGCCGGAGCTGGCCGGATACGGCCAGCTCCGGCGCGAGGTGCGCTACGGCCAGAACAGCCGGGTCGACATTTTGCTGGACGATGACGGTCCCGGCGGCGCGGGCAAGCCGCCGTGCTACGTCGAGGTCAAGAACGTCACCCTGAAACGCGGCGCGGAAGCCGCCGAGTTTCCCGACGCGGTGACCAAGCGCGGGGCCAAGCACTTGGCAGAATTGGGCGACATGGTCGATGCCGGCGCGCGCGCGGTCATGTTCTACCTGGTCCAGCGTGGTGACTGCTCGCGGCTCGAAATCGCCGGCGATATCGACCCCGACTACCGGGCGGCGCTGACAACGGCTATGGACCGCGGGGTGGAAGCGATGTGTTATAGTTGCAAAGTGGCTCCGGAAGCCATCGAACTGGATCGCAGTCTGGCGCTGGCGTTCTAGCCGGAGTCTTGGGTGGGATGAAGCGAATGAACTTGATGGGATCGAGCGAAGCGGCACCGCTGTCTCGCGACGAACGGCAGATTACGATTCACGGGCCCGATGACTTCACGGCCATGCGCAAAGCCGGGCGCCTGGCGGCCGAAACGCTGGATTTCATCACGCCCTCCGTCAAACCCGGTATTACCACCGAGGAGCTGGACCGCCTGTGCCACGATCATATAGTGGCCAGCCGCGCGGTTCCGGCACCGCTCAACTACCGCGGATTCCCGAAATCCATCTGCACCTCGGTCAACCACGTGGTGTGCCACGGCATCCCGAGCCGGGACAAGCGGCTTGCCGATGGCGATATCATCAACATCGACGTAACCGTGATCCTGAACGGCTGGCACGGCGACACCAGCCGCATGTTCTTCGTGGGCGAGCCGAGCGTAAAGGCACGGCGACTGGTCGACGTGACCTACGAAGCCATGATGCGCGGCATCGAGACGATCAAGCCGGGCGCCACGCTTGGCGATATCGGCCATGCGATCCAGAGCTTTGCCGAGAAGAACCGCTTTTCCGTGGTGCGCGATTTCTGCGGCCATGGGCTCGGGCGGGTGTTTCACGCGGCGCCCAGCATCTTGCACTATGGTCGCCGTGGCCACGGCACGCCGGTGCGCGAGGGCATGTTCTTCACGGTCGAGCCAATGATCAATGCCGGCAAACTTCAGGTGAAGGTGTTGCAGGACGGCTGGACCGCGGTGACCCGCGATCGTTCGCTCTCCGCCCAGTTCGAGCATTCCGTCGGCGTGACCGCGAGCGGTCATGAGATCTTCACGCTCTCTCCCAAAGGCTGGCACCAACCGCCCTACGGCTCCTAGGCCGTGACCGAGCAAAAACCGCACTATCATGGCCACCGGGACCGTCTGCGCCGGCGCCTGCTCGACAAGGGGCCCGACAGCCTGTCGGACTACGAGGTAATCGAGTTCCTACTGTTCGGCGCCAGGGCCCGCGGCGACATGAAACCGCTCGCCAAGGCGCTGATCGCGCGCCACGGCAGCCTGGCCGGCGTGCTGGCCGCCGAGCCCGAGGATCTGGCCAAGACGCCGGACATGGGCGAGGCCTCGGTGGCCGCGCTCAAGATCGTCGCCGAGGCGGCCAAGCGGCTGGCCCGCGAGGAATTGACCGAACAGCCGGTGATCAGCTCCTGGGACCAACTCCTCGCCTACTGCCGCATCGCCCTGGGACGCGAACCGGTCGAGCATTTCCACCTGCTGTTCCTCGACCGCAAGAACCGCTTGATCGCCGACGAAGCCCAGCAGCGCGGCACGGTCGACCACACGCCGGTCTATCCGCGCGAAGTGGTCAAGCGGGCGCTGGAACTCGGCGCTTCGGCGCTGATCCTGGTGCACAACCACCCATCGGGCGATCCGACGCCGTCGCGCGCCGACATTGCCATGACTCGGGAGGTCAAGGACGCGGCGGACAAGCTCGGCATCGCCGTGCACGACCACGTGGTGATCGCCAAGGCCGGCCACGCGAGTTTCCGGGCCCTGGGGCTGTTGTAGGCGGCGGGTCCAGCCTGCGCCTACTCCTGGACGCTGTAGCTCACCAGATCCGCGGGCTCCACCGAGACCTGCAGCCTGCCGAAGCCCTGCCAGATTTCCAATGCCTGGCGGACCGTCTGCTGTAAGCTGCCCGGGCGGTCGGCGGTGCCGAAGAATTCGGCGTTCATGGCGGCGTCATAGTAGACCACGCCGGCGAGCGTTTCGGCGAAGACGTTGGGATCTTTCAACCAGCCGCCAACGCCCTGGGCCATGATCCTATTGGCCTCCACCGGGTTCTCCTTGACGAACTCCACCGCGCGGATCCAGGCACGGTAGAGCGCCTTGATCTCAGGCTGGCGCTCCTCGATGACATCCGCCGTAGCCAGCACGACCTCGGTGATGAGCCCCGGTTTTTCGGAGCTGTCGGCGAGCAGCTGGCCATGCGGCGCTCGCTTGGCCTTGGTCAGCCACGGCTCCGAGGTGACCGCGGCGTCGACCTGCCCGGCGACGAACGCGCTTCCGGCATCGCCGCCGTTCATGTTGACGACCTCTATGTCCGACTGCCGCAGCCCGGCATCCCGGAGCAGGACGTTGAGGTAGAACTGTGCGACCGAGCCTTCGCTGAAAGCGACCTTCTTGCCTTTCAGATCGGCGATCGTCTCGACCTCCTTGCTGGCCACGACACCGTCACCGCCCTTGGAGTCGTCGAGTGCGAACAAATACTGGTACCTCGTACCCTGCGGCTTGAGATAGAGCGGCATGGTGTCGATGGTGGCCGCCATGGCGTCGATCCGGCCGGCCGCCAGCGCGGCGAAGCGTACCGCGACGTCCTCGATGTTGACCAGCTCGAGTTCGATTCCCTCCTCCTTGAAATAGCCTTTTTTCTTGGCAAGGAAAAAAGGCCCATAACCGACCCAGGACGAATAGCCCAGCCTGAAGGTTTCGGCGGCACCGGCACTGCCGGTGGCGAAAGCCAGGAGCAAGAGGCTGGCGCCGAACAACGCGGCAAGAGCCTTCAGTCTAGCCAAACGGCGCCTCCCGGATTGGCCAAGCCGCCGCCTGCCAATTCCGCTTTCGCCGGGCCAGTTCTGGCCGCTGCCGACAACCGAACTCACCCTGAAGCCGATCGTCGATCAGCGACGTCGCGTGGCGATCGCATCGGTCAAAAGGCATAGAATTTCGAACATCATGGTGGCGCCTACGAGCGCCGTATTGCCGCTCGGATCGAAGGGCGGGGCGACCTCGACCACGTCGCCGCCGACCAGATCGAGGCCGCGCAGGCCGCGCAGCATCGCTTGTGCCTCGAAGGTTGTGAAACCGCCGATCTCGGGGGTCCCGGTTCCGGGCGCGTAGACCGGGTCCAGACCGTCGACATCGAAGCTGATATAGGTCGGACCGTCGCCGACCACCCGGCGCGCTTCGGCGATGACCGCCTCGACGCCCATGCTGTAGAGCTCGTCGATGTCGATCACCCGAATACCCTGCTGGTCGCCCCAGTCGTTGTCGCCGTCAGTGTAGAGCGCCCCGCGAATGCCGATCTGCACGGTGCGCTTGGGATCCAGCACGCCCTCCTCTATGGCTCGGCGGAAGGGTGTGCCGTGGGTATAGGTATAGTCGCCGAAGTAACGATCCCAGGTATCGGTGTGGGCGTCGAAATGTACCATGCCGACCGGCCGTTCCTTGGCGATCGCCCGCATGATCGGCAGGGTGATCAGGTGGTCACCACCGGCGCTCAGCGGCACGACGCCGGCCTCGTGCACCCGTCTGTAGAAGGTCTCGACCCGCTCGAGCGTGTCGTGCAGGTCGATCGGATTCACCGGCACGTCACCGAGGTCCGCGCACTTGCACAGCTCGAAGGGCTTGATGCGGCTGGGGTGGTGCACATTGCGCACCATGGTCGACAGATCGCGGATCTGGCGCGGCCCATGACGGGCGCCTGCCCGGTTGGTCGTACCGCCGTCCCAGGGTACGCCGATCAGGCCAACGTCGATGCCGGCCGGGTCCGCGACATGAGGCAGGCGCATGAAGGTGGCAATGCCCGAAAATCGCGGCATGACGTTGCCGGAAACCGGCCTAAAGGAGACAGGTGCATCTGTCATGGCGATCGGTCACCAAAATCCGGCCGGGGCGGCACACCGACCGCAGGGCCTGACGAATGGTCGCCATTCTATCCACTCGTCACGATTTAGAAATATCGAATTTTCCGCGCCGGTTGCATCGGCCCTCAGCTTTCAACCGGATTTGCCGGGCGACGGCCCCGACCGTCCGCCGTCGCATGGTCCCATGCCGACGCAGGCGCGCCGCAGCGGTTCTGTGCTTGTGCACGACCATGTCGGTTTACCGCACCAGGAGCCCGCTCACGACGCTTGCTGGATCTTGGTTTTCTCTACGTTGGCGTTGAGCATGTATCCGGTATTGCGGACCGTGACAAGAATCGTCGGCTTTCTTGGGTTATCTCCGATCTTGCGGCGTACCCGACTGACCAGAACATCGATGGTGCGGTCGAAGGGCGAGGAAGCCGTTCGGTGCAGAGCCTCGAACAGCGCCTCCCGGCTGATCACCGCGTTGGGATGTTCGAGCATGGTCACCAGCAGTTGCGCCTCGGATGCGGTCAGCGCACCCTTGCTGCCGTTCGAGCCATTCAGCTGCCGGCGGTCGGTTTCATAGCGCCACCCGGCGAAATGGTATTCGACGCCCGACTCGACTTGGACACCTTGGGTTTGTTTCTCCCGCCAAGCCTGTTTGCGGAGCTGCGTCTGCACCGCGCCGAGCAGCTCGGCGAGATCGAATGGCTTGGTGATGTAGTCCTCGACACCGAGCTCCATGAAGCGCCGCTGGTCGACACGCTGATCGAGCGCCGTGATCATGATAATCGGCGTCAAACGCGTCTCCGCATCATCGCGCAACAGGGCGACAAGGGCCTGGCCGTCGAGCTCTGGCATCATGACATCCGCGATGATCAAATCGGGATGATGCTGCTTGGCCAGTTCCAAACCGACCCGGCCGTTCTCGCCTCCTATGGCTTCGTAGCCTTCGAAGCTCAGCGCCTTGAGAACGCGTTCGCGAATTGGCGCTTCGTCCTCTATCACGAGTATCTTGGTCATGGCTTTTCCTTACGCCGCGAAGGTGAAGTGGTTCGAAGCAATCCCGGCAACACGAGCTCGATGGTCGTGCCCTTGCCGGGCTCGCTTTCGACGTCTATATGTCCGCCCAGCCGTTCAGCCGCCGCTTTTGCAACCGCCAGGCCCAGCCCGGTACCGCTGGTCGACTTCGAACTCGTGCCGCGGTGAAAGGCCTCGAAGATCTTGTCGCGCTCCTCTGCCGAAATGCCGCGGCCGTGGTCGATCACCTTGATCACACAGTCGTCTTCCCGCTCGTCGATCTCGACCCGGACCTCCTCGTGGCCCGGCGAATACTTGATGGCGTTCTGCAGCAGGTTGGAAAGCACCGCCCGCAGCAAGGTGTCGTCCGTCACGACGTTTCGTCGAACCGCCGAACCGGCCAGCACAAGGCGATGATTGCTGCCGTCCACCTGCACCGTCTCATCCCACAGTTCCTGGCAGAAATCGCCAAGCGTCAGGCGGATGTTGTGCGCCTCGACCACCGCGTCGGACCGGCCCAGGGCCATGACCTCTTCCATCATTCGGGTCAAACCGATAACCGCGTCTCGAATGGCGCCGAGCTCGCGCTGCCGATCGTCCCGGGTCATCCGGTCTTCATAGAGCTCGAGCAGGTCGGCCGCCGAACGTATCGTCGATAACGGCGTGCGTAACTCATGGGACACCATCGACACGAAGCGCGATTTGAGGCTGCGCAGTTCCCTTTCGCGCTTGATCGATGAAATCAGATAAGCCTGTCGCTCCAGAACCGAATCGGTGCTGCGAAAGAACTGGTACAGCATGTAGGTCATGGCAATCAAAGCGCAGGCGAGCGATGGCAAGAGCCACCAAAGCAGAACGTCGCCGACACGCGGACTGCGCCAGGCCAAATGGCCCAGCAGGCGGCCATCGACGGCTTTCAAGGGAACCGAAAAATAAGAACTTGGTGGATCTTCGAGAAAGATGCTGAGCCGGCTCAACGCGAAGGCCGCGGCACCCTCCGCGAGCATGCGATTGTCAAAGGCGCGGGTCAGAACCAGGACCGGCCGCCGGGCGGGCGGGGCTTGTTCCCGGGCCACGCTTCGCGCGGCCAGTGCACTTGCGGCAATAATGTGAATCTGATCGCCGATGCCGATTAGACCCGCGACCGCATTTGGCCGGTCCTCAGGTGTTTGGCGGACGCGCGCGACGAGCGATCGCAGGCCTTCGGAGATGAATTGGAAGGCGTCGAGATCGGTTTGCCGACCATCAACAAACGCAATGATGGTGCGGTCATCGGAATCGATCAACATGCTGCCGGAAAGATCGTAATCCCTGGCGAGTCGGCCGCCAAAGCTCGCTGCGATGCCGTTTTGATCGCGCCTGTCCATAAGGTGACGCGAGGCGCCGTCCCACCAGGCGTAGTCGCTTGCCAGCTGCCGGAGCGACCCGATGCCACCCTTGAGCATTGTGCTAGCGAGATGCTGGGTCGTTGTCTTGGCATTCCTGTCCAGTATCTCGGCGGTTATCCAAACCAACCCGCAGGCGGTCAGAAAGCTGATCGAGATGATGAAGATAACCGGCACCACCAGGCTTTCCCGGGAAGCCGCCTTGGCCGAATCCGTGGAGGCCGGCGCAGCGGCCTGCACCACCGTGCCGGAAGGGGTGCTCATGAAAGGCGCCCGGCGATGCTTATTGGGCCTTGCCGACAAGCATCGATCTGGTCGCAAAGGCAGGACATCATCAAACCGTCGATCTATAACTGGCTTCGGGCCGGGATTCGGCCACGACGGTTCAAAGATGGCCTAAATTCCTGAAAAGATTACAAACACACGCTATTACTACCATACGGCGAAAGAGCGCCAGCGACGCACCTGTTCGGCCGCTGTTTCACAGGCTCTCGAGCTCGGGCACCTGGGCGCCTCTAGATTCAGCCATAATTCATACCCGCCTTGAAAGGGCGGCGCGGCCGGTTGCCGTAGGAGCGTCAAATCCGACAGTCGCCTGCCTGGTGACGAAGCAGCCTACCGCCGCAAAGATGCTGCCGATAACGCGGGGTCGTGAAGGGTGCTCCACCTCATGGCCGGCCTCGCATCGGTCCGTCAAGGTCACGCCGAACGGATCAGCCTGTCATCCGAGCGAACGGAGACGGGCCGGAGTTGACATACGCCCGACCGTCGGCTTGGCTACGCCCTTTCCAGCGACCGCGAATCCCATGAGGGCAGACCCATGATCTCCCGTTACAGCCGCCCCGAGATGGCCCGGATCTGGGAGCCGGAAAACCGCTTTCGTATCTGGTTCGAGATCGAAGCCCATGCCTGCGACGCCCAAGCCGAACTCGGTGTCATCCCGAAGGCGGCGGCCAAGGCGGTCTGGGAAAGGGGCGCCTTCGAGGTCGCGCGGATCGACGAGCTCGAACGTGAGACCCGGCACGACGTCATTGCCTTCCTGACCAATCTGGCCGAGCACGTTGGCGAGGAAGCGCGCTTCGTGCACCAGGGCATGACCTCTTCGGATGTGCTCGACACCTGCCTCGCCGTACAGCTCAGCCAAGCCGCCGACCTGTTGCTGGACGATATCGACCGCGTGCTGGCGGCGCTCAAGGCCCGCGCGTTGGAACACAAGCACACACATTGCCTGGGGCGCAGCCACGGCATCCACGCCGAGCCGACCACATTCGGGCTCAAGCTGCTGGGCCACTTCGCCGCCTTTCAGCGCAACCGGAACCGTCTGACCCAGGCACGGACCGAGATCGCGACCTGCGCCATCTCCGGCGCGGTCGGTACCTTCGCCAGCATCGACCCGGCGGTCGAGCGCCATGTGGCCGAGAAGCTCGGCCTCGCGGTCGAACCGGTCTCGACCCAGGTGATACCGCGCGACCGGCATGCCGCCTTCTTCGCGACCCTCGGGGTGATCGCCGCATCGGTCGAGAACCTGGCGACCGAGATCCGCCACCTGCAGCGCACCGAGGTGCGCGAGGCGGAGGAGTACTTCGCGCCGGGCCAGAAGGGCTCCTCGGCCATGCCGCACAAGCGCAACCCGATACTGAGCGAGAACCTGACCGGTCTCGCCCGGGTCGTGCGCGCAGCCGTGGTCCCGGCCCTGGAGAACGTCGCCCTGTGGCACGAGCGCGATATCTCCCACTCCTCGGTCGAGCGGGTCTTCGCGCCGGATGCCACCATCGCCCTCGACTTCGCGCTGGCCCGCCTGGCCGGCGTGGTGGAGAAGCTGTTGGTCTACCCGGAAGCCATGCGAAGGAACCTGGACCAACTGGGTGGTCTGGTGCATTCGCAGCGGGTCCTCTTGGCGCTGACCCAGGCCGGCGTCAGCCGGGAAGACGCCTACAAGATCGTCCAGCGCAACGCCATGAAGGTCTGGTCGGAAGACGGCGATTTCCTCGCCCTGCTCAAGGCCGACCCCGACGTCACGATCGCGCCGGCCGAGCTCACAGCCTGCTTCGATCCGGCCGGCCACGACAAGCACGTCGACGCGATTTTCCGGCGGGTCCTCGCCGAAGGCTGAACCGGCAGGCCAAACGGTAGGTCGAAGGTAGACCCGAAGGCAGCCCGAACGCGACCCCTACTCGTTCATCACCTGGCCTTTGGCCACGGCCGTGAGCTCGTCCATCTTCTTGCGCAAGCGGTGCTCGGACAGCTCGGCGCCCGCGGCCTCGATGTCGCGCATCACCTTGCGCACCACATCGGCGTCGCCCGGCTCCTCGAAATCCGACGACACGACCTCCTTGGCATAGGCCTCCGCGTCGGCCCCGGTCTTGCCCAGTATCTCGGCAAGCCAAAGGCCGAGCAGCTTGTTGCGTCGGACCTCGACCTTGAACTGCAGTTCCTGGTCGTGCTTGTACTTGTCCTCAAACGCTTTCTCGCGGTCATTGAAGGTGGTCATGGACTGGACTCTCCCCGGTTCGTCCTGTTGTCGGATATATGGCGGTGCAAGGCGCGCGGTTCCACCGTATCTTAGTGCGCTCCCTTATAGCGGTTCGCCGGGCCCAGGTGAACCGCGCGTGATAGGAAGTTGGTCTCAAGGCCATGTGTACGCTTGTCATCCTGCGGCGGCCGGGCCATGCCTGGCCGGTTATCCTCGCCGCCAACCGCGATGAGATGGCGGCCCGGCCCTGGCTGGCGCCGGCCCGCCACTGGCCCGACCGGCCCGAGGTGGTGGCCGGGCTCGACCAGGAGGCCGGCGGCACCTGGCTCGGCCTGAACGACCACGGCCTGGTCGCCGGGGTGCTTAACCGGGTTGGCTCGCTCGGGCCACAGGACGGCAAGCGCAGCCGGGGCGAACTGGTGCTGGAGGCGCTCGACCACGCCGAGGCGGCCGAAGCCGCGCGCGCGCTCGCCCATCTGGAGCCGGCCGCCTACCGCAGCTTCAACCTCTTGATCGCCGACTGCGACGAGGCCTTCTGGCTGCGCAACCTGGCCGAGGAGGGAGCGGGTCGGATCGAGGTCTTCGAGGTGCCGCCGGGCGTCTCGATGCTGACCGCGCGCGACCTCAACGACGAGTCGAGCCCGCGTATCCGCAGCCACCTGCCGCTGTTCCAGCAAGCCCCCGCGCCCGACCCCGAAGCCGACGACTGGCACGCCTGGCAAAGCCTCCTGGCGAGCCGCCTGGGTCCGCCCGGCGACGACCCCTACGCGGCCATGACGGTGGTGACCGACCAGGGCTTCGGCACGGTCTCGAGCTCGCTGATCGCGCTGCCCGACCCGCCCGCGACCCTGGACGCGCCGGTCCGCCCGCCGGTCTGGCTGTTCGCGCCCGGCCGGCCCGACCAAAACGACTTCGTGCCTGTCGCGATGTGAGCCGGAGTCCGGCACGGCGCATTGTTCTTGAATTGGATTCCCGGTCGTTCAATATAAGCGCCGCACTCCGCAACGGTTCGGACCGGGCGCCCCGTGAAGGCGTCGGCGTCAGCCGGCCTCCGGTCGGCCCAGGATCCCGGCCAGGGAGGGCTGCAGAGGCTGCCGCTGGCGTTCGGCTTGAGCCGGTTGATTCCGCCGTTTTGCGAAGCTTCCGCGGAGACAACGGTTGCGCCCTCCGTCGGCGGATGGGGGAACGGAGTGAACCATGACCACATCCAGGACCGAATCGCGCGCGCCCGGCAAGAAGTCGAAGGGCAAAGCAGGATCTCCGGCCGGGGATCGGCGTGGCGGCGGAGGCCGGACCCTGGGCCCGCTGTCCGACCTCGAACGGCACCTGCCCAGCGACTGGTGGAGCAGCCTGTTTAACGCGCTGTACCTGAGGACCGACGGCGATGTGGTTGAAAACGACGAAAACACGAAGCGCGACATCGATATGATGATCTCGGCCGCCGGCCTGGTGCCCGACGACCGGATTCTCGACCTCTGTTGCGGCCAAGGACGGCATTGCCTCGAACTCGCCGAGCGCGGTTTCCGATACGTCACCGGCATCGACCGCTCGCGCTACCTGATCCGCCTGGCGCGCCGGCGCGCGGCTCAACTGGGCGACCCGATCGCCTTTCACGAGGGTGACGCCCGCAGATTCCGCGCGCCCGAGAGCGCCTTCGACTGCGTTGCCATGATGGGCAACTCCTTCGGCTACTTCGACGACGCCGAGGACGACATGCGGGTGCTGGCCAAGATCAGGCGTGTGCTGCGCTCCCGCGGCACCCTGATCATGGATCTGACCGACGGCGACTGGATGCGCCAGAACTATGAGCGGCGTTCATGGGAGTGGATCGACCAGAACCAGCTGGTATGCCGGGAACGGTCGCTATCCGGCGACGGCTCGCGCTTGATCAGCCGCGAAGTCGTGGTCGACGCGGAAAAGGGCGTCATCGCCGACCAGTTCTACGCCGAGCGCCTCTACGCCCGCGAGGCCATCCAGGAGCTACTTGAACGCGCGGGATTTTCCGACCTGCGGTTCCACGGCGAACCGGCCACCGCGTCGGAACGCAACCAGGACCTGGGCATGATGGCCCGGCGCTGCTTTCTCACCTCCAGCGCGCCGCCTAAGGCGGTGCCGGCAAGGCGCAACGGCACGCCCCGGGCGGAGGTTACGGTTCTGCTTGGCGACCCGCGCTTGCCGGACAGTGTCAAACTGGGCGGGCAATTCAATCAGGAGGACATGGTAACGATCGAAAGGCTGAGATCGGCGCTCGATGAGCTCTCTGATTTCCGCTTCAGCTACCTCGACAACCATGCGGCCCTGTTGTCCGAACTGCGCAAGAACCCACCCGCTTTCGTGCTGAATTTTTGCGACGAAGGCTTCAACAACGATGCCTTCATGGAACTGCACGTGCCCTCGTACCTGGAAATGCTGGGCATTCCCTACAGCGGCGCCGGCCCGGCCTGCCTGGGCCTTTGCTATGACAAGAGCCTGGTGCGGGCGATCGCCGCGGGGCTCGATGTCCCGGTCCCGCTCGAGACCTACATCCACAGCGACGACATGGCGGCCACCATCCCCTCGATCTTTCCGGCCCTGATCAAACCGGCCCAGGGCGACAGCTCGATCGGCATCACCCAGCAATCCGTGGTCGCCACGCCGGCCCAGGCCGTGGCCTACCTCAGCCGGCTTCGACAATTGCTGCCGGGACGCCCCGCGCTGATACAGGAGTACCTGACCGGACCGGAGTATTCGCTCTGCGTGATCGGCAATCCGGGGATCGGTTACACCATCCTGCCGATCCTGGAGGTGGACTATAGCCGGCTGCCCAAGGATCTGCCGCCGATCTTGTCCTATGACTCCAAGTGGCGGCCCGACTCGGTCTACTGGACCGAGATCGCCTACCGCGAGGCGGCGGTCGACGAGGACAGGCAGCGCGCGCTCGCCGACTATTCCACCCGTCTGTTCGAGCGGCTGGGCTGCCGCGACTACGCGCGCTTCGACTTCCGCTGCGATGCCGACGGAGAGGTAAAGCTGCTCGAGGTCAATCCCAATCCAGGCTGGTGCTGGGACGGCAAGGTGAACCTCATGGCGTCCTTTGCCGGACTGCGCTACGTCGAGCTGTTGCGGCTAATCTTGGAGGCGGCCCAGGCTCGGGTCCTGGCCGGCGGGTCGACAAGGGCACCCAGGGAACTTCTGCGGCATTCGGCATGACGGGCGCCCGATGCCCGGTCCGACGGATCATGCCCGATTGAGGCGGCCAGCGGGATGACCGCCTGACATGCATGTCAGACACCCTATCTGGTTGCGCTTTGCCGGGCGCCCCGGAGCCAGCGTCTTCGCCACCATGTTCACGATCGAGAGCGCCGCGCGCGCCCTCTTGTCGACCGTCATCACGGTGCAGGCGCTGGCGCTGCTCGAAGACGCTCGCAACGTCAGCATCATGTTTGCCCTGGTCGGCGTGACCGGCTTGGCGGCCAGCTTCGCCATTCCGGCGCTGGTGCACCGGAGCTCGCGCCGGGCGGTCTATTCGCTCGGGACGGTGCTGCTGGTCGCCGCGGCGGCGGCATTGGCCCTGATCAGCGTGCCTGGCCAGATCGCCGGCATGCTGATGCGGGTCTTCGCGACGGCCTGCATCAGCGTGACCACCAGTCTTTACATCATGCAGTACATCAACAAGCGCGATCTCACAAAGTCCGAGCCCATGCGCCTGCAGTTCGCGGCGGCGGCCTGGACCCTGGGACCATGGCTCGGGGTATACCTTTACACCACGCTCGGGCCGAACTGGGCCTACGGTGCGAGCGTCGTGGCGGCCTCGGCCCTGTTGCTGTTTTTTTGGCTGCTGCGCCTGACCGACAACCCAGCCGTCCAAAAAGCGAACCGGGGGCCGCCGAACCCGCTTACCTGCATTGGCCGCTTCGTGTCGCAACCCCGCCTCCGGCTCGCCTGGGTCATCACATTCGGACGCTCCTGCTGGTGGGTCTTCTTCTTCATTTACACGCCCATCTACATGATCGAGTCCGGTTACGGCGCGGCGGTCGGGGCCGCCGTGGTTTCGGCAGGCAACGCGCTGCTTTTCCTGACGCCGATCTTCGGTCGGCTGGGCGCCCGCCGGGGCATAAAGCGCGTCCTGTCCGCGGCCTATCTGGCCGCCGGCCTTTCGACCTTTCTGGCCGGCCTGTTCTACGCCCACGCCGCCGCCGCCACGGCGCTGCTCCTGGTCGCGGCACTGGGCTGTGTGGCGCTGGATGCCCTGGGCAACATTCCCTTCATGCGCTCGGTGCACCCCTATGAACGGGCGGAGATGACGACGGTCTTCAGGACCTACATCGACTTCTCCGAGCTGGTGACCCCGGCCGTCTTCGCGGTCATTCTGAGCCTGTCCGACCTGCGCACGGTCTTTGTCGTGTTCGGGGTGGTCCTCGCGGCCTTCGCGATTTGGCCCCGGTTCCTGCCGAACCGGATGTAGCGGGGCCGCTCGCCACGGCGGCCGGAAGACTCCGGGCAAAGACACGGTTTCACCATGAAGACAGCAAGACACGAAGCGAGCTTCGAGCGCGCGGCGCGCCGACAAAGGGACTTGGCGGCATGGTGGTGAAACGCAGCCGTTCTTGGGTCCGGTTTAAGCGTCCGGTGCCCAGAGCGCTAACGCCGGGGCTAACGCAGCTCGAGACGGTACTTGACCACCCGATCGTTGCCCGAGTCGGAGATCCAGAGCGTCTCGCCACGGACCTCGATCCCTTCCGGCGTCCGGAACTCGCCGGGGCCCTTGCCCGGACGGCCGGTGCCGATGACGGCCAGGAGCGCGCCGTCGGCCGCGATGATCTTGACCGCGTGGTTGTTCTTGTCGGCCGCGATCAGCGTGCCGTCCGGCAGCACGTCCTGATAGCGCACGCCATCG
>JBFJPL010000087.1:0-15966 GCA_041617155.1 Kiloniellales bacterium
ATCTTTGCGCTTCCGGGCGAGTTGACGCGGCCAGGTGTCACCGTGCGGGATCAGATGGAGTATTGTTTCAGTGATATCAACTACGGCGAACCGGATGGCAGGGCCCTCATCGAGGAGCGTTTAAGACACGCTGCCAGCCGCGAGCGTTGCACCTACATTCTCAATCTCGCTGACGGCAGGAGCATCGAAGTCATTCGCCAGCCGTTGGAAGAGGGCGGGGCGGTCGAAACATTCGCCGACGTGACCGAACAGTCTCGGACCCGAAGGGCGCTCCAGGATAGCGAGGAGCGGATGCGCGAAAAGATCGTGGAGTTATTGGATTCGCGTCAAAGTCTGGAGCAGAAGGGCGCGGAACTGAAGACACTTGCGGAAAGCCTCGCCAAAGCGCGCGACGGAGCCGAGGCCGCCAATCGGGCAAAATCCGAATTCCTCGCCAACATGAGCCACGAACTGAGGACCCCGCTCAACGCCGTCATCGGCTTCTCCGAAGTCATGAGAGGCGAGGTCTTCGGCCCGCTCGGCAATCAACGCTATCGGGAGTACGCCAAGGGTATCCACGAGAGCGGGAGTCATTTGCTGGGCCTTATCAATGACATATTGGATCTCGCCAAAGTCGAGGCCGGACACCTGAGCCTCAGAAACGACACCGTGGATATCGCCAGCGTCGTTGCGGCTTCTTGCAGGCTGATCCATGATCGCGCAGTCCAGGCCGGCATCACGCTCGTGGCCGAGCCCGCCAAAGAACTGCCCCAGGTGCGTGGTGACGAACTAAAGCTGAAGCAAATCTGTCTGAACCTGCTTTCCAATGCGATCAAATTCACACACTTAGGCGGCAAGGTGGAAATCACGGCGGCGCGCGCCGAAGACGGCGGGATAGACTTGATCGTTAAAGATACTGGAATTGGAATAAATCCCAAGCATTTGGCGTTGGTCGTAGAGCCGTTCCAACAGATAGAGAACCCTCACTCACGAAAGCACGAGGGGTCCGGTCTCGGGCTCCCGCTCGTGAAGGGGCTGGTCGAACTTCACGATGGCAGCTTCCGGCTGGATAGCATCGAAGGAGAGGGCACGACGGCCGCCATTCACTTGCCGGCTTCTCGGGTCATTGGTGTTCCGAACCCGGTAGTTTGACAGCAGCCTCTTGGGCGTTTTCATCCAAGGATGCCTCCGATTGCAATTGATTCTTGGTGATCTGAGGCGAAGTTTGGGTTTGCAGTCATCTATCCGGCTCCTGAGCGCGGTTCTTGGTTCGCCGCGAGCCCTGCTGGAATCGGAGGATCGACGCCCCGTCACATGAGCGCGCTCAAAGCTCTGACAACGCCTCGGGATTGGCCGAGCCCGGTTACCCTGTTTCGCCATCGCCACGCTTTTGGATCTATCCACGCCGTTCCTTTCCGCCCCTCGATTGCCGATGGCGCTCATGGCCCAGCCAGGCGGCGAACCGACGAGGCGAACTGCAATTTCCCATCTGCTCATCAATAGGTGCAAATAAAGACTGGCGGATGGGGTGGGATTCGAACCCACGAGACGCTCTCACGCCTGCCGGTTTTCAAGACCGGTGCCTTCAACCGCTCGGCCACCCATCCGCGGCGGGCGACATGCTTAGCACAGAGCGTTCCCGGGCGGCCAGCCGCCCGAGTGGCGGCTCGTTTCCGCCGGTTCGAAGCGGTCTCAGTCCGCGAGGAAACGGACGCCGATCCTTTCGCGCAGCCGCCAGCAGATCTCGCACTGGACGACATCGCCGTTGCGCATCCTGAGGTCAAAGGTCGGCGGGCAATAGCAGGCCTCGTCGGGCAACCGGATCGCCGCGCCGCCATGGGACATATCGACGATCTTGCAGTCGATACCGTCCCGGTGAAGGATCCGGGCGGGGCGTACGGTCTTGAAACGACGGTGCCGCCTGCGGTCGTCGTCTTCCACCATGAGGCCGGCGGGCGGGCCGTCCGGGCTGGCGATCTCGTTGATCCGAGAGCGCGCCAGCACGGTGTGCATGGTGTTGATCAGTTCCGCCTTGGTAAAGGGCTTGACCAGGTATTCGCCGACGCCGAAGGCGAGGCCGCCGAACGCGCTGTTCCGGTCGACCAGGCCCGATTGGATCAGATAGGGCGTCTGAACGCCGGCGCCGCGCAGTTCCTTGATGACCTCGAAGCCATCGATGTCGGGCAGCATGACGTCGACCAGTATGAAGTCGTAGCTGTTCCGTTTGGCAAGGTCTATGGCCTGTTTGCCATGACTGATCTTTTCGCAGACGTGGCCGTCACTTTCCAGCATCTGCGTGACCGACTTTGCCAGGGCTTCATCGTCTTCTACGTAAAGCACCCGCATTGTGCTCTCCTGCCGGCTATTCTTATCTTTTGCCGCTCGCGGGTTACAGGTATCACACGACAGTTAAGAAAGACCGACCGCTCGACGGTTGCGGGCCGGCAGACCGCCGGACCCCTTGAAAAACACCGGGCCCGGGCCCGCGAGTGGCGTTCGGCCGTGGCGATCAGCCTTCGGCGTTGCTTTTCGCGGCCGCGCCGCCGGCCGGCGCCGGCGCCATGGCCTCGGGCGTTCCGCCTGCCGGTTTTGCCGCGGCCTTGGTAGCGGTCGTGCCCTTGCCGGCCGCCGCGGTCTTGTCTTTCGGGATCGTGACCACAAAGCAGCCAACGCCCAAATCGCTCAGCTTGGCGCAAAGCTTGTCGCTGGAGGCCCGGTCCGGCAGCGGGCCGGCCCGAAGCCGATAAACCGTATTGCCGTCGCCGGCATCGCCCTCGACCACCTCCCTGGGCAGGTCGCCCAAGACATCCTTGGCCGATTTCAGGATCGATTGCCACCTGCGTTCCGCGCGCTTTCTGGTCTTGTAGGCACCGACCTGCACGGCATAGCGGCCGGCCGTGCCGCTCTTGGCGGCCATGCGCGGCGGCTTGGCCGGCTCGGCGGCCTTGGGCGACGGCGGCGCATCGTCGCGCAGGAATTCGGCGGGCAGGCGCGCGGCCGCGTCCTGCTGGGCATCGTTGGCGCTCTTCATGGTGCGCGAAGCGGTGCCGATCTCGCGGCCTCCCGCCTTGACGTCCATCGGTGCCTTGCCATCGGCCATGACCGGCTGGCCGCCCGACGGTTTGCCGGGCTGCTTGTGCAGGGGTTTGGACATGGCGGCGGCCATCTGGTCGCCGTCCGCGTATTCCTTGCTAACGCCTTCCTCGCCATCCGGAGCGGCGGTTCGGATTTCGATCGGGCCGTCGCCATCGTCCGACTTGGCCATGGCTTCGGGTGGCGCCTGGTACTGTGCCGCGAGCGCCAGGTTGCGGCTGCCAACGGGTCCGGCTTTCGGTTCGCGAGCGACCTCGCGTAGCATGGCGATGCTCTCGGACTGGTCGCCTGTCAGGGCCAGCGAAAGGCCCAGATTGTTGCGCAGCGAGACATTGTCGCTGTCGATCAGCAGGCCGGTCCGGTAAAGCGCCTGAGCGGTCTGGTGTTCGCCCTGCTGGTCCTTGATGATGCCCATGGCGTTGTAGATCCGGGGGTCGTCGTCGTCGAGCTGCAACGCGCGCTCGAGCTGGGCCATGGCCATATCGTAGTTGCCTTGGTCCATCGTGGCCTTGGCCAGGCCGTAGAGCGCTTCCACATCGTCCGGATTGATCAGGATCGCGGCCCGGTAGGCGTTTGCCGCCTGCTCGATGGCGCCAAGCTGACGATAGATCTTGGCCAGGGGAAACAGCGGCGCCGAATTGGTCGGGTCGGTGTCGTACGCCCGCTGGCACATGCTTGCCGCGATGTAGAGGTCGCCGCTGTCGCGCATTTTCTTGCAGTAATGCAGCAGCAGTTCGGCCTGCCGCCGCTGCTCGCTGGATCCGGGGTCGATGGCCGGCAAGGGCCCCGGCGGCGGGGTGCCCGCGCAACCGGCCACGGCGATCGTCAAAGCCATGGCGGTCGTCATTCGGAGCATCCAGCGTTTGGTATACATGGTCCTCATAGCATACTTCCCGAAGCCGGGTTTCCCCTCTGCGCCCGCCCTCTGGGGATTTGCGCTAGCAAGTATCAGCACCCATAGGGTTACTGAACTATCATTCGGCAGGCTTAAGATATTCCTAATTACAATAAGGATTTCTGTCTCTTAACCGTTCCAGGCCCTGTGCCGCTTGGCGAATCGAACCTCGTCCGGAACCAATTTCCGCACGGTAATCCTTCAGAAACCTTAATTTCCAACAGGCCGATCATTCCGCCGGGTCGACCGCCCGGGCGACCTTTGTCAGGCGTTGCCATCGACCCCGTGCGGGCGCTAACAGAGGGCATGAGCTACTTGCTTTCGAAAGTACTGTGGATAGTCTTGGCGCCGGGACACCTGCTCTTGCTCGCGGGTATAGCCGGTGTCGCAGGCCTGTTTGCGCCCAGGCCCAGGCTGCGGCGGGCGTCCCGTTGGCTGCTCGCGCTCGTCGTCTTCTGTCTTGCGGCGTTGGCCCTGCTACCCGCCGGGATCTGGCTAGGGCCGCTTGAAAACCGCTTCCAGGCACCGGATCGCCTGCCGGGCAAGGTCGACGGCATAGTGGTTCTCGGTGGCGCGCTCAGCATTCAACGTTCGCAAGGGCGTGGGCGGCCCGAACTGACCGAAGCCGCCGACCGCCTCACCACCTTGATCGAGTTGGCACGGCGATACCCGCAGGCCAAGCTGGTGTTTTCCGGAGGCTCCGCCGCGTTGCTCGACCGGCGTCTGCGTGAAGCTGATCTGATAACGGATTTCCTGGGCCGGTTGGGTTTGGGATCGGATCGCTTGATCCTGGAGCGGGATTCGCGGAACACACATGAGAATGTTGTCCTTTCGAAGGCTCTGGCCAAGCCGACCGACCGCCAGGTCTGGCTTCTGGTGACCTCGGCGTCGCACATGCCGCGTGCCGTCGGTGTTTTTCGACGCTATGGTTGGCCGGTGCTGCCCTATCCCGTGGATTTTCAGACCACCGGACGGATCGAATGGCGCTCCCGCCCCAATCTGCAGCGAGGTCTCGTCGAGGTCACGCGGGCGTCGAAGGAATGGGTCGGCTTGCTCGCCTACCGACTATTGGGCTGGAGCAACGCGCTTTGGCCGCATCCCGCGCAGAACGACGCGCTTCGGGCCGGGGGCTGAAACCGGGATTTGAGAAACCATATGGGCTGCATTGCCTGTTAAGACCTCCTGTGGCACAAGGTGCCGACCCGCGCGAACATCTTGGAGTGTTTCCACGAATGACTGCCGTGTACTTGGGCATGCGTAGGCTGTTCGCGATTTTGGCGCCCGGGATGTTGGCGCTTGTTCTTATGGTGCCCGCAGCCACCCGCGCTGAGGGTGATTTCGCATCCTGGCTGGCCGCGTTCAAGGTCGAAGCCGCCGCCGCCGGCATTTCCCAGGCAACCCTGGAGAAGGCCTTCGACGGGGTCGAGCCGCTGCCCAAGGTGGTCGAACTGGACCGCCGGCAGCCGGAGTTCACCCAGACCTTCTGGCGCTATCTCGACCGCCGGGTGACCGAGCAGCGTATCGAGCAAGGCCGTGAGCTGCTCGCCAAGCACCGGCGCCTGTTCAAGGACATCCAGGCGCGTTACGGCGTGCCGCCGCGCTTCCTCGTCGCGTTCTGGGGATTGGAGTCGAACTTCGGCAAGCATATGGGCGAGACACCGGTGATCTCTTCCCTTGCGACTCTGGCTTACGACCAGCGGCGCAGCGAGTTCTTCCGCGGCCAACTGCTTGCCGCCTTGCGGATCGCCGATGGCGGCCATGCCGATCTGGCCCAATTGAAAGGCTCATGGGCCGGTGCGATGGGTCAGCTTCAGTTCATGCCCAGCACCTATTTGGCCTATGCGGTCGACGGCGACGGCGACGGACGGCGCGATATCTGGACAAGTTATCCGGACATTTTTGCCTCCGCGGCGAACTACCTCAAGAGTGTCGGCTGGCGCAGCCGGGAGATTTGGGGCCGGGAAGTGCGCTTGCCGTCCGATTTCGATCTGTCGCTTGCCGATCTCAGCATCAAGAAACCCATTTCGGCGTGGCATAAGCTCGGGGTTCGACGCGCCAACGGCCGGCGATTGCCGCGTGCGGCGATGGAGGGTTCGATCGTCCTGCCCGGCGGCCACGACGGACCGGCCTTCTTGGTCTATCGAAATTTCGAGGCCATCCTGATCTGGAATCGTTCCTTGCTCTACGCCCTGTCGGTCGGCCAGCTTTCCGACCAGCTGATACATCTCGGCGGCTTGAGGGCAAATCGGCCGCCCGACGAACGGCCACTGCGCCGGCAGGAGGTTCTCGAGCTGCAGACGCTCCTGGTGAGCCGGGGCTTCGATCCGGGCGAGCTGGACGGCGTTATGGGCTCGCAGACCCGGGCGGCGATCCGCGCCTATCAGGTTCATGCGAAGCTGCCGGCGGACGGTTATCCCACGCCGGCGCTCCTGGCCGGCCTGCGTCAAAGTTCGGGCAATTGAACCTAGCGTTGCCGCGGCCAGCGTGGCCCGTTAAACTACTAGATCGTGGTTCCATTGTAGTTAGACCCACCAAATGATGACGTTAGTTCACAGCAGATCTCTTTTCGTGGCCTTCGCGCTTTGTCTCGCCTTGAGCGCCTGCACCGGACCATCGGGCTCGCCCGGCCAGATCGGGAACTACAAGATCGGCAATCCTTATCAGGTCATGGGTGTCTGGTACTATCCGAGGGTCGATTACAACTACGCGGAGACCGGTATCGCTTCCTGGTATGGGCCGGGGTTCCACGGCGAGAAGACGGCGAACGGCGAAATCTACGACCAGATGGCACTGACCGCGGCGCATCGTACGCTGCCGATGCCGAGTCTGGTGCGCGTGACCAATCTGGAGAACGGGCGTGCCCTGGTCTTGCGCGTGAACGACCGTGGCCCCTTCAAGAATGGCCGTATCATCGACCTTTCACGCAGGGCCGGGCAGTTGCTTGGCGTCGTCGAGGCCGGTACGGCCAAGGTCAGGGTGGAGATTCTGGAGCCGGAAAGCCGCCAATTGGCCGCGATCGCCCATGGCCGTTTGGCGATGGAGAATGCGCCCGAGGCGGTTCCCATGGTCGCCGTTGACGCCGCGCCGTTGGAGCCGATCGAGATCGACGATGGGCGCCAGGTCTCCGCTGTCTCGGCGCAGAGACCAAGCACTGCGGGGCCAGTCCAGACCGCCGGCTTGGCAAACAAGAGCCCGCCACGGCGACAACGCCTGCGGCGCTGGAACGGCGATGGCGACAAGGCGGTCGCATCGGACGAGTACCAGGCGCCACGGACATCGCTTGCCGGATCGCGTTCCCTGGCGATGGTCCCGGACCGGAATGGCACTCCCGACTGGCAGACCGAGAATGCCTTGCCTCGACCGGACGGTGCCGTGACGCAGGTCCCCGTGGGCGACACCAGCATCTTCATTCAGGCCGGCTCGTTTCTGCGCCGAGACTATGCGACGCGCCTGAGTGTCCGGCTGTCGGTCTTGGGTCGATCGCGGGTTACCCAGACGATGATCGAAGACCGCATGTTCTTCCGTGTCAGGCTTGGCCCAATCGCCTCGGTCGACGAGGCGGATCGGCTGCTCGAAAGACTACAATCCAGCGGTTTCACCGACGCGCGCATTATCGTGGATTGAACCTTTCGGCCATAATTTCGGCAAATTCGGTTACTAGTTAGTGCGCTCGAAATGAGCCTACCCACGCCATATCAGCAGATTCCCCAAGAAAGCGGAGCCGCCATGAACTTGAGCCAACGTGCTTTCCGATACCTCATTCTCGGCCTTGTTGCGCAAGCCGGCCTGGCCAGCGCGACCCAGCCCGCATCGGCCTACGAAAGCCGCGCCCGCGAGGCCATCCTGATCGACGCCGAGACTGGCGCGGTACTGTTCGAAAAGAACGCGGATGCCGCCATGCCGCCGGCTTCCATGAGCAAGATCATGACCATCTATCTTGTCTTCGAGGCACTCAAGGACGGGCGCCTTTCGCTCGACGACGGCCTGACCGTCAGCGAGAAAGCCTGGCGCATGGGCGGCTCGAAGATGTTCGTCGAGGTCGGCAAGCAGGTGCGGGTCGAGGACTTGCTGCGTGGTGTCATCGTCCAGTCCGGCAACGATGCCTGTATTGTCTTGGCCGAGGGCCTGGCCGGCAGCGAGGAGGCCTTTGCCGAGGCCATGACGCGAAAGGCGCGCGAACTGGGTCTCGAGAACAGCACATTTGCCAACGCGACGGGCTGGCCCGATCCGGATCAGCGTATGACCGCCCGCGACCTGGCCATCCTGTCGCTCAGGACCATCGAGGATTTTCCCGAGTTCTACCACTACTATTCGGAAACCAGCTTCACCTTCACCAACATCAAGCAGGGAAACCGCAACCCGCTGCTCTACAGGAACACCGGCGCCGACGGTTTGAAGACCGGCCACACCGACGAAGCGGGTTACGGAATTGCCGCTTCGGCGTTGCGCGACGGCCGCAGGTTGATCGTCGTGCTCAACGGCCTCGACAGCATGAAGGCGAGGGCCGAGGAATCCCATCGACTGATCGCCTGGGGCTTCCGCGAGTTCGACAACTACGTGCTGTTCAAGGCCGGCGAGACCGTGGAGGAGTCGCCGGTCTGGCAGGGTCAGGCCGACACCGTGCCGCTGGTGCTGCCCGAGGACCTCACGGTCACGCTGCCGCGCAAGTCGCGGCGCCAGATGACCGTCAAAGTGGTCCATGACGGCCCGATTCCCGCGCCCATCGAGGAGGGCCAGCAGGTCGCGACCCTGTTGATCACCGCCCCGGAGACCGACGCGATCGAGGTGCCCCTGTTGGCCGGCGCGGCAGTCGAACGCCTGGGCGTATTCGGCCGTTTCGCGGCCAGCATCAAGCATCTGCTGTTCGGCTCACCCTAGGCTCCGAGGTTGGCTGATTGACCGGGGCCGAGGCGCCCGGCAGGATCAGCCGCATGACCAAGGGGAAGTTCATCACCTTCGAGGGCGGCGAGGGCGCCGGCAAGTCGACCCAGGTCGCCTTGCTTGCCGACACACTGCGCCACAGCGGTCTCGAGGTGGTCGAGACCCGGGAGCCCGGCGGGAGTGCCGGCGCCGAGCAGATCCGCGCGCTGTTGGTGCACGGCGACGTGGCGCGATGGGACGCCATGACCGAGGCCTTGCTCCACTTCGCCGCGCGGCGCGCCCATTTGCAGCAGACGGTCTTCCCGGCGCTCGATGCCGGACGTTGGGTGGTCTCCGACCGCTTCGCCGACTCGACCATGGCCTATCAGGGCTACGGCCACGGCCTCGGGCGCGCGCCGATCGAGGCGCTCTATCGGCTGGTGGTAGGGCCGTTCAAACCGGATTTGACCCTGGTCCTGGACCTTCCGGTCGAGCAGGGCTTGCGCCGTGCGGCAGCGCGCGCCGGCGGCGGCGACCGTTACGAGCGTATGGACGCTGATTTCCACGAGCGGCTGCGCCAGGGTTTCCAGGACATCGTCCGGCGGGAACCGGAGCGCTGCGTCCTGATCGATGCCGACGACACGGCGGAGCGGGTTCAGGCCGCCGTTCGCGCCGCCGTCGCCGGGACCTTCGCGGTCGAGCTGTCATGAGCGATCAAGGCTTGAACGAGGCGCCGCCGCCGCGCGCCAACGGCGCTTTGCTGGGCCAGGGCGCGGCAGAGACAACCCTACTCGAGGCCTTCCGCTCAGGCCGACTGCCCCATGCCTGGCTGTTGACCGGGCCGCGGGGCGTCGGCAAGGCGACACTGGCCTATCGCTTCGCGCGCTTCCTGTTGGCGGGCGGCGGCGGTGGCGGTGGTCTGTTCGGCGAGGAGCCGAGTGACCTGGCGCTCGATTTGGCGGACGAAGTGTTCAGGCGCGTCGCGTCGGGCGGGCATCCGGACCTTCTGAGCGTCGAGCGGATGCTCGACGAAAAGAGCGGCAAGCTGCGCCGCGAGATCGTCGTCAAGGACGTGCGGTCGGTCGGCTCATTCCTGCACAAGACGGCGGGCGAGGGCGGCTGGCGCATCGTCGTGATAGACAGCGCCGACGAGATGAATCTGACCGCCGCCAACGCGGTGCTCAAGGTTCTGGAGGAGCCGCCGCGTCAGGCGCTTCTGCTGCTCGTCAGTCATGCTCCGGGACGGCTTCTGCCGACAATCCGGTCACGCTGCTGCGCGCTGCCGGTGCCGGCCCTGCAGGAGCCCGAGGTGGTCGAGCTGCTGGGCCGCTATGCACCGGACCTGGCGCCGGACGCGGCCGAGGCGCTGGCACGCCTGGCGGAAGGCAGCATCGGCCGGGCGCTTGACCTGGCGGCCGACGGGGGCCTGGAACTCTATCGGGAACTGATCGAGCTTCTGTCCGGTCTGCCGCGGCTCGACGTGGCGCGCGTTCATGCCCTGGGCGACCGGTTGGGCCGCGGCGACGGCCAGGCTTTCCGGACCGGTACCGAACTGCTTTCCTGGTGGCTCGCCCGCGTGATTCGGAGCGCGGCCGGCGGCGCCCAGCCGTCCGAGGTCGTGGCCGGGGAGGGGGCCTTGACGGCTCGGCTGCTCCACGGTCGCGACCTTGCACAATGGCTGACCCTGTGGGAAAAGTTGAGCCATCTCTTCGCCCGCGCGGAGGGCGCCAACCTCGACCGCAAGCAGGTGGTGGTCACCGCATTCCTCGAACTGGAGGCGCTGGCGGCCTAATACCAAATCTTTGGTATAACTTGGCTAAGGAGACGTGAATGGTCGGCCAGGGCAAGAAGCCTTACTACATCACGACGCCGATCTACTATGTGAACGACGTGCCGCACATCGGGCATGCCTACACCACGCTCGCCTGCGACGTCCTGGCCCGCTTCAAGCGGCTCGACGGCTATGACGTCAAGTTCCTGACCGGCACCGACGAGCACGGCCAGAAGAACGAGAAGGCGGCGCTGGCCGCCGGCGTCGATCCCCAGGCCTTCGTCGACAAGGTCAGCCAGAACTTCCGCAATCTGGCCGAGACCATGAACTACTCGAACGACGACTTCATCCGCACCACGGAGGCGCGGCACAAGGCGGCCTGCCAGGCCCTGTGGCGCCGCCTCAAGGAGAACGGCCAGATTTATCTCGGGTCCTATTCCGGTTGGTACGCGGTGCGCGACGAGGCCTACTACGGCGAGGAGGAGCTGACCGACGGCCCCGACGGCAAGAAGCTCGCACCGTCCGGTGCCGAGTGCGAGTGGGTCGAGGAGCCGTCCTACTTCTTCAAGCTGTCCGAATGGCAGGACCGCCTGCTCAAGTTCTACGAACACAACCCGGACTTCATCCTGCCCGAGACCCGGCGCAACGAGATGGTCTCATTCGTCCAGAGTGGCCTGCGCGATCTCTCGGTCAGCCGGACCACCTTCAAGTGGGGCGTACCGGTGCCGGACGATCCCGACCACGTCATGTACGTGTGGATCGACGCGCTCACCAATTACATCACGGCGGCCGGTTACCCGGACGAGAAAAGTGGCGATTTTACAACGTATTGGCCCGCCGATCTTCACATGGTGGGTAAGGATATCCTGCGGTTCCACACGATCTATTGGCCGGCTTTCCTGATGGGCGCCGACATCGCGCCGCCGAAACGGGTGTTCGGCCACGGCTGGCTGCTGAACCGGGGCGAGAAGATGTCCAAATCGGTCGGCAACGTGGTCCGCGCCGAGGACCTGGTGGCGCGCTACGGCCTCGACCAGGTGCGCTACTACCTGCTGCGCGAGGTGCCCTTCGGCGCCGACGGCTACATCAGCCACGAGACCATGGTCGGCCGGATCAACAGCGACCTGGCCAACGACCTGGGCAACCTGGCCCAGCGCGTGCTCGCCATGATCGCCAAGAACTGCGGCGCCAAGGTGCCGACGCCCGGACCGCTCGATCCGGCGGACGAGGCGTTGCTCGGTCGGGCGCGCGGGTTGATCCGGCGGCTGCGCGCGGACTACGACGTGCAGGCCTTCCACAAGGCGCTCGAGGCGACCTGGGAGGTGGTCGGCGCGGCCAACCGCTACGTCGACGAGCAGGCGCCGTGGGTGCTCAAGAAGAGTAATCCGGCGCGCATGCAGGCGGTGCTCTACGTGCTGGCCGAAACCATCCGGCACCTGGCGCTCTTCAGTCAGCCGGTGATGCCGGGTTCGATGGGCCAAATGCTCGATCAGCTCGCCGTGCCGACGGATAAACGCGACTTCGCCGCGCTCGACGCCCAGCTGGTGCCGGGCAGTTCGCTGCCCAAGCCCGAGGGCGTGTTCCCGCGCTTCGTGGAAGACGACGAGGCAGCGGCGAGCTAACGGCGTCGGACGCAGGCGGCGTTGCCGCTGTCTTGCAGTTTGTGACCTTTAACCGGCACGAAGCGCCAGTCGTAGCGGTCGTCGTACAGGGTGAGCTCGAGCAGGCCCCAGGAGCCGCCGTCGAGCACCTCGCTGTTGGGCCGAGGCGGGCGGTCTGAGGGCCGCAGATGCGCCCCGCCGGTGCCAACCACGAAATTGCGGATGCCCCGTTCCGGGTCGGCCTGGCCGTCCGGGTCCATCGGGCCAAGGCGTTCGTAGTTGTGGCTGTGGGCGGCGAGCACGACGCTGGCGCCGGCTTCGTAGAGCGCCCGGTAGGCGGCCAGCATCTCCGGCGAGTCGCCGTACTTGCCGGAGCTGAAGACCGGACTGTGCCAGAAGGCCAGGATGCAGCGCACCCCGCTCGCCGCCAAGTCGGCCCGCAACCAGCGCTCCTGCGCCGAGCCGGCGGTGGCCTCGAGGTTGCTGTTGAGCGCGATGATGTGCCAGGCGCCGTGATCGAAGCTGTAGTAGCCACGCCCGGGTTGGCCGGCGCGCGGCCCCCAATAGGCGAAGTAGGGGGCGGCACCCTTGCTTTGGTACTCGTGATTGCCGGGCACCGGCCAGGTCCGCTTCTTGTGCCGACCCCAGGTCGGCCCGTAGCAGTCGCGGAACTCCTTAGCCGTGCCGTTCCAATAGGCGAGGTCGCCGAGCGCCAGGATCGCGCCCGGCAGGCGGTCGAGCAGGCCGGCCGTGGCCTCTGCCCCCGGTTCGGGGTTGCGGCCGACCAGGCGGTAGAGCAGCCTCCGCGGCCAGTTCAGCCTGCAGAACGCGATGTCGCCGGCGGCCAAGACGGTAACCGGCGGGTCTTCGGCCGATCCGGGCGCGGCCGTCAGGAGGTGAAACGCAACGGCGACGGCCGCCGGCAAGGTGGGCCAGCGCCCGGCCCTGGGCGCCGAATGGCGTTCCGGCGGCTCGGTCATCCGCTCGCGGGCGGTGTCGCCGGTTCGTAGTCTTCCTCGATCATGCCGGCTTCGAGGCTGAGCGCCGTACACTGGGTTCCCTCGCGGGCGACCATATGGAACAGGGCGTCGCCTTCATGGACCAGCGGCAGGTTGCTGCAGCCGACCACCAGGCCGTCGTTTCGGGCTAGCACCTCGGATTCGTTTTCGCCGAAGGGATTGGCGACGACACCAAGGCGGCCGCCCTTTGCGACCTGCGAGCCAAGCGCCGCCGGATAGCGCAGGATGCCGCTCGCCGGCGCCCTGATCCACCTGCTCGAACGGGCCATGATTAGATCATGGCGCGGTGCGACCGGCTCCGCCGGCGGCAGCATCCCCAGGTGGCGCATGACGTTGACCACGCCGCACACGCCGACCTCGATGGCGGCCTCATCGAAGCGTAGCGCCTCGCCGGCCTCGTAGACGATGACGGGCACGTTGCGACTCCCCGCTGCTTGTCGCAAGCTGCCGTCACGGAAGCCGGCATTGATCACGACCTCGGCGCCGAAGGCGGTGGCCAGGCGTTCGGTTTCCGGGTCGTCGAGATTGGCGCGGATCTGCGGGTAGTTGTCGCGGTGGATGGCTCCGGTATGGAGATCCACGCCGCAGGTGCAGCGCTCGACGATTTCGGTCATGAACAGATGGGCGAGGCGCGCGGCCAGCGATCCCCTCGCTGAGCCTGGAAAGGACCGATTGAGGTCGCGGCGGTCGGGCAGGTAGCGCGACTCGGAGACGAATCCGAAGACGTTGACGATCGGCACCGCGACCAGCGTGCCGGTCAATCCGGACAGCTCGGGCAGACTCAGTACCCGGTTGATGATCTCCACGCCGTTGATCTCGTCGCCATGGATGGCGCCGCTCAGGAACAGCCGTGCACCCGGTTCGGCGCCGTTGATCACCCGAACGGTCAAGGTCATGGGCGTGTTATCGAAAAGCCCGGTGATCGGTAGGTCGATCGTCGTCCGCTGGTTCGCCGCCACCTCGATCTTGCCGATGCGAAACGTTTGGTTCATTGCTTCTGACCGCCTTGCCGTGGCTCGAGCCGGCGTCGCCTCTCCGGCGCGACCGGATTTCGGCGACGTTAGCACAAGCGGTCCCTGGCAACGAACGCCGCTCGGCCGGCCGCGACACGATCCGATTGACCTGTCCGGGCGACCCGGGCTAACTGCAGGCGCCGCTGCCCGGCACCCGTTCTCGAGGATTCGGCGATGCTGGTCGATTCGCACTGTCATCTGGATTACCTGGAAAGGGACGAAGACCTTGACGAGGTGGTCGGCCGCGCCCGGCGGGCGGGAGTCGGCACGCTTGTCACGATCTGCACCAAGCTGTCGGAATTTCCCCGGGTGCGCGCTATCGCCGCGCGCTTCGACCGGGTCTATTGCTCGGTCGGGGTCCATCCGCACGAGGCCGAAGCGGAGGGGCAGGAAGATCCGACACGGCTGATCGAGCTGGCCGCCGATTCCAAAGTCGTCGGCATCGGCGAAACCGGACTCGATTTCTACTACGAGCATTCGCCGCGCGCGGCCCAGGAACAGAGCTTTCGCGCCCACATAGCCGCCGCCCGGGAAACCGGGCTGCCGCTCATCGTCCACGCCCGGGATGCCGACGACGATACGGTGCGCGTCTTGCGTCGGGAATATGCCGCAGGTCCGTTCAGCGGCGTGATCCACTGCTTCACCGCCGGTCCGGCCTTGGCCGAAGCGGCGCTCGAACTCGGATTCTACATCTCGATCGCCGGTATCCTGACCTTCAAGAAGGCCGACGGGCTCAGGCAAACCATCAGGCAAGTGCCCCTGGACCGGCTGCTGGTGGAGACCGATTCGCCCTATCTGGCGCCGGTGCCCAAGCGCGGCAAGCGCAACGAACCGGCCTTCGTGGTCCATACCGCGGAGAAGCTGGCCGAGATCAAGGGGATCGAGGCCTCGGCGCTGGCGGCGACCACGACCGACAACTTCCACCGGCTGTTCGCCAAGGCCGGCGCATGAAGGTCACGATCCTAGGCTGCGGCGGTTCCGGCGGCGTGCCCTTGCCGGGCCGGAAGCCGGGCGGCTACTGGGGCAACTGCGATCCGGCCAACCCCAGGAACCGGCGGCGCCGGGTCTCGATTCTGGTCGAGCAGGACGGCACGACAATCCTGGTCGATACCTCGCCGGACCTGCGCCAGCAGATCCTGGACGCGCAGATCGGCCACATCGACGCGGTGCTCTATACCCATGCCCACGGCGACCATTGCCACGGCATCGACGATCTGCGCTGGTTCGTCTACGACAGGGGCGGCCCGATCGACGCCTACATGGACCCGCGGACGCGCCGGACCCTGCTCGAGCGCTTCGGCTACGCTTTTGTGTCCAGTGCCGATCCCGGTGCCTTTTACAAGCCGCTGCTGGCGGACCGCACGATCGAAGGGCCGTTTCAAATCGGGCCGATCGAGGTGGTGCCCTTTGTCCAGGATCACGGGCTCGAGCAGACCCTCGGTTTCCGCTTCGGCCCCGTGGCCTATTCGACCGACGTGGTCGAGCTCGACGACGCGGCCTTCGAGGTCCTGAAAGGGGTGGAGCTCTGGATCGTCGACTGTCTGCGCCTGGAGCCGCACCCGACCCACGCCCACTTCGAGAAGTCGCTGAGCTGGATCGAGCGGGTCGGGCCGCGCCGGGCGATTCTCACCCACCTCAACCATACCGTCGACTACGCGGATCTGGCGGCACGCTGCCCGGCCGGCGTCGAGCCCGGCTATGACGGTCTGTCGATCGCGATTTCGTAGCCGGGCCG